>NZ_JAWLIK010000005.1:0-259538 GCF_033042555.1 Flavobacterium sp. DG1-102-2
TCAGACATCTTGAAAATGCCTGAACTTTTACCAAATTTGTATAATCAAAAATAGTCAACCTATTTTAGGACTAGTCAATCCAATAGTACAGGCTCCTATGCTTGGTGTTACATCTCCCGAGATGGTTGCTGCAATTTCTAATAGCGGCGGACTTGGATCGCTGCCCGTGGGTGGGCTTTCCCCCGAAAAAACACTGGAGCTGATACAAAAAACAAAATTGCTTACTTCAAAACCATTTGCAGTTAATCTTTTTGCCCACAACATCGGCGCTATTAACCATAATGAAGCTAATACAATGCTTGACTTTTTAGAGAAGCTGGGCAATGATAATAATGCTTCTTTCAACCGTTCAGATCCATCAGCATTCCGGTTTTATTCTTATAAAGAACAGATAGATATATTAATTAACGAAAATATTCCAATCGTAAGTTTTACGTTCGGCATTTTATCCGATGACATCATTGGACGTTTTAAAAACAATTGTACGATCCTGATTGGCACTGCAACCTGTGTTGAAGAAGCCCTTCTGCTCAAAGAAAAAAATATCGATGCCATTACAGCCCAGGGTATAGAAGCGGGAGGCCATAGGGGCAGTTTTATAAAGGGAAATCTACCAAATGTAGGCGTTATTGCACTTGTTCCGCAAATTATTGAGAGAACCGGTTTGCCTGTATTGGCTTCGGGAGCAATAAATGATGGAAAGACCATAAATGCAGCTTTTGCTCTTGGAGCATCTGCGGTGCAAATAGGCACTGCCTTTATCGCCACCGGTGAAAGTGTGGCAATACCATTATACAAAAAGGCTGTTCTAAATTATTCTGATACCGATACAATGCTGACCAGAGCCTTTTCAGGGCGATGGGCACGCGGCATCAGGAATACTTTTATGGATGAGATTGAAAAATCCGGATTGCCTGTTCCTGATTATCCTGTACAGAACAGCCTAACCGGTTCCATAAGGGCATCAGCGCAAAAGAACGACAATAACCAGATGACAAATATGTGGGCGGGCCAATCGGCTCCAAAAATTAAACTTAGCTCCACAACTGAAATTTTCAATGAAATGGTGGCACAGGTGGAGGCGCTAAACAATCTTTAACACACCATCTTTTTCTATTTATAAATTCGCATAACAAAACTGCAATCCTTATCTTTGCATGCTTTTAAAATAAACTACAAATGCTTATATCCTATAACTGGTTAAAACAATTTATAAAATTAGACTGGAAATCTGAAGAAACTGCTGCCCTGCTTACCGACCTTGGTCTCGAAGTAGAAGGTGTAGACAAATTTGAGTCGCTTAAAGGCGGGCTTGAAGGCGTTGTGGTAGGACATGTGCTTAACTGCGTTCAGCATCCTAATGCCGACAGATTGAGGGTTACCACTGTAGATCTTGGCAATGGCACTCCTGTGCAAATTGTATGCGGCGCACCTAACGTTGCTGCCGGACAAAAAGTTCCCGTTGCAACCATAGGAACTACCCTTTATGATAAAGAAGGTAACGCATTCCAAATAAAAAAAGGAAAAATAAGAGGCGAAGAGAGCCACGGCATGATATGTGCCGAAGATGAACTTGGCCTTGGCGAAGGACATGACGGCATCCTTGTACTTAACGAAGACCTTAAACCGGGAACACCGGCCTCTAAAATATTCAATATCGAGAGCGATGAAGTTTTCGAAATTGGACTTACGCCAAACCGCGCCGATGCCATGAGCCACTGGGGTGTTGCAAGAGACCTGCGCGCCGGACTTACGCAAAAAAACGTAAACACAGAACTTATTACTCCTTCTGTAAGCAATTTCAGGATAGACAAACGTACCCTTAAAATGGACGTAAAGGTTGAAGATGGAAAACTTGCTCCAAGATATTGCGGTGTTACTATTTCAGGCATCACAGTTAAACCGTCTCCTGCATGGCTTCAGAACAGACTTAAAGCCATTGGACTTATCCCGAAAAACAATATTGTAGATGTTACCAATTATGTGTTGCATGAACTTGGACAGCCGCTACACGCATTTGATGCTGCCAAAATAAAAGGCAATAAGGTTATTGTGAAAACGGTACCTGCCGGAACAAAATTTGTAACCCTTGACGACGTAGAAAGAACATTACACGAAGAAGACCTGATGATTTGCGATGAAACAGGCCCTATGTGTATTGCAGGTGTTTTTGGAGGAAAAAATTCGGGAGTAACAGAACAGACTTCTACTATATTCCTTGAAAGTGCTTATTTTAATCCTGTTTCTATCCGTAAAACAGCCAAACGCCACGGACTAAGCACAGATGCATCTTTCCGTTTTGAAAGAGGAATAGATCCAACAATTACAGAATATGCGCTAAAAAGAGCTGCAATCCTTATTCAGGAGACTGCAGGCGGCGAGATAACATCTGACGTTATTGATATATACCCTAAAAAGACAGAAGATTTCCCTGTAGTGCTTAATTTTGCCAATGTAAAACGCGTTATAGGACAGGAACTTCCTAAAGAAACAATCAAGAAGATATTGGTATCCCTGGATATTAAGATCAACAATATGTCAGACGCCGGCCTTGGCCTTGTTGTACCTGCATACCGTGTAGATGTAACAAGAGAGATTGATGTTATCGAAGAGATCCTTAGGGTTTACGGATACAACAACATAACGTTTACACAAAAGCTTAATGCATCTATATCTAATTCTGCACGTAATGAAGATTACAAATTACAGAATATTATAGGTTCACAAATGGTATCACTTGGTTTCAACGAAATGATGGCCAACTCGCTTACCACACCTGAATACGTAAAATTGTCTGAAAATCTTAAGGAAGAGTTTAACGTTACAATGCTTAACCCGTTGAGCAGTGATCTTTCTGCGATGAGGCAGTCACTATTGTTCAGTGCACTTGAGGCCATATCATTCAACATCAACCGCAGGAGGGCCGACCTTAAACTGTTTGAATTTGGAAAAACATATCATAAACTACCTTCAGGTTATGATGAGAACAAACACCTAACACTTACTGTAACAGGTAACCGACTTAATGAAAGCTGGTCGTACGCTCAAAAACCTACAGATTTCTTTATGTTTAAGGGCTATGTAAATCTTATTACAACCCGATTAGGAATTACTAAGGTACAGACTCAGCCAATAGCTAATTACATATTTGCAGAAGGTATTGCGCTTGCAGCTGGTAACGAAACTATCGTTGAATTTGGTACGATCAAAAAATCGATCCTTAAGCACTTTGATATTAAGCAGGAAGTTTTCTTTGCCGATTTTAACTGGGATGCCATTATTAAACTCGTGTCAGGAAAGATAAAGTACACAGAAATTTCTAAATTCCCTGAAGTACGAAGAGACCTAGCACTTCTTGTAGATGAGCAGGTATCCTTTGAAAGTATATACTCTGTTGCAAAGCAGGCAGAAAAGTCGTTACTAAAAGACGTGAGCCTTTTTGATGTCTACGAAGGAAACAATCTGCCGGAAGGCAAAAAGTCTTATGCCGTGAGTTTTATGCTTCAGGATAGCTCAAAAACACTTACAGACGAGCAAATAGACAAGATAATGAACAAGATTAGGCAAAACCTGGAAAAAGAAACAGGCGCACAATTAAGATAATCTTTAATCATACCACAAAAAAATGCCTCCTTTTTCAAGGAGGCATTTTTTTTGATGCTTATAGCTACTTATAATTTAGCTTTCATTGCTTTATATTCAGCCTGCCTGTCAAGCGCCTGATAAACACCTGCAAGTAAAGAAATAACATCTTTATTATTAGGATCTATCTTATTTGCTTTTTCAAAATAAGGAAGTGCCTTAATATAAAGATCATCCCTTTGTTTTTTAAGCGCATCATAACGTTTGTTATCTGCCGCACTTGTTCCAAGCTTATTCATCTGGTCAACGATCTTTTGCTCATCCTTAAGCATAAGTACACCAAGGTTGATGTTTGGGTCAATATAGTCGGGCTTTAGTTCAAGAGCTTTTTTATAATACCCCATAGCTTCTGCAGGATCTGCATCAGAAGTAACCACACCAAGGTTAAAAAACAAAATAGGATCATTTGGTGTTTTTGCCACCACTTCTTTAATGATCTCTTTATACTTAACCATATCTTTAGCTTTCAGGTAAATTTCTGCTTCACCAAGCATAAGGCTTGTATCGTTAGGACTTGTCTTCCTTGCATTAGCAAAAGCAGCCTTAGCTTTTTCGGTATCGCCTTTCATGTTATAGATAAGAGCGATGTTCTTAACGATTTCACCTTTAACAGAAGGTACTTTCTCTTCTTTAGGCAGTATGTATTGCCCGCCTTTTATAGCAATATCCCTTGTGTTTTTGTTTGGAAAACCTTCCACCGTATTTGTAGCTTTATTAGTCGCTACATACACAGTGCTCTCTCCTGTAAAACCACTTTTATCAAGAATTTCATAATACTTAAGTGCATTATCCCAATCCTGAGCATTAACTGAAGATGCCGCAGCATTGTAAAGAATAGCATAATCCTTTTGATCTACCTGATAAGCTGCATAATAAGCCATTGAAGACTCCTTAAACATTTTTTTGTCGCCCAATTGTTGCGCCATTGTTACAGCAGCAGTTTTCATTTCAGGCAGAACTTCCTTTTGTATCTCTTCGGTATATTTTTTCTTTCCTGTTTTCTCAAGTTCAAGTACTTTGTTGAAACTTTCAAGAGCCAAAGGAAAATTAGTACCGCCTGTTGCAGGATTCATCATCATAGAAGCTAAAGCATAACTACCCTTATAGTAATTAAATTCAGCCTGTTGTTCAGGAGTTGCAGCACCAATTTTAGGCTCTGCAACATCTAACAGCCTTTTATACTCTGTAAAATCAGCAGGAGTTGGTTTTTCCTTATCGTCAAGTTTTTTAAGCGCCTTTAGTTCTTCCTTTTGTGCATAAGCTCCTATAGAAAGTAGTAAAGACGCAGCAATTGCATATTTAATTTTCATAGTATTATTTTTATTATTCTTCTGTTTGTTCTTCTTCAGTGCTTTCGGCAGATGCATCATCACCGCTTTCAGCTATAAAACCTGTAACGCCATTTTCTGCACCTTCCCCGCCAAGTTCTTCAAGGACTTCTTCGATCGCATCTTCTTCACGCACTACTTTTGTTACAGCAGCGATAGAATCGTTTCCTTTGATATTAATAAGGCGTACACCCTGCGTAGCACGGCCCATAACCCTAAGATCAGATACCATCATACGTATTGTAAGCCCTGATTTGTTGATGATCATAAGGTCATCTGCATCGGTAACACCGTTAATAGATACAAGCTTACCGGTTTTATCGGTAATATTTAGTGTTTTAACACCTTTACCACCACGGTTAGTTATCCTGTAATCATCAAGGCTCGAACGCTTACCGTATCCGTTTTCAGACACAACAAGGATCTCGCTGTTCATATCGTTTACAGATACCATACCAATCACCTCATCGCTATCATCAGCAAGGGTAATTCCACGTACACCAGAAGCACTACGACCCATAGGTCTGGTTTTACCTTCTTCAAAACGCACCAATTTACCCGATTTTACAGCGATAAGCACCTGGCTTTCACCCGTGGTAAGTTTAGCTTCTAGCAGCTCATCATCTTCCCTGATGGTAATCGCGGCAATACCGTTTAACCTTGGGCGTGAATATTGCTCAAGAAGGGTTTTCTTAACGATACCTTTCTTGGTTGCCATTATCACATAATGATTATTGATGTACTCTTCGTTCTTAAGATCCTGCGTGCAAATAAATGCTTTTACCTTATCATCGTTCTCGATATTGATAAGGTTTTGTATTGCACGGCCTTTACTCGTTTTGTTACCTTCCGGAATTTCGTAAACACGCATCCAGAAACATTTACCTTTTTGGGTAAAGAACAACATGTAGTTATGGTTTGTAGCTACAAACAGGTGTTCCAGGTAATCCTGGTCACGTGTTGCCACTCCTTTTTGACCTACACCACCCCTGTTTTGCGTTTTGTATTCGCTAAGTGGTGTACGTTTGATATAGCCGGCATGAGAAATTGTGATAACAACATTCTCATCGGCAATAAGGTCTTCAATACTTACGTCGCCACCAGCATACTCAATCTGAGAACGGCGGGCATCACCATATTTATCCCTTATTTCTATAAGTTCTGTTTTAATAAGCTCCATTCTTAGCTCTTTACTTGCTAAAAGAGCTTTTAATTCAGCTATTAATTTCATGATCTCTTCATACTCTGCACGAAGCTTATCCTGCTCCAGTCCTGTAAGCTGACGCAGACGCATCTCAACAATAGCACGAGCCTGGATTTCTGAAAGCTTAAAGCGCTCCATTAATTTACCACGCGCTTCTTCACCGTCTTTAGAGCCGCGTATAAGCGCAATTACCTCATCTATATTATCTGATGCGATAATTAAACCTTCTAATATGTGTGCACGCTCTTCAGCCTTACGAAGTTCATACTGTGTCCTTCTTACAACTACATCATGCCTGTGCTCTACAAAGTAGTGGATAAGATCTTTCAGGTTAAGCATTTGCGGCCTGCCGTTAACAAGCGCAATGTTATTTACACTGAACGAAGACTGCAGCTGCGTATATTTATAAAGTGTATTAAGCACTACATTAGGAACCGCATCTCGCTTAAGGATATAAACGATACGCATACCATTCCTGTCCGATTCATCACGGATGTTGGCAATACCTTCAATTTTCTTTTCGTTAACCATGTCGGCAGTCTTCTTGATCATGTCTGCCTTGTTTACCTGATAAGGTATTTCGGTAACAATGATGCACTCTCTGCCTTCTACTTCTTCAAAAGCAGTCTTTGCACGCATAACCACACGTCCACGTCCTGTTTTGAAGGCTTCACGAACACCTTCGTAACCATATATTGTACCCCCGGTTGGAAAATCGGGTGCTTTTACATAGTTAATAAGCTCGTCAATTTCTATCTCTGTATTGTCTATATAAGCAAGCGTACCGTCGATGACTTCAGTAAGGTTGTGAGGCGCCATATTAGTCGCCATACCTACCGCAATACCAGATGCACCATTGATCAAAAGATTTGGTACCCTTGTAGGCATTACAGTTGGCTCCTGTAAAGTATCATCAAAGTTAAGCTGGAAATCTACTGTTTCTTTGTCAAGGTCTGCCATTATCTCTTCAGATATCTTACGCATCCTTGCTTCTGTATAACGCATTGCTGCCGGGCTGTCGCCATCTACTGAACCAAAGTTACCCTGGCCGTCTACCAACAGGTAACGTAAGCTCCATTCCTGAGCCATACGCACCATGGCATCATATACCGATGTATCTCCGTGCGGGTGGTATTTACCTAATACCTCACCTACGATCCTCGCCGATTTTTTGTGGGCTCTGTTAGAAAGAACGCCCAGTTCATACATTCCATAAAGTACTCTTCGGTGTACGGGTTTCAAGCCATCTCTAACATCTGGAAGCGCCCTTGACACGATTACAGACATCGAATAATCGATGTATGCCGACTTCATTTGGTCTTCGATGTTAATAGGAATTAACTTTTCTCCTTCAGACATAAGTAGTTATATTAAAAAATTATAGTTATTACAAAACGTGCCAATATACGCAATTTTCTCAGGATTATAAACCGCAAAAACTAATTATTTCAACGTTTTATTAACATCATATTATTCCCCAAAAGTTGATAAACTATTGCAAAAACGCTTTTATTTTCGGCTTTTTTTTCGTCTCTTAGCATAACATACATATAGCCGTGCTGTCAGTACTTTTAATTAGGTATGGTTTTTGTAAATTCTTAAATCAAATAGTTAATATATACTATCAAAAATAACATTATGGATGATAATTTTTCACCAAGGGTCAAAGACGTTATTACCTACAGCAAGGAAGAAGCGCTTAGGTTAGGTCATGACTTTATTGGTACTGAGCATTTAATGTTAGGAATTTTGAGAGACGGGAATGGCAAAGCCATTTCCATTTTAAACAACATTTCTGTTGACCTGGATCATTTACGCCGAAAAGTAGAGATATTAAGCCCCGCTAATCCTAGTGCTGAACGCAATAATGAGAAGAAAAACCTTCACTTAACGCGACAGGCAGAACGCGCTTTAAGAACCACATTTCTTGAAGCTAAGGTTTTCCAGAGCACCTCTATAAGCACAGCTCATTTATTGTTGTGCATTTTACGCAACGAAAATGACCCTACTACAAAATTGCTTAACAAACTAAAAATCGATTACGAAACCGTTAAAGAACAATTTATCAGTATGACATCAAACGAAGAAGAATACCTAGAAAACCTTCCTAAAGCAGAGTCATATAACGACGATGCAGGACAAGATGACAGTATGCGCGAAAGCAACTTCAACAATCCTTCTTCAGGCAACGCTAAAGCCAACAAAAAATCAAAAACGCCTGTTCTTGACAATTTTGGCCGTGACCTTACAGAACTTGCAGAAGAAGGCAAATTAGACCCGGTAGTGGGCCGTGAAAAGGAAATTGAACGTGTTTCGCAGATATTGAGCAGAAGAAAGAAAAACAATCCGCTGCTTATAGGTGAGCCGGGAGTAGGTAAATCGGCAATTGCTGAAGGACTTGCACTGCGCATTATCCAGAAAAAAGTATCGCGTATCCTTTTCAACAAACGCGTAGTTACTTTAGACCTTGCCAGCTTAGTGGCGGGAACTAAATACCGTGGACAGTTTGAAGAGCGTATGAAAGCCGTGATGAACGAGCTTGAAAAAAACGACGATATTATCTTATTTATTGACGAGATACACACTATTGTAGGTGCAGGTGGAGCTACAGGCTCTCTTGACGCGAGCAATATGTTTAAGCCGGCTCTTGCAAGAGGCGAAATCCAATGCATCGGTGCTACAACTCTTGATGAGTACAGACAGTATATAGAAAAAGACGGAGCTCTTGAGCGCCGTTTCCAGAAGGTAATTGTAGAGCCTACAACAGTACCCGAAACTATTACTATCCTTAACAACATCAAAAACAAATATGAAGATCACCACAATGTAATTTATACACAGGAAGCTATTGAGGCTTGTGTAAAACTGACTGACAGGTATATGAGCGAGCGTTTCCTCCCAGACAAGGCTATTGACGCCCTTGACGAAGCAGGATCGCGAGTACACATTACAAACATTGATGTTCCTAAACAGATCCTTGATCTTGAAAGACAACTTGAAGAAGTTAGAGAACTCAAAAATTCTGTAGTTAAGAAACAGAAATATGAGGAAGCGGCCAAACTTCGCGATGACGAAAAACGTATTGAAAAAGACCTTGCCATAGCTCAGGAACAATGGGAAGAAGATTCTAAAAACAACCGCGTTACCGTTACAGAAGACAATGTGGCAGATGTAGTATCTATGATGACGGGTATTCCTGTAAATCGTATAGCTCAAACCGAAAGCAACAAACTTTCTAAGCTTCCTGAGCTTATTAAAGGTAAAGTTATCGGGCAGGATGAGGCGGTTCAAAAAATTGCCAAGTCTATACAGCGTAACCGTGCAGGTCTTAAAGACCCTAACAAACCGATTGGTTCATTTATCTTCCTTGGTCAGACAGGTGTAGGTAAAACCCAGCTGGCCAAAGTAATCGCAAAAGAATTATTTGACTCTGAAGATGCACTTATACGTATTGACATGAGCGAATACATGGAAAAATTTGCAATCTCAAGGCTTGTAGGAGCGCCTCCGGGATATGTAGGCTATGAAGAAGGTGGACAGCTTACTGAAAAAGTGAGAAGAAAACCATATTGTGTAGTGCTTCTTGATGAGATCGAAAAAGCACATCCTGACGTGTTCAATATGCTGCTTCAGGTATTGGATGATGGTTATCTGACCGATAGCCTGGGCCGCAAAATTGACTTCAAGAACACGATCATCATAATGACATCAAACGTTGGTGCACGCCAGCTGAAAGATTTCGGTCAAGGTGTTGGTTTTGGTACCGCTGCCAAAAAGGCACAGGCAGACGATCACACAAAAGGTGTTATTGAAGCTGCTCTTAAAAAAACCTTTGCACCTGAGTTCATTAACAGGATAGATGACATTATTGTGTTTAACGCTCTTGATAAAGAACATATCGATCTTATTATAGATATTGAACTTGAAAAACTTTACGGAAGAATAAAAGATCTTGGTTACAACATTGCATTATCTCCTGAAGCTAAAAGTTTTATTGCAGAGAAAGGATTTGACAAACAATATGGAGCAAGACCACTTAAACGTGCCATCCAGAAATATGTTGAAGACACTCTTGCAGAAGAGATCATCACTTCTAAAATATCAATAGGTGATGAGATCTTTATGGATCTTGATGCTAACGGTACAGAACTTGCCGTTACCATTAAAAAAGCAGAAAATTCAGGAAGTTAATCTTTCGGATATTCGATAAAACTAAATCCCGCGTCTTTACAGATAGCGGGATTTTTTTATGGACGAATTGTAACCAGCTTTAATTTATAATGAATCAATCTAATTCACAAAAAACTGAAAATAAGATTTTTACATCTGAATTTTCATTTCTATTCATTACGATATCATTAAATTTTGCCAAAAAAAAGACTAAGCCTTTTTACAATTAAAAAAAGTAGTAATTTAGTTTACAAATTGTATTAAAATGCTTGACAAAGTAATTGTAGGTAGTGAAGAATGGTGCGCATTTCCGTCGTTGGGGATACCTGTCATTAAAGCGCGTGTAGACTCGGGAGCAAAGACCTCTGCGCTTCACGCTATTAACATCTCCCCTTTCCAGAAAGATGGAGAAAACTGGGTAAAATTTGATATCAACCCAATCCAGAATAATTCAAAAACTATTATACATTGTCAGGCACCGCTTGTAGATAAGCGCGTTGTTAAAAGTTCCAGCGGCTATCGTGAGCAGCGCTATGTAATAAAAACGGGTATAGAGATTGGCGAGGCAAAATGGGATGTAGAGCTTACCCTTACAAATCGTGACTCTATGGGTTTCAGGATGCTCTTAGGCCGCGAAGCCATGAGCGGGCGCATACTGGTAGACCCTGAGCAGAAATACCTTTTAGGCCAGCCTACGCAGGAAAAAATAAAAGAATATTACAACAACAATAACGAAGAAAAGAAAGGATTGCGCATTGGCCTTTTAGCCAGCAACCCCGAACTTTACAGCAACAGGCGCATAATGGAAGCAGGTGAAATGAGAGGGCATGAAATGCACTTTCTTAACCTGAAATACTGCTACATGAAGCTTGATGCCCATACGCCGGAAATACATTACCGTGGCGGAAAAATACTAAATGATTTTGATGCTGTTATTCCTCGTATACGGCCGAGCATGACCTTTTACGGATGCGCACTTACGCGTCATTTTGAGGCGCTTAAGGTATTTTCGCTTAACTCATCATCCGCTATTACGCAGTCAAGGGACAAGTTATATTCACTTCAGCTTTTGCTTAACAGCGGTGTAGATATTCCTACTACAGGATTTGCAAATTCTCCTCTTGACACTAACGACCTTATCCAGATGGTAGGCGGACCTCCCCTTATCGTAAAACTTCTTGAAGGTACTCAAGGTAAAGGCGTTGTATTAGCGGAGACTAAAAAAGCAGCAGAAAGTGTTATTAATGCCTTTAAAAGCCTTAATGCCAATATACTTGTACAGGAGTTTATTAAAGAGGCCAACGGTAAAGACCTTCGCCTTTTTGTTATAGACGGTAAAGTTGTGGCAACTATTCAGCGTGAAGCACTGCCTGGAGAATTCAGGGCAAATATTCACCTTGGCGGAACAGCATCTGTAATACGCCCAACTGTTGAAGAAAAACGTATAGCGATCAAAGCGGCCAAAGCTATGAACTTAAAAGTAGCAGGCGTAGACATTATCCGTTCATCTAAAGGACCTCTGCTCTTAGAAGTAAACTCTTCACCCGGACTGGAAGGTATTGAGGGCGCTACAAACAAAGACATTGCCGGCGAAATGATACGCGCCATAGAAAAGAATTTTAAAATATTTAAATAAGCCAGCCATGCACTTAGCAGCCAAAGTTATTATTGCCTTTGTAGCGCTCATCCATATTTATATCTTATGGCTTGAGATGTTTGCTTGGCTTACAAGAGCCAGAAAGGTATTCAGGACACTCCCTCAGGAAATGTTTTATCCCACAAAAGCTATGGCTGCTAATCAGGGTTTGTATAATGGATTTCTGGCAGCAGGCCTAATTTGGTCGCTGCTCATAACTAACACTGCCTGGAGTATAAATGTTGCTGCATTCTTTTTAGGTTGTGTATTTGTTGCAGGTTTATATGGGGCATACTCTGTCCAGAAAAAAATATTATTTGTACAGGCAATTCCGGCTGCTTTAGGAATTGTAGCTATTTATTTACTTTAAGTGCGTTAAAACTGGTTAAAAACCCGCGTATTCTTATTATATTTATTTCGTAATTACCGGAGGACAATCAGCAGGAAAGAAGTTGTTTAAAATCAACGATTTGACTTTTGATTACTTTCAGTTTCAGAATAATATAAACACTAAGACCATGAAACGTACTATAACCCTATTTACCATTACACTTTTATTCTCAATCGGCGGATACAGTCAGAGTGCCTGCGGAAAATTTAAAAACGGTACTTTTAAAGTTACCGATCCTAAAAGCAAAAAGGTTTGCATCATTACCCGTAATGATGACAAACAGACTGAAAGAATGGAAGAGAGTGATGAGACTTTTGACTTTGAGATCAAATGGCTTGACGACTGCACCTACACCGTTACCCCTACTGCTTCTGCCGTCGCCCAAAACCAAAAGATACTGGATATTGGCACAATGACTGTAAAAATTACAAAAGCAAAAGACAGCTCTTATACCCAAAGGATTACCGTTGCCAATAATCCAAAATTCAGAAGGATTGACGAGGTATTTTTGGTAAAGCAAAAAGAAGAATAGCCTTATGGCAAAACAAAAACTATCTGATACCGAACAGGTAACACAGTTTATAACTGATTCCCAGCATCCACTGAAAGAATTGATGCAGGCGATACGGAAGGCTGTACTTGAAACATCTACTGAAATCAGCGAACACATAAAATGGAACGCTCCTGCATTTTACTACAATGCACAAATGGCCATTTTGACGCTAAAGACTATAAAAGGGATATCGTTGTCTACCACACCAGGAAAAGCGACCAGGTATTACTTATCTTCCCTACAGGTAATATCATTGATAATGAATCTGGCATACTTGAAGGCAATTATGCTGATGGCCGCAGAAAGATTACCTTTAAAAGTATGGAAGAATTAGATGCGAGAAAAGAGAAACTTCAGGCTGCAGTAAGAGACTGGATATATAAAGTAGAAAAATAGTCTGCTGTAGAACAAATCTCATAAAAAAGAGTTTTATTTACAGCCAAACTAAAAAACCTATGCACATTACACTTTACCAGCTGTTACTGGCTTTTATTTCGTTTTCATCTTTTGCCCAAATAAAAACAACAATCGTTGACGGCTCTACTAATGAACCTATCCCCTACGTAAACGTCTCCATAGAAGGAAAAGGTATTGAGCTTAGCGCCGATGAAAATGGATTATTGCAATTGCCGCAAACAGATGGTTCTGCAATTATTCATTTGAGTGCCGTAGGGTTTGCCAACGCAGCTATCAAATTTTCTGACATAAAAACGACTATCCCGTTAGCCACCAAACCAATAGAACTGGGAGAAATTGCAATTGGAAATAAAAAAAGACAAAACTCATTGGTTATCAATCCAATAAAAAAAGCCAAAGATACATGGATGGGCGTAGGCGGCGGCAATAACGGAACTTTATTATTCGCAAAATATATCCTCTACAAAACTGAATATGCTTCAAAATATATTGATAAGCTAAAATTTAAAGTACTTGCCTATAACGACAACACATTTAATGTCAGGCTATATACTGCAAATACTGATGGCAGCCCGGGCGATTATCTATACAACGAAAACATTCTTGTAAAAGTAAAGAAAGGCCAGAAAAATGCTGACGTCGACTTTTCTAAAGTGTCGATTATAGTACCGGATGAAGGCTTCTTTGTGGTTATAGAATATTTAGCAATACCAGAAAACCGATTAGACGGTTCTAGTAAAGATATAGGATTTCCTGCTCACCTATATGGTTACGGCCCATCCTTTATGAGTGAATTTGGCGATGCTCAAGAAGGTTGGTCGTACAAACAGGGAAAATGGACAGCACATCCTAAAACAGAAAGGGGCTATGCCAGAATGGTTATAGAAGTAACACTGACGGATTAAAATAGAAGGCTTCCAATTTTTTGGAAGCCTTCTAAATTTATTCAAATACTGTTTCGTCTATCTGAAGGTTATGAAGGAAAGATATTGTGTTTTCAATATCATAGTGAAGTATCCTGTCTTCTGTAACTAACGGAACTTCTTCTCTATACGACTTAATGAATACTTCAAGGAATTCACTTGATTTAAGTGGCCTCCTGAATTCTATTGCCTGCGATGCATTCATAAGCTCAATAGCTAATATGCGCTCCAGGTTTTCAATAATCCTAAGTGCTTTTGTAGCAGCATTTGCACCCATACTAACATGGTCTTCCTGTCCGTTGCTTGACACGATACTGTCTACACTTGCAGGTGTTGCAAGTTGTTTGTTCTGGCTCACGATACTTGCAGCCGTATATTGCGGGATCATAAATCCTGAATTTAGCCCAGGGTTGCTCACAAGGAAAGGCGGCAATCCGCGAAGTCCTGAAATAAGCTGGTACGTCCTTCTTTCTGAAATGCTGCCAAGCTCTGCAAGGGCAATTCCTAAGAAGTCCAGCGTAAGCGCTAATGGCTGTCCGTGGAAGTTACCCCCTGAAATGATCTGGTCAGTCTCAATAAATATATTTGGGTTATCAGTAACCGAGTTGATCTCGGTACGGAAAACCTTTTTAACGTAATCAATGGTATCTTTTGTCGCACCATGCACCTGAGGGATGCAACGGAAAGAATATGGATCCTGAACGTGCTGTTTTGCCTGCGCAATGATCTCGCTGTCTTCCAGCAGTTCGTTGAAGCGTTTGGCTGTAACAATCTGCCCTTTATGAGGGCGCACCATGTGAATAAGCTCATTAAAAGGCTCAATACGGCCATCAAAACCTTCAAGAGAAACAGCTGCAATAACATCTGCCAGGTATGAAAGCTTAACCGATTTAAGCAGGACATACACACCATAAGCGCTCATGAACTGGGTACCATTGAGCAATGCAAGACCTTCTTTAGATTTTAGTACGATAGGTTTCCATCCCATTTTGTCCAGCACTTTGCCCGCCGGCTGGCGGAAACCATCCATGTAAACCTCTCCCTCTCCTAATAACGGAAGCGAAAGGTGTGCCAGTGGTGCAAGGTCGCCCGAAGCACCAAGTGAACCCTGGTTGTATATTACAGGAAGTATGTCGTTGTTATAAAACTCGATTAGCCTTTCTACCGTTTCGAGCTGAACGCCCGAATGGCCATAGCTTAACGACTGAATCTTTAGCAGCAGCATGATCTTAACGATAGCCTCTGGCACTTCTTCTCCCGTACCGCACGCATGCGATTTTACAAGGTTTTCCTGTAGCTGCGATAAGTTTTCATTAGATATTTTTACATTATATAGCGAGCCAAAACCTGTGTTGATGCCATAAATAGGATCGCTGTGCGATTTCATCTTTTCATCAAGGTAATTACGGCACTTTTCTATGTTAGCCCTTGCCTCTTCAGACAGCGCCAGTTTCTTATCCTGGGTAATGATATCGTTAACAATTTCAAGCGATAAGAGGTCGCTGCTTATATAATGTATTGTTTCCATACGTGTGGTTAATTTGAAAGGTCAAAATTCAATAAACCATAATTAAAAAACAACATTTTTAGTAAATTTTCATTTCTGATGTATTTCCGACTCTATTTTTAGATAAGCCTCACCTATATAACTGATAATATCAGAAGCTGTAAATGCCTGTTTTGATGTTTCCTTTACACCAATATCTGCCGCGAGGCCATGCAGGAACACCCCAAAAATAGCAGCATCTACAGGATTATATGATTGTGCAAGTAATCCTGTAATGATACCTGTAAGCACGTCACCGCTGCCGCCTGTTGCCAATCCTGCATTTCCTGTTGAATTGATATACACCGAACCGCCATATACAATCATCGTTTTGGCATCTTTTGCCACAATAATTAATTTATATGTTGCCGATAAAGCCTTTAGCTTATCCAGTTTTTCAAAATCATCTTTCCAGCCGCCCATAAGCCTTTCCAGTTCTTTAGGATGTGGGGTAAGAATAGAATTTTCAGGCAGCAGCTTTAGCCACTCTTTATTATAGGATAGTATATTAAGGGCATCGGCATCTATAACCAAGGGATTAGACTGTTTCTTTAAAAATTCTCCAAATGCCTGCTGTGTTTCGGGCTCCTGCCCTATTCCCATACCAACACCAATAGCTTTAGGCTCCAGTTCAAAATGTATGGATGCAATATGTTTTTCGCCGTCCGTTAAAACCATTGCTTCAGGAAATGCAGTCTGTAGTACATTGTAACCACACTCAGGTATGTAAGCAGTAACTAACCCGCTGCCACTTTTAAGGGCCGCTTTTGCTGAAAGGCATACCGAACCTATCTTACCATAACTCCCGCCAATAACAAGTGTATGCCCCTGTGTGCCTTTGTGCGCATGCGGATGGAGTGGTTTGTAACGTTTCAGGATATCAAACTTGTCTGTAAAATAGTAATTGCTCGGTGTAACATCAGTATATTCTTTGTCAAGGCCAATATCGAGAATCACGACCTCTTTAGTAAATTCACAATTGGATGCCAGATAAAACGCCAGCTTAGGAAATTGGAAAGTAAGCACAATATCACTATGCACGGCATAATATGTAGGGCGGTCTAAAAACATACCTGACGGAATGTCTATAGAAAGTACAAATGCTGTTTTGTCATTTATAAAGTCAATTACTTCTTTAACCTCATCTGATAATTCCCTTGAAAGCCCAGTTCCAAACAGCGCATCAATAGCTACAAGCTTATGTTTTTTATAATTATAATGCTTGCCGGTATTGAATTCGCAACCTGTTTGCTTCAGTTTTTCAAAATTTGCTAAAAAGTCAGGCGTCGGGTTTCCGGTTCCCTCTACAATACGCAGGATTACCAGATAACCGTCATCATGGAGCTTACGTGCAATTACCAATCCATCGCCACCATTGTTACCCCGTCCGCAAAAAATTTTGAACACTGTCTCCTTGTCAGGAAATCGCTGCTTGATCCACAAAAAAGCTTCATTGGCTGCTCGCTCCATTAGTTCTAAAGAAGTTATACCCTGTCTTAAAATTGTGGTTTCGTCAGCCTGACGTATTCGCGGTGCATCAAAAATTTTCATAGTGTAGTGTTTTGCGTGCTTTTTTAAAAATTCCGTAAAAAGCTTAAGGCTTGTCTTACAGCTATGTAAATTTATTACATTTGTAAGTATATGTTAGTAAACAGCAACAAATATTTAACTTCCTATACCCCGGCCACTGTTGGGTTTGCTGCTATTACTACTACTACAACAACTACAACCCCGTTAGGGGTATAATCATTTCATATAGCCCCGTTGTGGTCATTTAATTTAAATGACAGGAACAACCTGTGTTTAGTCCTCAACATCTACCTGAAAAACAATTATATGAATATCCTAAAATTTGGCGGTACATCTGTAGCTAATGCCGAAAATATAGCAAAGTGCATAAGCATTATAAAAAGCAAAAAACAGCACTATCCTTTAATCGTGGTAGTATCTGCCCTTGGCGGAATAACCGATATGCTGCTCAACGCTGCGACACACGCAGCACATAAAAATGAAACATACAAGGCGCTGCTTCAGGAAATTGAGCACCGCCACATAGATACTGTAAAAAGCCTTATACCTGCTACAGCACAAAGTGCAGTACTGAGCCACGTGATGCGGGAAGTAAACCATCTGGAAACACTGCTCGATGGGTGTTTTCTATTGGGTGAATTATCCGACAGGACAAAAGACCTTATCCTTTCTTTTGGTGAAGTATTATCTTCATACATCATTTCCGAAACACTGAAAGCCCAAAATGAAAATACAGCTTTAGCCGATAGCCGTGAGCTTATTAAGACCAATAGCCATTTTGGTAAGGCGGTGGTAAACTTTGAAATAAGTAACTTGCTCATACAGCATTATTTTGATAAAAATAAACCTGATGTTATTATAATTCCGGGATTTATCGCACAGTCGGAAGACGGGCATACTACTACATTGGGACGCGGAGGGTCTGATTATACTGCCGCTATTATCGCTGCGGCCCTTGATTTAGCTTCGCTCGAAATATGGACTGACGTAAACGGCATTTATACCGCCAACCCAAAACTGGTTAAACAGGCTGAGCCTATTGAGCATATTTCTTTTGAAGAAGCAATGGAACTGTCACACTTTGGTGCTAAAGTATTGTATCCACCTACTATCCAGCCTATACTGGCTAAGAACATAACATTACACATCAGAAACACTTTCGACCCTGAAGCGCATGGCAGCATCGTTAACAACAACCCGAAGGTTAAGAGTGCAAATCCTATTCGTGGCATCAGTAACATTGATAATACAACATTAGTAACACTTGAAGGCCCCGGCATGGTAGGTGTAGCAGGATTCTCAAAACGTTTGTTTGAGGTAATCTCAAAAGAAAACATAAATGTGATATTTATTACACAGGCATCATCAGAACATTCAATCTGTTTAGGAATTGTTGAAGACGACGCCGCAAAAGCTAAAAAAGCGATTGATGCCGAATTCAGTTTTGAGATAAAACAGCAAAAAATTAAACCTGCGATATTGGAAAATGAGCTATCCATCATTGCTGTTGTAGGCGAAAACATGAAAAACCATCAGGGGCTGAGTGGTAAGATGTTTAGCACACTTGGTAAAAATAATATCAACATCAGGGCTATTGCACAGGGCGCGTCTGAAAGGAACATTTCAGCGGTTATCGATAAAAAAGATGTAAAGAAAGCGCTAAACACATTGCACGAAACTTTTTTTGAAGACAATATTGTCCAGCTAAACCTCTTCGTAATGGGCGTAGGTAATGTGGGCGATAAATTTTTGGAACAGATACAATTGCAGAAAAAATACCTTAAAGAGCATTTAAGGATGAATGTTAGGGTAATAGGCATTGCCAACTCGCGCAAAATGTATTTTGATGAAGATGGTATTAACCTGGCAGATCGCAAAGAGGTTTTGGAGAATGCACATACAGCAGATGGTATAGCCTTCATTAAAAATATTAAGGAACTCAATCTGCGTAACAGCATATTTGTAGACAACACTGCAAGTGACGATGTAGCTGCTACCTATGCCGATTACCTGTCGCAAAACATAGCTGTAGTAACATGCAACAAAGTGGCCTGTTCGTCAGGATATCAAAATTACAAGCAATTAAAAGACCTGTCGCGCCAGTATAATGCCCCGTTTTTGTTTGAGACTAATGTTGGTGCAGGGTTACCTATTATCGACACGCTGAAAAACCTTGTCGCATCGGGTGACAGGGTGCATAAAATTCATGCGGTGCTTAGCGGCAGCCTTAATTTTATCTTCAATAACTTTAATGAGGATACTTCTTTTTATGATGTGGTTAAACAGGCACAGGTGGAAGGCTACACAGAACCCGACCCAAAAATTGACCTTAGCGGCGTTGATGTAAAACGTAAACTTGTTATCCTTATCCGCGAAAGCGGTTATGAAATGGAGATCGACGATATAGAGAACCGTTCTTTCCTGCCACAGGAATGCCTTGACACCGATAGCGTTGATGCGTTTTTTGAATCGCTCAAAACAAATGCAGGTCATTTTAATGAATTGTATAAAAAGGCAGCATCAGAAGGTTCAAGACTGAAGTTTGTGGCATCATTCGAAAATGGAAAAGCTAATGTTGGCCTTCAGTTCATACCGAAAGAGCATCCATTCTATAACCTTGAAGGAAAAGATAATATTGTCCTCTTTTATACCGACCGTTATGTAGACCAGCCCTTGCAGATAAAAGGTGCGGGTGCGGGAGCAGCGGTAACAGCGTCGGGTATTTTTGCCGATGTAATACGAATAGGAAACAAATAACAACATGAACGAGATCAGAATATTTTGCCCTGCTACCATAGCCAATGTTTCCTGCGGGTTTGATGTGCTTGGCCTTTGCCTGGAAAACTTTGGCGACGAAATGATCATTGCCAGAACAGAAACAAAAGGCATTCGTATAAAAGAGATTACCGGGGCTAACCTCCCTATGGATGCCAAACATAATGTTGCCGGTGTAGCTGCACTTGCCTTTATAGAAAAACTCAATCCCGATTTTGGTTTTGAGATAAGCATCCATAAAAAGATAAAGGCGGGCAGCGGTATAGGCAGCAGTGCAGCAAGTGCAGCAGGCGCGGTATTTGGCATTAATGCGTTATGCGGTTATCCAATATCTAATAAAGAGCTGGTATACTATGCCATGCAGGGTGAAGCTTTAGCCAGCGGAACTCCCCATTCCGATAATGTAGCCCCTGTCCTCTTGGGTGGTTTTGCATTGGTGCGCAGTTATACACCGCTGGATATAATTAGCATTCCATCGCCATCAGATTTATATGTAACGGTTATCCATCCGCAAATAGAATTGAAGACTAAAGATGCACGTTCGGTTCTAAAAGAAAACATTCCGCTTAAAAAGGCTATTATACAATGTGGCAACCTGGGCGGACTGATAAGCGGGCTCTACACAAGTGATTACGGACTCATAGGGCGCTCGCTACACGATGAACTCATAGAGCCTATACGATCTGTGCTTATCCCTAATTTCAATCAGCTAAAGCAGGCTGCTGCCGATAGCGGTGCTTTAGGAAGTGGTATTGCAGGATCAGGACCATCTGTATTTGCTTTGTCGCAGGGTGTTGTTACAGCACAAAAAACAGCGCAGGCCATGGCTGAAGCCTTACAGGACACCAACATACCTTTTGAAATTCATATATCAGCTATTAACCCGCAGGGTATAAAAATACTATCATGAAGTACTACAGCCTTAATGACTACGATATAAAAGCCAGCTTTAAATCCGCTGCCATTACAGGGATTGCGCCTGATAAGGGATTGTATTTCCCTGAAAGCATTCCGCAGCTGGATGCTGAATTCATTAAAAATATTGAGCAGTATAGCAATACCGAAATTGCTCTTAGAGTCATCACACCGTTTATAGGCGATGAGATTCCGCAGCACATTCTGAAAAAAATCGTGGAAGAAACCTTGTCTTTTGACTTTCCTACAATAGAAGTCGAAAAGTATATTTATGCTTTGGAACTGTACCACGGCCCTACCCTTGCCTTTAAAGATGTTGGCGCGCGTTTTATGTCACGCTGCCTGAATTATTTTACACAGGACGAAAACAAAAAGATCACTATACTGGTAGCGACATCAGGTGATACAGGAGGCGCTGTTGCCAGTGGATTTCTGGGAGTAGAGGGTATAAATGTACTTATACTGTATCCGTCTGGTAAAGTGAGTAACATTCAGGAAAAGCAGCTTACGGCTTTGGGGCAGAATATTACCGCTCTTGAAGTAGACGGCAGCTTTGACGACTGCCAGGATATGGCAAAGCAGGCCTTTTTAGATGAGGAACTTAGGAATATTAACCTCACTTCGGCCAACTCTATTAATATAGCGCGCTGGCTGCCACAAATGTTCTATTATTTCTTCGTCTACAAGCAGCTGAAGCATTTAGGTAAGCCCTTAGCCGTATCAGTACCCAGCGGAAACTTTGGAAACATTTGTGCAGGGTTAATGGCAAAAAAAATCGGCCTGCCGATAGCCCACTTTATAGCGGCAACTAATGTGAACGATACCGTTCCCCGTTTTATGGAAACGCAGGATTATAAACCATCACCAACTATAGAAACGCTGTCTAACGCTATGGATGTAAGTAATCCGAGCAACTTTATACGCATACTGGAATTGTTCGGTAAACGTTTTGAGAGCCTGGAACTGGAATTATCCTCCAACTCGTTCAGTGATCCTCAGACGTTAGCTACAATTAGTAAATTATATAAAGAGCATAATTATTTGGCCGATCCACACGGGGCTGTAGGGTATCTTGGGCTCAAACAATATATGGACGAAAACCCTAACTACACAGGCATTTTCCTTGAAACGGCGCATCCGGTAAAATTTCCTGAAAGCGTAGAAAAAGAGCTTGGCATTAAGATTCCTGTGCCCAAATCGTTACAACCACTACTGAAGAAAGAAAAATCGTCAATTTGCATAAAAAGTTACAATGAGCTTAAAGATTATCTTTTGTTGTGAAATAAATGATAATTATTGAAAATATGCACTGTATAATTTGTAAATTTCAATAATTTTGCGCCCTCAATCCATTTATACAAACAAAATGAAAAATACTGCGCTAACGCACATTCACGAGGGACTTGGAGCCAAAATGGTACCGTTTGCAGGTTATAATATGCCTGTTCAATATGAAGGAGTAACTGCTGAACACGAAACCGTAAGAAACGGTGTAGGCGTTTTTGATGTTTCGCACATGGGCGAATTTTTACTAAGCGGCCCTAAAGCTCTTGACCTTATCCAGAAGGTAACTTCTAATGATGCGTCAACGCTTACAATAGGCAGGGCTCAGTATTCTTGCCTTCCTAACGATAACGGTGGCATTGTGGACGACCTTATTGTTTATAAGATGAAAGAAGAGCAGTACCTTTTAGTGGTAAACGCTTCAAATATAGAAAAAGACTGGAACTGGATCTCGTCTAAAAACGATCTTGGTGTAGACATGCGCAACATCTCTGATGATTATTCGCTTCTTGCCATCCAGGGGCCTAAAGCTGTTGAGGCTATGCAGCCGCTAACATCTATAGATCTTTCTGCTATAAAATACTACCACTTTGAAGTAGCAGATTTTGCAGGTGTAGAGCACGTTATCATTTCTGCTACAGGATATACAGGCAGCGGTGGTTTTGAAATCTACGTGAAAAACGATCAGGTTGAAGCATTATGGAACAAAGTATTTGAAGCAGGAGCCGCATTTGGTATTAAGCCAATTGGCCTTGCTGCGCGTGATACACTACGTTTAGAAATGGGCTTCTGCCTTTACGGAAACGATATTAACGACACTACTTCGCCGCTTGAGGCAGGTCTTGGATGGATTACTAAATTCAACAAAGATTTTACCAACGCTGAAGCGCTTAAAAAGCAAAAAGAAGAAGGTGTCGCAAAAAAACTTGTTGGCTTTGAGCTTACCGAAAGAGGTATACCAAGGCATGATTATGAAATAACAGATAAAGATGGTAATGTTATAGGTATCGTAACATCGGGTACTATGGCGCCATCGCTAAACAAAGGAATCGGCCTTGGTTATGTTCCTGCTGAATATGCAGCAGAGGGCAGCCAGATCTTCATCCGCATCAGGAAAAATGATATTCCTGCACAAGTGGTGAAGCTGCCATTCTACAAAAAATAAAACTATGAATAAAATACTGGCACTGGCTTTATTAGTAACCTGCACATTGCAGGCGCAAAACAATGTAAAAGCGTGCAGTACATTTTCTAAGATAAATGATATTCTCCAAAAGAGGCATTTTAAACCTAAACCGGTAGACGATAGTCTGTCGGTTTACGTTTTTAATACCGTTATGGAAGAACTTGACGAGAACAAGACCCTGTTCCTTCAGCAGGAATATGATAAGCTCGCCGTTCACAAATACAAAATAGACGATTACGTATTGGCTGGCAATGACTGCTCTTTTTTCTCCGATTTTATATCGGCTTATAAAAGCGCATTGCAGCGCAACCGTGATTTTGTGTTGGAGATTAGTAAAGAACCACTTCCCTATACTACTAAGGACACTATTTATTACTCCAAAAAAAATTATCCTTTTCATACCGATGCGCAGAGGATAAAAAAATTTCTGCGTAAAAAAATAACATACGACATACTTGAAGATGTTGCTAAAATCAGCAAGAATAGGGATTCGTTATCCACGCACATAGAAGCATTAGGCAAAATATCTAAACAGAAAATTTTTGACACTTACCTGTGCAAGCTGGATAATCAGCTGTCTCCTTCGGAAGGGTTTGACTCAAGTGTATACAACCTGTTCTTTTCTACATTCTGTAACTATTTCGATCCGCATTCAACCTACTTTAATTATAACGAAAAAGCTTCTTTTGTTTCGTCGATATCTACAGATAATTATTCGTTAGGACTGTATGTAAGCCAGAACGAAAAAGAAGAGATCATTGTAGAAGAACTCGTTCCCGGAGGCCCTGCCTACCGTACCGAAAAAATAGACAAAGGTGACCAGCTGATTAAACTCGCTGCCAATAATACCGAATATACCGTGTCGTGCACATCACTGGAAGCTATTACAGAAATCGTTTCGTCAGATTCATACAAGCAGGTACAACTTACGCTTCGCAAAAAAGACGGAACTATCTATTCTGTAAGCCTTGAAAAAATAATAATGAAGGTAGATGACCATAGTGTATACAGTTTTGTACTGAGCGACAAAGATCCTGTAGGATACATAAAAATACCAAGCTTTTATACCGCTTTTGATAATGAGTCCAATCGTGGCTGCGCCGATGATGTAGCCAAAGAAGTAGCCAAACTTAAAAAAGACAATATTAAAGGCCTTATCATAGACCTTCAGTATAATGGCGGCGGCTCTATGGATGAGGTTATACGCATGGCAGGCATGTTTATCAACTTTGGCCCGATCGCTATTGTAACCGATAAAAATAAATCCTACAATGTTGTAAAAGATTATAATCGCGGTATGCTGTACAACGGCCCGATGGTTGTTCTTGTAAACGGATTTACAGCATCTGCAAGTGAGTTTTTTGCAGGTGTTATGCAGGATTACAACCGTGCGCTTATTGCAGGCACCACTACACTTGGTAAAGCTACTATGCAGACTATTTTGCCACTTGAAGAAAACAATGACGAAGATTTTGTAAAGGTTACGCTGGATAAGTTTTACCGCGTTACAGGAAAAAGCAGTCAGTACGTTGGCATTGTGCCGGATGTGAAGCTCCCTGCGTTTTTTGACAATCTTTTTCCGCGTGAAAGCAGTATGCCTACAGCGATTAAAAATGACAGCATCAGTTTTAATGTATCTTTTACCAAAATGCCCGATACCAAAAATACAGAGGTTATAGCTCAGAGCAAAGCGAGGACAGGAAAAAACACTGATTTTGAGCTCATAAACACTATTAACGCTCAGATTTACAAATTATATGACAGTAATAAGCAGCCACTTCTTATTACTTTTAAAAATGTCTTTACCGATGTACACAGTATGGATTCCATTTGGAAAGATATAAGTGCCGCGGCCGAAAAACAGCAGGATTTTTCTATTAAAAATACATCTTATGCGGATGACACCCTTAAGTATGATGAATATGGAAAAAGTGCCAATGAATTCAGGATGAAAGCCGCTAAGATTGATGTTTACATTAAAGAAGCTATTAACATTTTAAACGATATTAACCATTATAAAAACCAATAACCAATTTTTACCAACCGATGAAACCAACTTACCACTCGTTCTTTTAATTTCGTTCAATGCCTTTGCTCAGGATTTTAAAGCTCCCGTAGACTACCTTAATTTTATTGGTAAAGAAACCAATACCATTTCGCAAAGTACCTGGAAGTACACTAAAGCAGTTGCACACAGCAAAAGCGCCAGGAAGATTGATGCTACGCGCAAAAATCTGATAAAGTCCATACAGGGTGCCTCTAAAAAAATAGCAGCGGTTAAGGGTGGCTACAAAGGAGATGTAGAATACAAAGACCAGCTTATTAATTATTTTTCGTTACAGGAAAAATATGTAAATGAAGATTATGCGAAGATAATAGATATGCAGGATGTAGCCGAACAATCGTATGATTTTATGGAGGCCTACATCATTGCCCGTGATATGGTAAATGAAAAAATTAATACTGAAATTGAAAAACTAAACACCAATCAAAAAGCTTTTGCCAATAAATACGGCATAACCATTAGTGAAGACCAGTCTGAGTTAGGTAAAAAAATGGCAATATCTAACGAAGTGTTCAAACACCAGTCGGATATGTACCTTATATTCTTTAAAGTTTATATTACCGACATTAATCTTATGAAGGCAATTGAGAAAAAAGATGTGGGTAGTATTCAGCAAAACGCCTCATCGTTAGAACAGTATGCGCTGGAAGGCATTGATAAAATTAAAACAGCCAAGCCCTATAAAAACGACCCGATGCTGGTTAATGCAACTAAGAAGGTTTTAGAATTCTACAAAAAAGAAGCTTTAGAATTTGCCCCCGCAGCAGTAGACTTTGTGATGCTGAACCAAAAAACAGAAGATGCCAAAAAAGCTATGGATAGTAAATCGGCTCCATCTAAAGATGAAGTCGCAGCTTATAATAAGCTTGTAGCTGATGTAAATAAGGCTTTAGGTAACTACAACAAACTGAATACAAAATTTTTTAACGATAAAAACGCCGCAATTACTGCCTGGAATACCGCGAGTGATGGTTTTGTAACAAAACACATTCCAAAAGACTAACTTTGTTTTTGCAAAAACAGGGAATAAGTTTATTTTTGTGCAGCAAACAAAAAAATTATGGGAAGAGCGTTTGAATTTAGAAAAGCCAGAAAAATGAAACGTTGGTCAGCAATGGCAAAAACGTTTACGAGAATTGGTAAAGATATAGTAATGGCCGTTAAAGAAGGCGGACCAAACCCCGAGAGCAATGCGCGTTTAAGGGCAGTAATACAAAATGCCAAGGCAGCAAATATGCCTAAGGATAACGTTGAGAGGGCTATTAAAAAAGCATCTGAAAAAGACTCAGCTAACTTTAAAGAGGTATTGTTTGAAGGGTATGCGCCTCATGGTATCGCAATACTTATAGAAACAGCTACAGATAACAACAACCGCACAGTTGCAAACATCCGCAGTTATTTTAATAAATGTAACGGTACTATGGGAACACAGGGTTCTGTAGAGTTTATGTTTGACCATACCTGTAACTTTCGCATCCCTGCCGAAGGCCGTGACGTGGAAGAGCTTGAGCTTGAGATGATCGACTTTGGCGTGGAAGAGATCTTTGCTGACGAAGACGGGATTGTAATGTATGCCCCGTTTGAAAGCTTTGGAGCAATCCAGAAAGAACTTGAAAACAGAAATATTGAAATACTTTCATCAGGCTTTGAAAGGATTCCGCAAATCACAAAAGAACTTACTGCAGACCAGGTTGCAGACGTTGAGAAACTTCTTGAAAAAATTGAGGAAGATGACGACGTGATGAATGTATACCATACAATGCAGGAGTAACCGAATTGCATTATCATAAATTGAAGCGCCTTTTAAGGCGCTTTTTTATTTAACTTATTACCGAGAAAACAAATAGTTACATTCAAAAAACGATCCTTTAATTACTTTTTGATTAAAATATTTAATGCAAACTGTAACATATTAAATTTGATTCAGTCATTATAATAAACCAGCCAATAAAAGTTTGACAAACGCAGATCAGGATATTAATTCGCTACTGGAACTATGCAGGACGGGAAGCCGTAATGCTCAGTTTGAGGTTTATAACAGGTATTATAAGCCCATGTTCAACACGGCCCTGCGCATCGTGAAGGACAGCCATTGGGCAGAAGATATCATGCAGGAATCGTTTTTGAAAGCTTTTACGAAACTGGACAGTTTTAAAGGTGAGGTTACTTTTGGGGCGTGGTTAAAAAAAATCGTAGTAAACCACAGTATTGATAATTACAAAAAGATCAATAAGCATGACGTTGATCCTTTGGACAATGTACTGTATAAAGTACCGGATGACAATAGCAGCGAAGAGTCTGCTATAGATTTCAGGGATATGAAGGTACAGCAGGTTTTAGCCGCTATACAATCACTCAAGGAAAATTACAGGATAGCGCTAACACTGTTATTTATCGAAGGATATGACCAGGAGGAAATAGGTGAAATTATGGGCATTACCGCAGGCAATACCCGGACAACAATAAGCAGGGCAAAGGAAAGCCTGCTAAAAAAACTGATGGAATAATGGACAGAGAGAATGAAAAATTGAACGAAATTTTTAGTGCCTTAGAAAGCCAGTGGGATATTGAAATGCCTGCTGAAGGGCATCAGGACCGTTTTCTTGACAGGCTGGACAAGAAAAAGAAAACTCCAAAAGGTAAAGGTTTGATATATTGGGTTGCTATGCCGGCAGCTGCAGCAATTGTAATACTGTTAAGCTTATTGTTTATCTACTCACCGGCAGATAATACACAGGTGGCTAAGATTTCGAATAAAACAAAAGAGACGCAGGTATATTTTGCCACAATAATACATAACGAGCTGGCAAAGGTAAAACAGGAAAACACCCCCGAAACAAAACTACTGGTGCAGGATGCGCTGGTAAGGATGCAGCAACTGGAAAAAGATTATGACAAGATAACACATGAGCTTGCCAATAAAGGCGAAAGCAAACAGCTTATCCATGCGATGATAACCAATCTGCAGACGAGAATTTCCTTTTTGGAAGAAGTCCTTGAAAAAATTGAAAACATCAAAAAAATTAAAGAAAATTATCATGAAAACAATCAGGCTTAATATACTATTGCTTTTAGCAATGCTGCTCCCGGGTATAGCAATGGCCGGAGGAAATGACAACATCACTAAAGAAAGAAGAATTGCTAAAACATACATCGTAAATTCCAACGCGGGACTCGAAATCCAAAATCGTTACGGACAGGTATACGTAACAACCTGGGATGAAAACAAAACTTCCATTGAAATACTTATCCGCGTAACCGCAAAAAATGAAGAAACTGTAAATGATCGTCTTAGCTCTATAGATATTGAATTTGATGCTCTTAAATCCCTGATAAAAGCAAAAACCATAATCGGTAATTTTTCGGGCAGAAATGTGAATCTGGAAATTAATTATACTATAAAAATACCTAAAAATGGTAGTGTCAACCTTGATAACCAATACGGATCCATCAAACTAGGCAGTATAAACGGCCCATCTGTTATTAAATGCCAGTATGGAGATGTATATGCCGATGCACTTAACAATAGCGACAATATTGTAAAAATTGAGTATTGTGGTAAATCACTGATAAGTTATATGAAGAACGGCACGGTAAGGGCAGCATATTCATCATTTGAGCTTACACGTGGTGGCAATCTGAACATTAATAGTGATTACACCAATGTAATTGTTGGGCGGATTAACGATATAACTTACAATACAGATTATGGCGATATGAAAATAAATGATGGCGGCAAAATTAGCGGCAATGCCAACTATTCGGGCACAAGGATAGCAAATTTATCATCCCAGCTTAATCTTACTACCAATTACGGTAACGTAAATGTAGGAGCTATCAACAAAAACGCGAAGAATATTGCCATTAATGCGACTTATACAAACGTAAATGTAAAATTTGATGCTTCTTATGCATTTGATTTTGAATACCATCTTGAATACGGAAATCTTGGAGGATCGGCAGGATTAAAATTTACTGAGAAAAAAGAGAAGGAAACATCTGCAAGCTATAAGGGCTACTACAGGAATTCAGGTGAAAACCGCATGTATATTAAAGCAGAATATGGAAATATTAATCTAAGTAAAAATTAAATATCTAAACAATGCAACCATTTATAAAAACATAGCGTCTACATAATATCAATCAAAATCAATCAAAATCAATCATCATCATGAAACGACAGTTATTTTTAATTGCAGTGCTGCTGCTATCGGCGGCAGCATTTGCACAAAACAGCGAAGAAGCTATCACGGCAGATGGAAATACCGTCAAAGATAAAAGAACTATTAACGCCTACTCATCATTGTGCATAAATGGCCCTTTTGAAGTATTGGTTACCGACAGCAGCGACAGTTTTGTCACGCTGGAAGGATCAAAAAACATTGTTGCACTTATAGAGATTAGCGAAGAAAATGGTACACTTTCTATACAGCTGCCAAAAGACCGGAAATTTAAGGCACACAGAAAAAACAAGGTGTACATTAAAATACCTTACAGTACAGCGCTAAACACTATCAAGTTTAATGGATCTGGCGGGCTGGTATGCCGAAAAACAATCAAAAACAATATTAAGGTGCAGCTTGAAGGCTCAGGAAACATAAAACTGAACCTCTATTCTGCTCAAAGCGATGCAAGTGTACTGGGTTCCGGCTCAATAACGCTAACAGGAGCCGTACAGGACTTTAAATGTAAAATTATAGGTTCGGGTAATATACAGGCAGAAAAGCTTGAAACAGCCAATTTGGATGTCGCTGTAACAGGATCAGGCAATGCTTACCTCGCCTGCACTAAAACCATAAAAGGAAATATCAGCGGATCGGGTAATGTTGCCTTTACCGGAGAGCCGGAAAAACAGGATTTAAAAAGATCCGGCACCGGAGATTACAGTGCCTATTAAAAATAAAGATATAAGGGTTAGTATACTTAGGGATCAACGCTGCAATTGCAGCGTTTTTCTTTAAATATACCCATTAATGGGTATTGTGTTATATATGGATTGCCGGTACTTTTGTAAGCTCCTCAATCATACACGCGTGAGTTAGTTAAACAAATAAAGGCTTCTGAAATAAAATTCAGGAGCTTTTTTGATTTAAAACCGTTTGCTTCCAAAAAAAAACTCCCTGCGATGCAGGGAGTTTTTTTATACGTTGTGAGATAGAATTATTTTATAAATTCAATCTTTTGTGCTTCTTCAATATTAACGCTGTCAAAAAAGCCCTGCTCGTTCATCCACTCATCACTAAACACTTTACTCATGTAACGTGAACCGTGGTCAGGGAATATAAGAACTACATTGCTGTTTTCATCAAACTCTCCCAATTCTGCATACTGCTTAACTGCCTGGAAAGTTGCTCCACTTGTGTATCCTACAAAAAGCCCTTCGGTTTTAGCGATATGCCTTGCAGCATGAGCGCTATCTTCGTCTGATACCTTTATAAATTTATCAATTACGTCAAAATCTGTAGCTGTAGGTATAAGGTTTTTACCAAGACCTTCTATTCTGTACGGATAGATCTCTTCGCTGTCAAACTCTTTAGTTTCGTGGTATTTTTTTAGTACGGAACCATAAGCATCCACACCCAATATTTTGATTGCTGGATTTTGCTCTTTAAGGAAACGTGCCGTGCCGGAAATTGTTCCTCCCGTACCGCTGCAAGCGATAAGGTGTGTAATTTTACCGTTTGTCTGTTCCCATATTTCAGGACCTGTAGTTTTATAATGTGCGTCTACATTAAGATCATTAAAGTACTGGTTAATATAAACCGATCCTTTATTTTCTTCATGAAGCCTTTTTGCAACACTGTAATAAGAACGCGGATCATCTGCAGATACATTTGCCGGGCAAACATAGACTTTAGCCCCCATTGCGCGAAGCATATCTATCTTGTCTTTAGATGATTTAGAACTTACTGCAAGTACACAGTCATATCCTTTAATAATGCTTACCATTGCCAGGCTGAAACCTGTGTTACCTGAAGTAGTTTCTATTATGGTGTCTCCCGGTTTCAGGATACCTTTTTTCTCTGCTTCTTCGATAATGTATAGTGCAATTCTGTCTTTTGTGGAATGGCCCGGATTAAAAGCTTCTACTTTAGCGTAAAAATTTCCTTTTAATCCTTCAGTAACTTTGTTGATTTTAATTAGAGGTGTGTTACCAATTAATTCCAACACATTATTATAGGCTTTTATCTCTTCTTTCATAAAAAATAAGTTAGTAAGGTAAACTGCTACAAAGTTTATTGACCTCAAAACCTTGCAAAGCTAACAAAAAAAATTTAATTACTTTTTAATTCCTTCTAAATCTAATAAAAAACTGTATTCTTTTGCAACCTCCTTAAGTGATTCAAAACGCCCTGATGCTCCTCCATGCCCCGCTTCCATATTGGTATCCAGGTATAAAAGCTTGCTTCCTGTCTTTGTAACCCTCAATTTTGCCACCCATTTTGCAGGTTCCCAGTATTGTACCTGAGAATCATGTAAGCCTGTAGTGACTAACATATTTGGATATTCCTGAGCAGTTATATTATCGTAAGGCGAGTACGATTTCATGTAATCGTAATATTTTTTATCATTCGGATTACCCCACTCGTCATATTCACCTGTTGTAAGAGGAATACTATCATCAAGCATTGTAGTTATAACATCTACAAACGGAACCTGTGCAATAACACCATTGTACAGCTGTGGTGCCATGTTTATTATCGCCCCAATTAATAATCCTCCGGCAGACCCACCTTCAGCATATAAGTGTTTAGCAGATGTATATTTTTGATTTATCACGTACTGTGAACAGTCTACAAAATCAGTAAATGTATTTTTCTTCTTAAGTAGTTTTCCGTTATCATACCATTCACGGCCTAAATCTTCTCCCCCACGAATGTGGGCAATAGCATAAATGAAGCCCCTGTCAAGCAGGCTAAGCCTGATAGATGAGAAATAAGCATCCATTGATGCTCCATAAGAACCGTATGCATATAGTAATAAAGGATTTTTACCGTCTTTGGTAATACCTTTTCGGTATATCATAGAGATAGGCACCTTAGTACCATCTTTTGCAGTAGCCCATACCCTTTCTTCAACATAATTATTCTTATCGAATTTACCGCCAAGAACGGCCTGCTCCTTAAGAACGGTCTTCTCTTTGGTCTTCATATTGAAATCTATTACAGACGATGGCGTAGCCAGTGACTGGTAACTATATCTCAGGATATCGGTATCAAAATCGGGATTTGCAGACGTTCCTGCAGTATAGGTTTCGCTTTCAAACGGCAGGTAGTACTCCCCTTTTCCATTCCATGGGCGAATTCGTATTGTATTAAGTCCGTTACTGCGTTCAGAAACCACAAGATAATCTTTAAAGATATCTATATCTTCAAGAAGCACATCATTGCGGTGTGCGATAAGGTCTGTCCAGTTATCCTTGCCTGTTTTACCCTCGGGCGTAATCATTAGTTTGAAGTTGGTCGCCTTATCCTTATTGGTCACGATATACCAGCTATCTCCAAAGTGAGAAATGCTGTATTCTAAGCCTCTGGTTCTTTTTTGGAATATTTCAAACTCATCGTCAGGCTTTTTAGCATCAAGAATCCTAAATTCGCTGGTAAGTGTACTGCTTGAACCGATAACCAGGTATTTTTTAGATTTCTCCTTATAGATAAACGCACTGTAGGTATCGTCTTTTTCATGAAACACTAAAGTATCGTCTTTTACATCTGCGTCAAGCTTATGTTTGTAAACTTTGTCAGAACGAAGTGTAACCTCATCTTTGCGAGTATAAAACAATGTATTGTTATCTCCGGCCCATGTAGAACCACCTGTGGTATTTTCTATCTTAAAAGGAAGTACTTCGTTTGTTTCAAGGTTTTTAACCTGGATGGTAAACTGCCTCCTTGAAACAGTATCAACACCAAAGGCTGCCCATTTATTATCTTCACTTATATTAAGCCCACCCAGCTGAAAATAAGAATGCCCTTTTGCCATTTCGTTGCAATCAAACAGTATTTCTTCTTTAGCGTCGAGGGTGCCTTTTTTACGTGCGTATATTGGGTAATCTTTTCCGGTTTCGTAGCGGGTAATGTAATAATAGCCGTTATAAAAATAAGGTACAGATGAATCGTCTTCTTTGATCCTGCCTTTCATTTCTGCAAAAAGATCCTTCTGGAATTCTTTTTGGTCGGCGGTCATTGTATTATAGTAGGTGTTTTCTTTGTTAAGATAATCTATTACCTCCGGGTTTTCTCTTTCGTTAAGCCAGTAATAGTTATCAGTTCTAACGTCGCCATGCTTTTCAAGTTTCTTAGGTTTGACGGTAGCCAGCGGCGGAGAAATTGTTTCGGTCATCTTCTTTTTATTAGATTGCGCATTCGCTGCAAAAATAACACAAACACAACTTAAAAGTACGTGTTTTTTCATTTGTTTTCAGGTTAGCATATAACTCTGCAATTTAATACTTTTGCAATATAATCATATAATAAAATTCATAAAAATGTTTGGAGATATCATGGGAATGATGGGCAAACTTAAAGAAACCCAGCAAAAAATTGAAGAGACTAAAAAAAGGCTTGACACTGTTCTTATCGATGAGCAGAGCAATGACGGATTATTAAAGGTTACCATTACGGCAAACCGCAGCATCAGGTCTATAACCATAGACGATTCTTTATTAGAAGACAAAGAGCAACTGGAAGATTATCTGGTATTGGTTCTTAACAAAGCTATAGCAAAAGCTACAAATGTAAACGAAGCTGAACTTGCTGCTGTTGCACAGGATGGCATGCCGAATATCCCGGGATTAGACGGAATGTTTAAATAGAAAAGTTGCAGAGTAACAAAGTTTCAAAGTTGCAGAGTATTAAAACTTTGCTGCTTTGAAACTTTGCTGCTTAAAAGCTCAGCTTTTGCAGTGTCTCTATGACATAATTATGCATCACTTCCTTATAATCAAGATGCGTAACGATACGCAGCTTTCCTTTCCCTAAAGAACTTATAAATATGCTTTTCTGCTTTAGTTTTTCCATCAATGCGGATTCGCTATATTGTGGCTTAACTGAAAAGATAAGAATATTGGTTTCTACCGGTTCTACCTTTTCTACCCAGGGTAGCTGCTGAAGGAAATTAGCCAGCTGTTTTGCCCTTCTGTGATCTTCCTCCAGTCGGCCAACATTATTTTGTAACGCATATAGTCCTGCCGCCGCAAGGTATCCTGCCTGACGCATACCGCCGCCAAACACTTTACGAATCCTGATTGCCTTATTGATATGTTCCTGCCTGCCTACTAAAAGCGAACCCACAGGCGCACCTAATCCTTTTGACAGACATACTGAAATAGTATCAAACAATCCACCAAACTGTTTAGGATGCTGCCTTTTTGCTACCAATGCGTTCCATAAACGGGCGCCATCAAGATGATAGGCCAGTTTATTGGTTTTGCATACATCGCTTATTTCCATAAGGGTCTGCAGATCATAGCATGCTCCTCCGCCTTTATTGGTAGTATTTTCTATCGTTACAAGGCTTGTTAACGGACTGTGGTAAAAGTCGGGCGGGTTTATGGCTTCTACAACCTGATTGGCTGTTATCATGCCACGGTTACCATCTATCAAACGGCTTGAAACACCGCTGTTAAAGGCTATACCACCACCTTCGTAATTAAATACGTGCGACCATTTATCGCATATCAGTTCGTCACCCGGGTTTGTATGTAATTTTATTGCTGTCTGGTTTGCCATGGTGCCCGAAGGAAAAAAAAGCGCAGCCTCCATCCCAAAAAGATCGGCTACTGTTTCTTCGAGCTGAACAACGGTAGGATCCTGTTTATAAACATCATCGCCCACTTTTGCCCTGAACATCTGCTGAAGCATTTCATGCCCGGGACGGGTTACCGTGTCACTTACTAAATTTATTTCCATATTATTGAAAAGGATAGCTTATTTTTGCTTAATACAAAACTACATTATTTATGACAAATACCGAACAAATAAAAGGTATTATAGAGCGTCTTGGTGCGCTGAGGAGGTATCTTTGACATCGACAGAAAGTTAATTGAAATAACAAACGAAGAAGAGAAGACTTTTGCACCTGACTTTTGGAATAACGCCAAACAGGCCGAAATCATTGTAAGAGACCTGCGATCTAAGAAAAAGTGGGTGGAAGATTATGAAAAAGGCAATGCCATGGCCGAAGAACTCCAGATCATCTACGAATTTTACAAAGAAGGCGATGCTACCGAGGAAGAACTCGACAATCATTATAAGGCAACAATTGCCCATATTGAAAATCTCGAGTTTAAAAACATGCTATCCGATGAAGGCGACAGCCTGAGTGCCGTAGTACAGATCACCGCGGGTGCCGGAGGTACAGAAAGCTGTGACTGGGCATCTATGCTTATGCGTATGTATATGATGTGGGGCGAAAAAGAGGGCTATAAGATCAAGGAGCTTAACTTTCAGGCGGGGGAGGTTGCCGGTATTAAAACAGTAACCCTTGAGTTTGAAGGTGATTATTCTTTTGGTTACCTAAAAGGCGAGAACGGCGTTCACCGACTGGTGCGTATTTCTCCTTTTGACAGTAATGCAAAACGCCATACTTCATTTGCATCTGTTTATGTGTATCCGCTTGCCGATGATACTATTGAGATCGAGATAAGCCCGTCTGACATTTCGTGGGAAACCATGCGTTCCAGCGGTGCAGGAGGACAAAATGTAAATAAGGTAGAAACGGCGGTGCGCCTTCGCCACCACCCTACCGGAATCATCATTGAAAACTCCGAAACACGATCGCAGCTTGACAATAAGACCAAAGCCATGCAATTGCTTAAATCGCAGTTATATGAAATTGAGCTTAAAAAACGTCAGGCCGTTCGAGATGAGATCGAGGCCAATAAGATGAAGATTGAGTGGGGTTCGCAGATACGTAACTACGTTATGCATCCGTATAAACTGGTTAAAGATGTAAGAACACAATTTGAAACCAGCGATGTAGAAGGCGTAATGAACGGACATATTGATGAGTTCCTGAAAGCCTACCTTATGATGATGGGCCAAAAGACCGAAGAAGAACAATAATTACGTAAAAGTGATGACCTAAATACCTCGTGATCATGTCATGAGGTATTTTGTTTTTAATATGTTCTGCCTTACAAAATCATGCAACTTTTGTTACAACCTCATGTTTTAACATTTATTTAGTGAAAATTTGCCGTATTTTCACGGTAGAATTAATTCAACTCTACCTAACATCCCGAATAACCATCTATGAGCTATAAAAAGCCTGTTTATTACATGCCGAGCAATGAAGACCTTAGGCTTGAAAAGCTTAGGGACTACCAAATATTGGATACACATTCTGAAGATGCGTTTGATAAGATTGCACTTATGGCATCACAGGTATTCAATTGCCCAAGCTCCTTTATAACTTTTGTAGATGAAAAAAGGGCCTTTCTGAAATCTAACCTCAGCTCGCTTCCTATTAATGAAGTGGAAAGAGAGGGCACGCTTGCAAGTATCGCAATACTAAACGACGAGGTTACACTTTTCAATAACACACTGGATCATCCTGAATTAGTAGACAGCACTTTTGTAAAAGGTGAAGATGGGGTTCGTTTTTATGCAGGGGCACCTATAAAGTCACCTGAAGGTTATAATGTAGGCGTAATATCAGTAGCAGATTCCGTTCCAAGAGAAGCTACAGCACAGCAGATTGATATGCTGAAAACACTGGCTAAAATAATAGTTGACAAACTGGAAAACAGGCTGCGTTATCGTAAATCGATAGAATCGCAGATCAACCTGATGAACATAGCTCTTCACGAGATCAAAAACCCGTTGGCTTCTATAAGCCTTGCTAACGATGTGATACGTAAAGATATCGCTACAGCACCACGTATGACAGACATGATAAAATCGTCTGTTGGCATTATGCAGAAAAGGCTGGCTAACCTTCTTACACAATCTGAGCTTGAAGAGAAAGACATGACACTGTCTATTGAAGAAATAGATGTGAAAGATATGTTCACAAGGCTTCTGAATAACTTTGAACTGCTGGCAGGCAGAAAAAAACAGGTTATTGAGCTGCATTGCGAAGACACCCTCCCTAAACTGGAAGGTGATAAATCTAAAATATCAGATGTACTGCACAACCTGCTTAGTAATGCTATAAAATATTCTTACCACAATACCAGTATAAAGGTATCGGCGCGAGAAGCCGGAAACTATATGCATATCGAAGTTAAAGATGAAGGCCAGGGACTTAATTTTGACGACATCCAAAAGCTTTTCAATAAGTTTGCTAAACTTAGTTCTAAGCCTACAGGCAAAGAAACATCTAACGGATTAGGACTTTCCATATCAAAATCGTTTATAGAGCTTCACAGGGGTAATATTTATGCAATGAGCCCGGGAAAAGACAAAGGTACAACGTTTATAGTGTCGCTTCCGCTGAAGTTTGTAAGGACCAACGATATCGAAACTGTTGCTGAATTTAACTCCTAAAATTTCGCTGCATCGTTAAAAATCCGTAATTTAAGGGCACTTAAAATTACAGGATTATGAACAATCGCAGGGCATTGCTCGAAACGCCATCGCTTACCGTTGAAAAATCACTAAAAACATTAGTAGAGAACAGGACCGTTTATTCTCTTGAAAACTGCGAACTCAATCTTTTTGAGACGTATCAGGAATCTATACTTGTTCCACTAAAATTCAACGACCTTGTAGTAACGAGTATGCTGCGGGGTAAAAAAGTAATGCACCTTTTTGATGATCCCAGCTTTGAATATCTTCCCGGAGAAACTGTTATCGTTCCCGGTAACGTAGAAATGAAGATTGATTTCCCTGAAGCTTCTGCCAGCAATCCTACCCAATGCCTTGCCTTAGCCATAGACCACAACAAAATAAGCGATACACTTGATTTTCTTAACGAACGATATCCTAAAGAAGATGAGTTATGGAAGCTCAATCACGAAAATTACTTTTTTTACAATAATACTGAACTCGCAACTACCATCAATAAGCTTATTCGCGAGTGCATGAGCTTTTCGGTAACAAAAGATGCACTGGCAGACCTGGCACTACAGGAGCTGCTAATAAGGATAATCCAAACCCAGACAGCACAACGTGCCGATGAAGACGCCTCGATTGATACCAATAGTGTAATTTATACTATTACAGAATTCATCCGAAAAAATATAACCTCAAGCATAAGCCTGAAAGACCTTAGCGAGAAGGCATGCATGAGCACCACCTCTTTTTATCGCTATTTTAAAAGGGAATTAGGTATGAGCCCCATAGAATTTATACTAAATGAAAAGATAAAACAAGCCAAGAAATTGCTTAAAAATCCGGGAATCCAGATAAACGAAGTGTGTTTCATGGCAGGTTTTGATGACTGCAACTATTTTATAAGACTGTTTAAAAAGTACGAAGGCATTACACCTAAGCAATATCAGTTGTTACATGTTGCCTAACTTCTAGTCTTCAAGAAAGCTTACCGGTTCAAGGTCTTTAGCTTCTTCTTCGGTAAAAAGCCTTGACTCTATCATAAAGCGTTTGCCTAAAGGAATTTCGAGCGAAAAGCTTGCTCCCCTGCCATCAATGGCATTTAGCGTTAAATGGGTATGCTTCCAGTATTCAAACTGGTCTTTGCTCATCCAGAATTCGCAGTCTTGAATTATACCAAGGCATACATCGCTGTAGCCCAGTTTAAAATCTCCTTTTTCAAAACACATTGGTTGAGAACCATCGCAGCATCCGCCGCTTTGGTGAAACATCAGTTCACCATAACGCTCTTTAAGCTCTGCTATGAGATCATCTGCCTGTGGGGTACTGTCGATTCTCTTGTACATAATAAAAAAATTAAAAACAGGGCCAAATATATTGACCCTGTAATTATTGTTATCCGTTAATATCCACTAATATCTTTACCTGCGATGGATTTGACACCAGGGCTTCAAAACCATCGGCAACAATATTATCCAGTTTAATTTTTTGGGTAACCAGTTTTTCTACCGGCATACGCCCGGAGTCGATAAGGTTTATAACCTGTGGAAATATATTCCTGTAAGCAATGATGCCCTTAACCGTAATTTCACGCACTACCTGATCAAAAGCATCATGGGTGACCGGCTTACCAAAAAGTGCTACAAGAACAGCGGTACCGCCATTTCTCAAGCTTTTCAATCCGTTGTCGTAGGTTGCCTGAACGCCGGCAGCATCAAGAAACACATCGGCTCCGCCGTTAGTAAGTTTTTTAACCTGTGCAGGAATATCTTCGCTTTTGCCATTTATTACATGTGTGGCTCCTACTTCAGTTGCTTTTTCAAGGCGTTTGTCGGCAACATCAACAACTATAACATTTGGCGAACCCGCAGCGATAGCTGCCTGTACACACAATAAACCTATAGGACCTGCTCCAAAAATAACGCAGGAGTCTCCTAAACTTAAACCACTTTGCAAAACGGCGTATACAGCAACAGCTGCAGGCTCTACCAATGCTCCCTGTTCAAAACTCATGGTATCAGGTATCTTATGTACCATATAATCTTCTACAACCGTATATTTTGCAAAACCTCCGTTTGATGTCAGCCCCACAAAACCAAGTGGTTCAGAAAGGTTATATTCGCCATTAGCAATAAACGGACTGTCCGGATTTTTGAATAATGGCTCTACCACTACCCTGTCACCCGGTTTTACATTTGTAACACCCTCACCTATTTCACTTACAATACCTGAAAACTCGTGCCCAAGAGTTGTGACACCCTGATGGCCGTTTAACGGGTATGGTTTATCAACAGGAATAAGCATTGGGCCATGTGTATACTCATGCAAGTCAGACCCACAAATCCCTGTAAATTGTACTTCGATCTTAACTTGTTTTTTTCCGGCAGCAGGTATCTCGGCCTGTTCGACCCTGATATCTTTTGCAGCATGCCAGCGTGCCGCTTTCATCGTATTTGACATTGTAATAAAAATTTTAGAATATAGTAAACAGCAGCGAGGCTGCCCAAGGGCAGCCCCAAAACCAAACAATAGAATTTTAAAAGAAACCCAGTTTATTTTTATCGTAAGAGATAAGCATATTTTTAGCCTGCCTGTAGTGCTCCAGCATCATTTTATGGTTCTCACGGCCAAAGCCTGATTTTTTGTATCCACCGAAAGGCGCATGTGCAGGATAGGCGTGATAGTTGTTAACCCAAACCCTACCCGCTTTTATTGCTCTTGGTACCTGATACAACTCATGCGCATCTCGTGTCCACACCCCTGCTCCTAGTCCGTAAAGGGTATCGTTTGCAATTTCAATGGCTTCTTCGGTAGTTTTAAAAGTAGTCACACATACTACAGGACCAAAGATTTCCTCCTGGAATATCCTCATTTTGTTGTGTCCTTTAAAGATGGTTGGCTGAATATAGAAACCTCCGCCTAGTTCACCTTCAAATTGGTTTACTTCGCCACCTGTCAGCACTTCAGCACCTTCTTCCTTACCAATCTTCAGGTACGATTTTATCTTTTCAAACTGGTCGTTAGATGCCTGCGCACCCATAGCAACGGTTTTATCCAGTGGGTGTCCAATCTTGATAGCTTTGGTACGCTCAATTACCCTGGCGATAAATTTATCATAGATATCTTCGTGAACGAGCATACGCGACGGGCATGTACACACCTCGCCCTGGTTAAGAGCAAACATTACAGCGCCTTCTATAGCTTTATCAAAAAAGGCATCGTCTTCATCGGCTACCGATTTAAAGAAGATATTTGGAGACTTGCCACCAAGTTCCATTGTAGAAGGGATAATATTTTCTGCAGCATACTGCATGATAAGGCGGCCAGTTGTGGTTTCTCCCGTAAATGAAACTTTAGATATCTTAGGCGATGTTGCCAATGGCTTACCTGCTTCTACACCAAAACCATTTACAATATTTATCACTCCTGGCGGCACAACATCTTTAAGAAGTTCCATTAATACTATAATAGAAACAGGAGTCTGTTCTGCAGCTTTTACCACCGTACAATTACCCGCAGCAATGGCTGGGGCAATTTTCCATGTTGCCATTAATAGCGGAAAGTTCCATGGTATGATTTGCCCTACTACGCCAAGCGGTTCGTGGACTACTATACTAACTGTATTTTCATCATGTTCTGCGATCGTACCTTCTTCCGCACGGATTACACCCGCAAAATAACGGAAATGGTCTATACATAGCGGTAAATCGGCAGCAAGCGTTTCACGGATAGCCTTACCGTTATCTATAGCCTCTACGGTAGCCAGATATTCAAGATTAGCCTCCATAACATCGGCAATCTTGTTTAGCACATTACTGCGAAAGGCGGGAGAGGCTTTTCCCCAGGTCTTGAATGCCTCATGTGCAGCATCAAGCGCTAAATCTACATCTTCTTTAGTAGAGCGTGCCGCCTTTGCAAATACTTTTCCATCAATTGGCGATACGTTATCAAAGTATTCACCCTTAACCGGAGGTACAAATTTACCTCCAATAAAATTATCGTATTTATCCTTAAAATCAGGACGTTTAGCAATACTCATAAGTCTTTTCGTTTATTTGTTGTATCCCAAAGTTAGCCTACTATAACGATAAAGTATAGCACTAATCTTTCAATCGATAGCACAAATCTGACACACTGCTATTTTAATCGGCATAAAATAAAATGTATCAAAAAACGAAAAGCAGAGATTTTCAATTTGGTGTTATAACCATTCCACGAGAGATACACCTATCCCTACGGTTGTCTGTAAGTTATTGTAGTCTATAAGCGTCTCACCATAGCCATGGGTAAACATTACATATCCTTTCAGGTTCCCTTTTATAGTTCGCGCCCACGAAAGCTCTATACTGCCTTTCATGTGACGGTTAAAACTGAAGTTTGGAGCAATTACCGCTGAAAATGTATCGATGCCCCTTGAATATATTATGGTTGCGTCGCCATAGCCCAAATAGCGGCATATCTTAGGGTTATCATCTATATCATCGGGCATTCTGTACCATGCGCGAAGATAAGCCTGCCAGTCGCCACTTTCGAAACCTGCATGCGCAATGATCCTGTTCCAGCTTCTGGTTAAAGGATAAGCACGGCCATTAGACTGATGGTTAAATGATATACCTGCCATGCGGCCTTTAATTCCAAACAAGCTGTAATTAGTGGCAAAATTAAGAATGACCTCAGGCTCATAATTCATTTCCCTGAATGGTCTTGATAGGGTGGCATTATATACCTGCCAATGCGCTTTTTGTGTATAAGCACCCCACAAATCGCCGTGGCCCCAAAATATTCCCTGAAGCACTTTAACTTTAAAACTAATCTGAAATTTAGCCTCCAGATTATTAAGGTTTTGGTTTTCGGCCTCATATTCTGGAGAAGGGTTACCGCTCACAGGCTTACCATTAGGCTCACTTGACCAGCGTAACGGCAGTATGTAAACCGGCTTGTAAGGTGTAATAACAAAAGTTCCGTTACCGGTTAAGGTATTAAGCTCCCATCGCTGGGACATTGATCTGGTGCGTTCATTATTAAATATTGAATTTTTAGCCTGCCCGGTCATTAACAAAGGAATAAATGTGAGGGCAGCTAAAGCTAAAACAGTCCTAAAAGAGAATGGCATACATTTGTGTTTTAACAAATGTATGCCATTTAAGAGTTGGTATATATTTAGGAAATCCTAAATTTTATAAGAATAAGCTTAATACATAATAAACTAGTGCTGCAAGAAGTGCAGACACCGGTATTGTAAGTACCCATGCCCAAATAAGGCTTACTGTAACACCCCATCGTACTGCCGATACACGTTTTGTAAGGCCTACACCAATAATAGACCCTGTAATGGTATGTGTTGTACTTACCGGGATTTTAAGGTGCTCCGTAAAGTATAATGTTAAGGCTCCTGCAGTCTCTGCGGCAACACCTTCAAAAGATGTTACTTTAGTGATTTTTGACCCCATTGTTTTAACGATTTTCCATCCACCACTTAATGTACCTAATGCAATTGCAGAATAACACGCTAGCGGTATCCATGCAGGCATCTGCCCTTCTGTATCTCCCTGCGGAAGCACAACATTAAGCCATTCCGGTAAACTTTCCTGAGCTTTGCCCGAAGTATGGATATAAACAGCAACGGCAGCTGCAATAATACCCATTACTTTTTGAGAGTCGTTACCACCGTGTCCAAGACTGAACGATGCCGATGATAACAGCTGCATCCTTTTAAGCCATGATTCGGCTTTGCTGTGGGTAAGGCTGCTAAATAGTAAACAGAATATACTAACTGACAGCACGATAAAACCTACCAAAAGCCATTTAATGTTATGCGGCTCAAAAGCAACACTCCAAAAATGAGAGTCAAAACGTGGTTTCGATATTTCGTCATACATTTTTAACTGCACAGCCACAAACCAAATGGTAACAAGCATCAATGCTCCTGTAAAAAGTTTAGGATATATACTCTTTTTCGAAGAATTTAATAACCATATAGATATAAGGTACGATGCAATAGCACCTAATAACGGTGCTAAAACAATAAAAGCAATAATAATAAGTACACCAGATGGCATCCCGCCGTCTTTACCGGGTGTGTACCATGATACGACATTAAAACCCGCATGCGCAATAGCAGCACCTGCAAAACCACCGATAAGCGTATGGGATGAACTTGATGGAATTCCTAACCACCACGTAAGAAGATTCCAGCAAATAGCTGCAATAACCCCTGCAAGGATAACCACAAGGTTAATATCCATAGTATGGGCGGTTTTTGCTACCGTATCGGCAACTCCAAAACCAAAGACCCAGTAGGCCAAAAAGTTAAAGAAAGCTGCCCAAAGTACCGCCTGAAACGGCGTAAGTACTTTTGTAGCAACAACAGTTGCTATAGCATTCGCCGCATCGTGGAAACCATTTATGTAGTCGAATATTAATGCTAAAACAATAATAGTTATAAGTAGCGTCATAGTATACGTAAAGGGTTTGTTTATGAATGTTTTACCGCGATAGACTCCAGCACGTTCGCAACACCCTTACATTTATCAGCAGCTGATTCAAGAGAAGAAAGCACTTCTTTATATTTGATGATGTTCTTAGCATCAGTTTCGTTTTCAAATATATCGGCAACAGCTTTATCAAATACATTGTCTGATTTGTTTTCAAGCTTGTTTATCCTTTTGCAGGCATCTGCAATACCTTTAAGGTTTTTCATGTCTTTAAGATCTGTAACAGCTACGTGTATAAGCTGGCAGCTCTCGAGCGTAATTTCCGTCATTTTTCTGATAGATTTTGTAATTTTTTCTACCTGGTACAATCTCATCCTGTTAGCAGCACCATAAAGGTAATCTGCAACGTTATCTATAGCAGAGATAAGCGCGTGGATATCTTCCCTGTCAAATGGAGTGATAAAGTTACGGCTAAGCTCAAGATTAGTCTGGTGTGCTATTTCTTCAATTACCGCTTCAAGTTCCTCAATTTTCTTAAAATATGCTTCCCTTTCTTCTTTAGGAGCGTTTATCGCTTCGTGAAGGGTTTCAGCAAGGATTACAAGATTAGAAGTTGCCTGTTCAAAAAGTGGAAAAAATTTCTTGTCTTTTGGTACAAGAAACTGGAAGATACTGTTTATAGACATTATTTTTCGTGTTTTATGGCGCAAATGTACCTCTCCAATGTTAAGAAATGGTTAACTAATTATGAATATGGGGTTATTAATTTTAACGAATTGCTAACACAGACAAACAAAGGAATTCTCAATAATTCGTATATATATCAAACGTTTTCGTATTTTTGGCAGACAAAAATTACATTCACACTACAAATATACAACAGATCATGGATATTAACTTCAATAAAAACGAAGATCACAATAAACTGTTATTATCAGAATTTAAACAGAAGCTTGCTAAGGTTAAGCTTGGAGGAGGCGAAAAACGTATCGAGAAACTTCATGGTGAAGGCAAAATGACTGCTCGTGAACGTATTGATTATCTGTTAGATAAAGATTCTAAAAGTATAGAAATAGGTGCCTTTGTAGGCGACGGAATGTACGCCGAGCATGGCGGATGCCCATCCGGCGGTGTTGTGATAAAAATAGGCTATGTACTCGGAAAACAATGTATAGTTGTAGCTAATGATGCTACTGTTAAGGCTGGTGCATGGTTTCCTATTACAGGAAAGAAAAACCTTCGTGCCCAGGAAATTGCGATGGAAAACCGTTTACCTATCATTTACCTCGTAGACAGTGCCGGTGTTTACTTACCGCTCCAGGACGAGATTTTTCCTGACAAGGAGCACTTTGGGCGTATCTTCCGAAATAATGCCATCATGAGCAGCATGGGCATAACGCAGATCGCTGCCGTTATGGGAAGCTGTGTTGCCGGTGGTGCTTACCTGCCTATAATGAGCGATGAAGCCCTTATTGTAGATAAAACTGGTAGTATCTTCCTCGCCGGAAGCTATCTTGTGAAGGCTGCCATTGGCGAAAGCATAGACAATGAAACCCTTGGTGGCGCTACAACGCACTGCGAAATATCGGGTGTTACAGATTACAAAGCTAAAGACGATAAAGATGCTCTGGACACGATCAAGAATATTATTGACAAAATAGGCGATTACGACAAAGCAGGCTATAACCGCATTAAGGCCGAAAAGCCTGTGCTGCCGGAACAGGATATTTACGGCATTATCCCAAAACTGCGTACTGAACAATATGACATGATGGAAATCATAAAACGCCTTGTTGACAACAGCGAATTTGAAGAATACAAGGCCGGTTATGGACAGACTATCATTACAGGTTATGCACGTATTGATGGATGGGCTGTAGGTATCGTAGCCAACCAGCGTAAGGTTGTAAAATCTAAAAAAGGTGAAATGCAGTTTGGCGGTGTTATATACTCTGACAGCGCCGATAAAGCCACTCGTTTTATTGCAAACTGTAATCAAAAGAAGATTCCGTTAGTATTCCTTCAGGATGTTACCGGATTCATGGTTGGCTCAAAATCAGAGCATGGCGGGATTATTAAAGATGGTGCCAAAATGGTAAACGCAGTAAGCAACTCGGTCGTACCTAAGTTTACAGTTGTAGTGGGTAATTCTTATGGTGCGGGTAACTATGCCATGTGCGGTAAGGCATATGACCCAAGGCTTATATTTGCATGGCCAAGTGCAGAGCTTGCGGTTATGGGCGGCACTCAGGCAGCTAAGGTTTTATTGCAGATTGAAGCTTCATCGCTTAAAGCAAGAGGCGAAGAAATTACCCCTGAAAAAGAAGCTGAGCTATTTGATAAGATCAAAGCGCGTTATGATGCACAGGTATCTCCTTATTATGCTGCATCACGCCTGTGGACAGACGCTATTATCGATCCGCTTGATACGAGGACATGGATCTCCATGGGTATTGAAGCGGCTAACCATGCCCCTATCGAGAAACAATTTAACCTTGGCGTTATACAGGTTTAATTAGCAAAAAAAATATCAATAAAGGCAGTATGAGTTATCTACTGCCTTTTCTGTTTTATGCAATAACCTCAATTATTTTGTTACAAAACACAATTAAGAATAACAAGTCTGTGATAAATACATCGTACTTATACATTATTAACAATGGTAACAAAATATTTACTTTATCTTTAAAGCCTTAAACTAAACTACTAAATGAAATCTACATTAACTAAACTGCTGCTTATGCTGGCGGTCATTAGCTGTTATGCCCAACCCAAGGGTAAAACAGTTAAGATTGACAGTTTCAAGTCAAAATTTGTGCAGGCCAGAAACATCGAGGTTTGGCTGCCTGCAGACTATTCAACCAATACAAAAGAATCCTATCCTGTACTGTATATGCAGGATGGCCAAAGCATTTTTAATCCCGAAACCGCTATACATAAAGTAGCATGGGAGGCTGATGATTCAGCAGCAAAATTAATCGCTTCTAAACGTGTAAAACCTTTTATTATAGTGGCGATATGGAGCAGCGACCAGCGGTATACGGAATACTTTCCTGAAAAAGCCGCTGCAAACTTCACAAAAACCGATAAGGCCATTTTTGACAAGACAAACGAAACCGCAAAAATAAAAGGTACCCAGTTATTGGGCGATGAGTATTTAAAATTCCTTACCCAGGAATTAAAGCCATATATTGACAAAACATACAGAACCAAGTCCGACGCTGCAAATACTGCAATATGTGGCAGTGCGATGGGAGCATTAATTTCTTTATATGCCGTTTGCGAATATCCAAATGTATTCGGGAAAGCAGCTTGCATGTCTACGCATTGGCCCCTATTGGCAGACAATACGCATTCAGGACCATCTGAAGCTTTTAAAAAATACCTGTACGAAAAGCTTCCGCCCTTCCAGGATCACAGCATCTATTTTGACCTTGGCACAAAAACAATGGACCAGTATTACGGAGAACACCAAAAAACTGTTGACAATATCATGAAGTCTAAAGGTTATACAGATAAAAACTGGCTGACCAAAAAATTTGATGGTGCTGCACATGTAGAGAAAGCCTGGCAGGAGCGTTTTATACATCCGTTGATGTTCATTTTTAAAAACGAACCAAAAACTATAGTAAAGACCTTACCTAAAGTAACTGCAAAACCTACAGTTAAAAAGGCAGCAAAAAAACAATAGCTATTTAGTATTTAATTTATTCATCCGGGCTTAGTGTGTAAGTCCGGATTTTTTATGCGTGGTTTCTTTCAGATTCCATAAATTAGTAGCATGAAATTATCTGAAAACGAATTACAGGAGCTTGCCCAACAATTGCGCTGCCCTGATGGCGAGAGCGGACTTAAAGTGGGCGAAATGATGAACTTTACCAACAGTAACATCATCATTAAAACTATAGAAAGCCTGAACATAAAGAATGATGACACCTTATTAGAAATTGGCCCGGGTAATGGCGGCCATGTAAAAGATATAATCACTATCGCAAAAAATATAACCTACTTTGGCATTGATATTTCTGAAACCATGGTTGAAGAAGCAGAAAATATTAATGGCGATTTAGAAAATGTTTCTTTCAGGCTTACTGATGGCGAACATATCCCGTTTAGCGAAAAGCATTTTGATGCTGTCTTTACCTGCAACACCATTTATTTTTGGAAAGACCCTCAGGATTATGCAAACGAAATTGCACGTGTAATGAGAGAGGGCGGTATCGTTTCCATAAGCTTTATTCCAAAAAGCACAATGCAGAAGATTCCGTTTGCAAAATATGGGTTTACACTTTATGACATAGAATCGGTAACATCCCTCATGCAAAATACAGGCCTGACAATCATAAGCGTAGTTACCGATACTGAGATGGTAAGAAGCACTAGCGGCGAAAAAATTGAACGCGAATTTGTAGTGCTTACAGCTAAAAAGCAATCAAACACGTAACATTTTTCGATTTTAGCTACTTATCTTTATTAATCCATATCAAATGAAAATAGCCTTATCAGCTTTATTATTAGTTATCAGCCTTGTTGCATCTGCACAAACCTACACCAGGCGCGACAGCCTGCAGGGCGGATTGAGGCCCGAACGTACCTGTTTTGACGTGCAGCGCTATGAGCTGAACATTAAGGTAGATCCTGATAAAAAATTTATTAGCGGGTATAACGAAATCACTTTTAAAGTTGTAGAGAACACTTCAAAAATCCAGCTTGATCTCTTTGAAAATATGCAAATTGACAGCATCGTGGTAAAGGGTAACAAAACGACTTACAAAAGAGACAACGACGCTGTTTTTATACAGTTTGCAAAACCGCTTAAAAAAGGTAAAGAAGAAAGACTCCGTTTTTATTATTCGGGTAATCCGCTTGTGGCTAAGAATGCACCCTGGGACGGCGGTTTTGTTTTCTCTAGCGATGCTGACGAAAAACCATGGATAGGTGTTGCCGTTCAGGGCACAGGAGCCAGCCTTTGGTATCCTGTAAAAGACCACCAGACCGATGAACCGGATAGGGGCGCATCTATAAAAGTGGCAGTACCTAACGGTTTAATGGATGTATCTAACGGACGCTTTAAGGGTAGTGAGGACTTAAAAAACGGATACACCCGCTGGGACTGGGAAGTAGTAAATCCTATTAATAACTATAATATTACATTAAACATTGCCGACTACGTTCATATTCACGATAATTTGGATGAATTAGACCTTGATTATTATGTGCTTCGCAAAAATGAGGAAAAGGCCCGTAAGCAGTTTGAAGAGGTAAAACCCATGATGGAGTGTTTTCAGTCAAAATTTGGCAAATACCCTTTTGCTGAAGATGGCTATAAACTTGTTGAGACCCCCTATCTCGGAATGGAACATCAAAGCGCTGTAGCTTATGGCAATATGTACAGAAAAGGTTACTTGGGTAACGATATAAGCGGCACGGGGGTTGGTTTGTTGTTTGATTACATTATTATCCATGAAACCGGACATGAGTGGTTTGGCAATAGTATCACTTCTAAAGACGTCGCCGATATGTGGATACATGAAGGCTTTACTACCTACAGCGAAACTGTATATATTGAATGCCGTTATGGGTACGAAAAGGCAATGCAGTACATAAGCGGACAACGTTTTAGCGTAGGCAACCGAAAGCCTGTAATTGGCGTTTTTGGAGTAAACAAGGAAGGCTCGGGTGATATGTACTACAAAGGAGCATTGCTGTTGAACACGTTACGCCACGTGGTGAATGATGACGCTAAATGGTGGGACATGATACTTAACTATTCGCTTATGTACAAAAAAGGGATAATTGATACAGAAACTGTAGTAGATTATTTTAACCAAAAGACCGGTATGGACCTAACCTCCGTTTTCAATCAGTACCTTCGCTACAAAAACATCCCCATATTACAGCTGAAGTTAAGCGGAGGTTCATTAGAATACCGCTGGCTTACAGATGTAAAGAGCTTTAAAATGCCGGTAGGCATAACCATACAGGGGAAAGAGATACGCCTGAACGCGACAAACGATTGGCAAACGGTAAAAGTTGAAACCAGGGACTTAACTGATATAGAACTTCAAAAAAGTAAGTTCTATGTAAAAATAGAAAAGCTCTAAATTAAAATGCCATTACAATCGTAATGGCATTATTTTATGTGTCAAACTTATCAAGCCAGGCTTTTAAGTGTTTCTTCACGTTGCAGCTTACCAGATCCTGTTTCGGTAAATTCAGGAACAAACAGCACCTCTTTTGGTTTTTCAAATTTACCAAGTTTGGCAAAAATTTCGGGATCAATATCATATCTATCACCTTCAATTACCAGGACCAGCTTTTCGCCAAGCTCTTCATCAGGGATTCCCTTTACAAAAAAGCGCCTTTGTATTTTAGACGACAGCTTTTCCTCGATCTGTTCAGGGAATAGCTTAACGCCTCCGCTGTTTATTACATTATCATATCGGCCCAGCCAGATAAAGTGCGTATCATCAAGCACTTTTACAACATCATTTGTCACGATAGGTTCATCACAAATTACGTAAGGGTCTATAATAAGGCAGTGCCTCTCATCCTCGCTAACCCTCACGTTAGGCAAGACTGTAAAAGCCTCCTCCCCCACTTTTTTGGCTGCGATATGCGTGATTGTTTCTGTCATGCCATAAGTTTCAAAAACTTCTGTAGGCAGCACTTCCAGCTGTTTTGAAAGCGACTGGCTTACTTTTGCGCCACCCAGGATAAGTTTTTTTATCTGCTGCAATTTTTCAAGTGAATGCTGTGCCTGAAACGGCACCATTGCTGCAAAATGATATTGCGTATCATTATTTTGAAGCGGAGTAGAGACCGGAGCAACCAGGTCCATATCCCACCCAAGTATAAAGGCGCGTACCAGCATCATCTTACCCGCTACAAATTGTGTAGGCAGGCAGTGCAGCACTTTAATATCTGAGGAAAGGTCAAAAAACTCGGCTGTTGCCAGTGCCGAATGTACCATGGCCTGCTTATCTACGGTAATTAATTTTGGCGAACCTGTAGTACCGGAGGTTTGCATCTCTATGAAAGTCCTCTGGTCAAACCAGTCCAATAGAAAGTTACCTACCGCTCTCTCATAAGCCTCGCCTTCTTTAATAAAACTATACGCAATACGGCACAGGTCATCTTCGGTAAGATGAAAACCGTTTAATTTAAAATGGGGGTGTACAAAGTGATAATCAGGATTAGTCATTGATTTGTCCTATTTTGTTAGTTGTTTGTTGCTGTTCATCAACCGGAATCTCTATTGATCCGGTAAGTTTACCTTTCCAGTCTGTCCATTTGTAAACTTTACTAAAGATAATTAAAAGAATCGGAAATATAATTAGCACCGGTACTATAATATCTACGCCTGCAGAAGGCTCTGAAACATCTTTAAAGACAGAATAGGTTTGAAAAGCGGTCCAGTCTGCCGTAACAAGCAAAACCCCTACAAGATTATTTGCCGCATGAAAACCTAAGGAAAGCTCCATCCCTTCATCCATAAGAGTAAGTATACCCAGGAAAAAACCGGTTCCTATATAATATACCATGATAAGATAGCCCATCCTCGTTACTTCGGGATTTGCAAAGTGCATTCCCCCAAAAATAACAGAGGTCATTACCAGCGGGAACCATTTATTTTTAGCCAGATTGCCAAAACCCTGCATCAAATAGCCTCTAAACACAAGCTCTTCAACAGAAGTCTGTATAGGCACCATCAGCATCGCTATTATAAACAAGGGAACAAACTTTACAACATTAAACTGAAACACATAGGATTCAGGGTCTAAAAAATAATCTACAAGCATGGTAATCACAGACAGTACAAACCACAAACTAAATGAAAAGAATATTCGTGATTTATCCAGCTTTGGGCGACTAGTGACAATATCCTTAAATTGCTGCTTATGTATGTTTCTAACCACGATATAAATTGCGATCAATGCTATCACAAACGAAAATAAAATTAGAAACAGCGTGAGATTAAGTTCAAGATAACCAAGCATACCTTCCTGTGTCGCCGGCATAGGCTTACCGTCAGACATCGCTTTAAAAAAAATGGCAACCCCTAATGGTATTTGTCCAATGCTCGAGGCAAGGATCATTATAAACGACCCTACAAGATACTTCCAGAATTTATTTTCAGGCTTAATTCCCTGTTCTATAAACATATGCTTTTTGTTAAGATTTAAGATTTTGTTTGCACTAAGTTACTTCAAATTTCCATTAATAATAACGTACTTTGCAAAAAGAATAAAATGATCACCATCTATCACAACCCACGCTGCAGCAAGTCGCGCGAAGGGCTTCAACTTTTGGAACTTGAAGGTAAACCTTTTACTACCGTAAAATATCTAAACGAACCGCTTACAAAAGAAACATTAACTGAAATAATTAAGAAGCTGAATGTAAAGCCAATAGAGTTGGTACGACAAAAAGAATCGCTTTGGATTAAGAATTACAAAGGGAAAGAACTAAGTGATGGCAAGGTTATTGATGCAATGGTTCAAAATCCTTCACTAATTGAGCGCCCTATCGTTGTAAACGGCGATAAAGCAGTTATTGCACGCCCTGCTGAAAGGATAAGGGAAATACTATAACCAAAAAAAACATCACTCACCGCAGGTGCATTTTTGCAGCTGTAAATTACTATTTCATGAAGAAGTTTCACTCATTACTAATGCTGCTGTCTTTATTTTTTTCGTTCACGGCATTAGCCCAGGTTCCCCCTGGCACTCCCGTAACTCCGGGAGGACCCAAAGTAAAAATAACAGGTAAACTTATTGAAGGCGATACAAAAATGCCGCTTGAGTTTGGAAACGTGGTTATCCAGACACTTGACAATGTTACCATTAACGGCGGGCTTACGGATGCTAAAGGAGAATTTAACCTTGAAGTCCCTGCCGGAACCTACAATATTAAATTTGACTTTATATCGTTTACTCCAATAACTCTAACTAATAAAGTAATATCTGCCGACACCAATCTTGGTGTTACAGCTTTAGCACCGGATGCCAAGATACTTGGTGAAGTGCAAATTACTGCTGAACGCTCTACCGTAGATATTAAACTGGACAAAAGGGTTTACACTGTAGGTAACGACATGATAGTTAAGGGCGGAACAATAAGCGACGTGCTTGACAATGTGCCCTCAGTATCTGTAGATGCTGAAGGAAATGTTGCTCTTAGAGGAAATCAAAGCGTTACTATCCTGATTGACGGTAGACCATCTAACCTGCTTGGAAGCAACCTTGCCGACGTATTACGACTTTTACCTGCCGACTCTGTAGATAAGGTTGAAGTTATAACCAATCCATCGGCACGTTATGATGCTGAAGGTGGCGGCGGTATCATTAATATTATCCTTAAAAAAGGAAAAGCCGGAGGATTTAATGGATCTATCGTAGCTACTACAGGACATCCTGACAACCACGGAATAACAGCAAACCTGAACTTTAGAGGAGAGAAATTTAATATGTTCTCTAACATTGGCTACAATTACAGGAACAACCCGGGTAATTCTAAAACCAATACAGAATACCTTAATTCTGACAACACTACGAGAAGCTTTACCAACGAAAGAAGGGAAAACGACCGTTTACGTAAAGGTTTTAATGCCAGCTTTGGACTTGAATACTTTTTAAGCGACAATACAACCTGGGTAAATTCTGTCAACTTCAGGAGAAATAAAGGTGATAACCCAACCGATACGTATTTCGATAATTATGATGCAACAGGCGCATACATAGATACACGTTACCGTCGTAACTATCAACTTTCTGACGATAACAACGTTAACTTCTCATCAAGCCTTACCCATAAATTTAACGACAAGGGGCACGAACTTAAAGTTGATGCATCTACATCATACAGCAGAGACGAAGAAGGCGCTGCTATCGACGATATTAATGTGGGTTCTGCTATCGCTAACAGCAATGAACGAACTACTAATAACCAGACTGAGAACCGTTCGCTATTACAGGCTGACTATGTATTGCCAATAGGCGAAAACAGCCGTTTTGAAGCAGGTTACCGTGGTAGCTTTACAGAAATTAAAACAGACGCGAGTGCTGAAATACTTGAAGATGGCACGTGGGTAAATAATGGTGATTATACTAACCTGTTACAATACAAAGAGAAAGTAAATGCTTTGTATACTCAGTTTGGTTCTAAAATTGGCAAATTCTCTTACCTGGCCGGTTTACGTTGGGAAGACTCAAACATTGATGTCAATCTGCTTAACCTTAACGAATACAACAACAAGAAGTATAACAACTTCTTTCCAAGTGCTTTCTTAACCTATACATTTGACGAAAGCACTAACATTAGCTTAAGCTATAGCCGACGCATTAACCGACCAAGAGGACGTTTTCTTAACCCATTCTCAGGACTGGAAAGTAACATCAACATCTTTAGGGGTAACCCAGACCTTAACCCGTCTAAAACACACGCTATAGACCTTGGATTCCTTAAAAAATGGAATAAAGTTACATTAAGCACATCAGCTTACTTTAATATTACAGATAATCCGTTTCAGTTTGTTAGAAGGCCATCGGGAGATTATGTTGTACAGGTCGTAGATGGCGAAGATATCGTTGATCCTGTTACCGGCGCCGTAACGCCTGTCGGCGGAACAGACAGCAGGACACCTGTAATCTTAACTTCTCCACTTAACATTGGAAGGGAATACCGTTTTGGATTTGAATTTAACGTTAATTACAACCCATTCAGATGGTGGAGGATAAGCAGTAACTTCAACTTGTACCGAAATGAAACAACAGGAGATTACAGCTACACTGTAAATAACAACGGAACACCTGAAACTGTAGTTCAGGACTTTGCAAGAGTTGGTTACAGCTGGACAACAAGGATAAATAATAAAATTACCCTTCCCGGTAAGATTGACTGGCAGCTTAACGGTAACTACGAAGCACCGCAAAATACAGGACAGGGACGCCGTATAGGTGTTGCAAGTGCCAATACCGCATTCAGCAAAGATTTCCTTAAAGACAAAGCGACAATAAGCATCAATGTCCAGGATATCTTCAATTCACGAAAAATGAAGAATGAAACTTACATTGACGGACTTTCACGTTCTTACAGCGAAATGCAATGGAGAACGAGACAAATTACATTGTCGTTTACCTACCGCTTCAACATGAGCAAGAACGACAAGCAGCAAAAACCGAAAGAACAAGACGGTGGCGGCGAAGAATATATGGGAGGTTAACCTCATTCAATAAAAAAACGGGCTTAATGCCCGTTTTTTTTATATCCTATTGTTTGAAACTGCTATAGCTTTTAGTATAGTCTTTTTCGTGATTGAATAGCAACTTATAACCCGAGACAAGCCCCGCTATATAATCCATGTTCCAATTATAATTCATATTATGAGGCCCCGGATAATCCATTATAAAAGTCGAACGCCCCTGATAATACATTCTGTCTCCATGGCCCACATAAACATTTCTGTCGCCAAAATTATTGCTGTCAAATGTAAAATTGTATTCACCAAAAACCTTTTCATAGTTTTTAGACAGCGTCGCAAACTGCGTATTTAACGGTTTAAAATCTGTAGTAATCAATTGTTGTGCCGATTGAAATGAAAATTGCTTTTGCTGTTGGCTAAAACCAAAAGCAAATAGTGCAAGAAACGATGCTGTTAATATTCTTTTCATATCTCAGAATTTAGATTGTTTACCTCCCTTTTAATGCAGACAGGCCCACCCCTACCGGCTTACTGAATGTACTGGCGTTCTGGTTGTAATAAAAAATATTATCTGCACCCAGATTGGTATTATGCATTTGCGCTACAACCGGAATATAACTGCCATTATAGTATTTGTTACTATCAACATATATCGCACTATTGTTCACGGCTTCATCTATATTAAATGTATAGCCATACCCGTTGAAAACTGAGCTGAAATTTCGGTTGTAATAGGAAAAATCAGGAATGCTCGCACTACCCCAACCATTATTCTGCCTTACGGCCACCGATAGGTTAGTTGAAAACTGAGGCTGTTTCTCTTCCTGTTTTGGTTCTTCCTTTTGCTCCTGCGCCAGGCATGCAGTGCTTATAACAATAAATATAGTGGCGTAAAGTTTTTTCATGGTAAGGTAAAGGTTACAATAATATCAAATATACATAATTATGAAACACAAAAGGCACCATGCGGTGCCTTTTTAAATATACTGAGACTTCTACCCAATTAAGGAAAGATACCTCTTTGTTTGTATGCCATTTCAATCCTGGTTAGTGCCACGATATACGCGGCAGTTCTCCAGTCTGTTTTATATTGTACAGAAGACGTTATTACTTTATTGAAAGCCTCTTCCATTTTCTTTCTAAGTTTGATGATAACATCATCCATAGTCCATATTTCGCCGTTACGGTTTTGTAACCACTCAAAATAACTACCTACAACACCACCTGAATTACAAAGGATGTCCGGGATAATATCAATATGGTTAGCAATAAGGATTGCCTCACCATCGGTATCTGTAGGGCCGTTAGCGCCTTCAGCAATAACTTTAGCCTTAATAGTACCTGCATTTTCATCAGTGATCTGGTTACCAAGAGCAGCCGGGATGATTACATCACAGTCAATTGAGAAGAACTCATCTGATTTGTAATCCTGAGTACCTTTGTATCCTGTAATCGTTGCATTATCAGACTGGTATCTTAATAAAGCTTCAGGATCTATACCTTCAGGGTTGTAGATTGTTCCTGTAGCATCCTGAACACCAACAAGAATTGCTCCGTTTTTGTTCATGAAATGAGCAGCCCAGTAACCTACGTTACCAAAGCCCTGAACAATATATCTTTTACCTTCAAGAGTAGTGCCTTTTACTTTAGCCCAAGATTCAAGTGTTACAACAACACCAAAACCTGTAGCCCTGTCACGCCCTTCAAGGCCACCTGATCCCACCGGCTTACCGGTAACAACGTGCTGGTTTTTAGAGCGCTCGGCAGGGGATTTAGTAGACATATACGTGTCCGCTATCCACGCCATCATTTGTGCGTTGGTGTTAACATCCGGAGCAGGAATATCGTGCTCAGGACCTATATTATCACCAAGTGCATAGGTAAAACGACGTGTAATCCTTTCCAGTTCTCCCTGAGAATATTTCTTAGGATCGATCTGGATACCACCTTTACCACCTCCGTAAGGAAGTCCTGCAAGCGATGTTTTCCACGTCATCCATGTAGCAAGAGCCCTTGCAGCATCGATATCTACAGTTGGGTGATATCTTAGGCCGCCTTTGTAAGGCCCGAGAGCATTGTTGTGCTGTACCCTGTATCCGGTAAACACTTCAACTTTACCATTGTCCATTTTCACAGGAAAATGCACTACGATCTCATTATTAGTTATGGATAAGATCTTTTTAACGCTTTCGTCCAGCCCCATAACGGCTGCAGCTTTTTCAAACTGATTTTTAACGTTTTCATACATGCCCACTCTGGGCTTTATTGCTGATGCCATAAATTTTAACTTACAACTTGAATTATAATAAACATTGCTTTCCTAAAAGCATCACAAATATATATGAAGTTTGTGATAACTTAATCGTTTGAATTAATAATTTTACAAAAAATAAAACGTAAAATTGCATTTGATTTAAATTAAGGTTGCAAAATGCCTGCCAAACTGATTATATCATAATATTTAATTTTAAAAATTAGCCACAACACACTATAAACCAATAAAATACATAGACATCTACCTGAAGCTGACAACTCGACAGCTATAACGATGTAGTAAGCGTTTTATTGGCTAAGATACAAAATGGAAACAGTAACAGTTTATACAGGTGCTTTTTTTATAGGATTAATCCTTGGATTAATGGGCGGCGGAGGCTCAATTCTTACTGTTCCCCTACTCGTATACATGGTAGGCCTACACCCTGTGACTGCTACGGCTTACTCTCTTTTTACGGTGGGCACGACATCTGCCTGCGGGAGCTTTAAAAATTATCATAAAGATAATATTGCTATCAGGACCGGACTTATTATAGCCATACCCTCTTTTATAGTTGTTTACATTACCAGGAGGTATATACTTTCGGCAATTCCTGATACAATTATATTATCCGGCAAATATTCCCTTAGCAAAGACACATTTATAATGATGCTGTTTGCGTTTATCATGCTCATGGCTTCTCTCTCCATGCTTAGACGAAAAACAGAAAACGACAATAACGACATAAAGAAAATAAATTACCTGTATGCCCTGCCAGGCATAGCAATAGTAGGTCTGTTTATGGGGCTTGTAGGTGCAGGAGGAGGTTTTCTTATTATCCCAATGCTAATCTTTTTTGGAGGGCTGAATATGAAAAAAGCAGTAGGCACTTCCCTATTTATCATCGCAATAAACTCACTTACCGGATTTATTGGCGATATGCAAACCATAAACATTGCATGGGATTTTCTTTTATCCTTTACCGTCATTTCAGTTTTTGGTATATTTGCAGGAACTTATCTGCACAGGTTTGTAAATGAAAAACAGCTAAAGCGCGGATTTGGGTGGTTTGTACTCATTATGGCTGCCTTTATCCTCTCTAAAGAAATCATTGGTTTCTAGCTTTTCTACACAATTGCTCAGTGCTTTTAAGCATTAAAATCAAATTATGAAAATAGAACAGATATATACTGGCTGCATTGCACAGGCAGCTTATTACTTAGAAAGCAACGGCGAAGCTGCTATATTTGATCCTCTAAGAGAGGTACAGCCTTACATTGACAGGGCCCTAAAAGATAATGCCAAAATAAAATACATTTTTGAAACGCATTTTCATGCCGATTTTGTTTCAGGACATATAGACCTGGCTAAAAAAACTGGTGCCTCTATCGTATACGGACCTACAGCCCAGCCCGAATTTGATGCGACAATAGCAACTGACGGACAGGAATTTAAAGTAGGAAGCTATACCATCAAAGCGATCCATACACCCGGGCATACCTTAGAAAGTACATGCTACCTGCTTATACAAGAAGACGGCAGTATTCATGGTATAATAACCGGCGATACACTGTTTATTGGTGATGTAGGACGTCCTGACCTTGCACAGGCATTAACCGAAGATCTTACACAGGATGTACTGGCATCTCACTTATTCGATTCGTTACGCAATAAGATCTTGCCGCTTCCTGATGATATTACGGTATATCCAAGCCATGGCGCCGGCAGTGCATGTGGCAAGAATATGAGCAAAGAAACTACAGATACCCTTGGCAACCAGAAAAAAGTAAACTATGCACTAAGGGCAGATATGACCAAAGAAGAGTTCATCGCAGAATTACTTGATGGTTTAGGAGCCCCTCCTGCTTACTTCCCGCAAAATGTTATGCTTAACATTCAGGGATACCAAAGCCTTGATACAATTATAGAGAAAGGCCAGACAGCATTCTCTGCACAGGAATTTATGGCGAAAGCCAACACTACTGATGCTATTATACTTGATGTGAGGCATGAGAATGATTTTGTAAAAGAACATATACCTGGATCTATATTCATTGGCCTTAACGGCACGTTTGCCCCATGGGTAGGTGCACTTATAAGGGATGTAAACCAGCAATTGCTTCTTGTAACTCCTGAAGGTAAAGAAACAGAAGCAATCACCAGGCTTGCACGCGTGGGCTTTGACGCCAGTTTAGGATATCTTAAGGGTGGTATTGAAGCTTGGAAAGAAGCAGGATATGAAATTGACAGCATTGCCTCTATTTCACCTGAAGCCTTTGCTGACGGACTTGCTACCGATGAAAAAACAGTTGTCGATTCACGTAAACCCGGAGAGTTTGACGGTGGCCACGTTATAGGCGCTGTTAACATTCCGCTTGATTTTGTAAACGAGCAGCTTAATGAAGTTCCTAAGGATGAAGAATTTTACCTTCACTGTGCCGGCGGATACCGATCTGTAATAATGTCTTCTATCCTTAAAGCGAGAGGTTACCATAATATGATCAATGTTGAAAAAGGTTTTGGTGGCATTAAGGATACTTCGGTAAAAACGACACTTATACAGCCTGCCTGTTCTTCTTAATCTTAACAGTAAATAAATTAAACATCTAATCTTCACAAAAGATTTTTAGATACTTTTGCATCCAATATTAAATAACGAAATAAAAAACATGAAAAATTTCTTTTTGATTGCTGCTGTTGCCGCTTTTGTTGTATCATGCAACAAAGTTGCCGATAACCAGTTTGAAATAGCAGGAACTATTGACCCCTCATTAAACGGAAAAAATGTTATCCTTGAAAAAGAAGGAGGCATGATGGGCTTCTCTCCGGTAGATACCGCTAAAATTGAGAATGGAAAATTTGTATTTAAAGGTGGAGTAACTGAACCTGCACTACATTTTATCCAGGTTGACGGTGTACAGGGTAAAGCTGAATTTATCCTGGAAGAAGGTGCAATTGATATTGCAGTTGATAAAGATTCTATCTTCAAAACAAGAAGAACCGGTACATATAACAATGATAAGCTTACAGAATATTATGACAAAATAAGCAGCCCAAGACAAAAAATGATGGCTTTCCAAAAGAAAAATCAGGCAGAAATGATGGATGCTTACAAAAAACAGGACACTGTTGTAATGAACAGGCTTAACAAAGGTTATGAAGCTATAGGTAAAGAAATGAGGTCTATCGCTGATGATTTTGTTACTAAAAATCCTAAAGCATACATTACTGTATTACTGCTTAAGCAATCACTTTCTATGCAAAATACACAGTATGCTGATGCAAAAAAGAAATACGATGCTCTTGATGCAGACATCAAAAAAACTAAAATGGGTAAAGAGCTTGGCGAGCAGATTGAAAAACTGAATCCTGCAGCAGCTCCTGCGCCAGCAACTGCCCTGCCGGGAAAGAGTAACGCTGAAGTAGGCAATACGGCCCCTGCATTCAGCGCATCTACCCCTGCCGGTAAACAATTTTCTCTTAAAGAAGCTATAGGCAAAGTTACCATTATAGATTTCTGGGCTTCGTGGTGCAAACCATGCCGCATGGAAAATCCTAATGTGGTAGCTATGTACAATGAACTTCATGCAAAAGGTTTAAACATTATAGGCGTGTCATTAGATGACAGCGATAAAAAATGGAAAGACGCCATCGCAGCAGATAAACTTACATGGAACCATGTTTCTAACCTTAAAGGATGGGAAGACCCGATCGCCGTACAATATGGCGTGCAGTCTATTCCTGCTACATTTATTCTTGACGCAAGCGGAAAGATTGTAGCAAAAGACCTTAGAGGTGCAGAACTTAAAGCAAAAGTTATAGAGCTACTGGCTAAATAACACTTGCTTTTTTATAAATTAAAATCTCCTTCGGGAGATTTTTTTTATGCCTTTTGGGAAATATGATCTACAAATATCATTTTATATTACAGAGGCGATCGAAAACAAAACGAGCCTGATTACGCAGATGCAGCTTCTATTTTAAAAAATATTTCAATTTTATTTTATTAGCTACCAGACCTTTAAAAAATAGTTATTAAAATACACGCAAATATGTTTGTATACTCTAAAAACAGTGCTATATTTGCACCGCAATAAACAACAAGTTTGTTGTGAAGTAATGGCTTCGGGGAGATACTCAAGCGGCCAACGAGGACGGACTGTAAATCCGTTGGGAAACCTTCGAAGGTTCGAATCCTTCTCTCCCCACAATAAAAAACCTGCAATGAAAATTGCAGGTTTTTTCCTTTTATGGCAGTCCGGAAATTATTTATGACTTTAATTAATAATGATATTTTTAGTTAGCTGCCGTCCTGATATAAAGAGCTAAATGCCACGATCATATTATTTATATCATTTACACTACCTGGAGCGCATATAACGGGATTTGTGATCTCAAAATGTATCCAGCACACATTATAGCATCGACCTCAGTAAGGCTCTGCCAAATTATTCCTTTAACCAAATATCTTGCTATTTGACTTGTTAACAGCTATTAAAATTCGAAATATCAAGATGTGGCTTATCTTACAGAGGCAGCTATTAGGGGTAAAATATGTAGAAGACCATGTGAGTCAGCCATCTGAGGTATGTAAAAAGGATAAAATCCCGACTACATAATGCAATCGGGAAATTAATTGTATCTGTTAATTTATTCTAGCAAAAAATAAATTTTTGAATCAAAATTCCTGTTAGGATTTTAAAAAACATTCTATTTCCCTCCTGACCATGTCTTATGGTCATTGATTTATTGATACATTAATGCTTTTTAACCTCCATCATCGCGGCTACTAGAAACCGTAATTGATTCCGAGCATTAAATTTCTCGGCGTTCCGGGAAACAACCTGTTATAATCGTATCCTCCTGCCCAATAAGTTTTGTCAAAAATATTATTCATATTTACTGTAATCCTGAATTTATCTATCGTATAAGATAAAGCAGCGTTAAGTACTGTATATTCAGGTAACTTTAAAATTGGGCTAAGGGTATTACGCTCGCCTGAATAATTAATTCCTGCTCCTATGCCAATACCTTTAAGTTTAGGTATGGTAAATGTATACTTACCCCAAAGTCCTGTTTGTATCTTTGGCGCATTTGGTAAAAGCGTACCTACCTCGGCAGCATTGTCGCTCTTAGTAATTGTTGCTTCACTGTAAGCAAAATTGGCCGATATACTAAGGTTAGGAAGCACGGTACCATAAACATCTAATTCAACACCTTTAGACTTCTGTTGCCCCACTTGTCGCAATAAATCAGGATTATCAGGATTATTTGCGTTAATCAGGATATTATTTTGTTCAATATTATAAAGCGCGACATTTACAGATAATTTTTTATTAAAGAACTCTGATTTAGCTCCTACCTCATACATTGAACTTATAAGCGGATCGAATGGGCCTCCGTAAGTTTGCGGTGTACCTATTATACCTGCTCCCTGCGGCTGATAACCTTCAGTATAAGTTCCGTATACATTAATTTGTTCTGTGGCAGAATACACCAGCCCCACTCTGGGTATAATTGCTTTTTGTTTTATATCGCGGCTTTGTTGTGTCTTATAATTTTCTACATCTACATAATGTTCCTGCCTTAAAGCTAAAAGAGCCTGGAACTTGCCCCATTTAATTTGATCCTGCACATATACCCCGTTTACAAAATACTTTGTTTGCGGGTTTTGAGAAGAAACATTTACGTATCCTGACATATCTGTTAAAGAATAGTCAGGATTTGTAAGGTCAAAAAAAGGAACATTAGGAAGTCCGTTTATGTAACCACTCGCACCGTAACTTGAATTACCCGCCGGCGTAGTATTTTGCAAATAATCATAACCAGTAAGAAGTTTATGCTCTAAAGGCCCGGTTTTAAAGTCAGACACAAAATATAGAGTAACATTATCACTGTAATTTTTACCCTGCCTTACAATGGTACGCATTTCCATTTTTGTGGGGTCTGTAGTACCATCTGGAAGTACAGCGTAGCGATTTGCTGTGCGGTGTTCTAAAAGGTCTTCACTTGCCATAAATTTCATGTAAGATGCATTAAAATTTATATTCCCGGTAATTTTACGCTGTACAGATGTTGTAAAATAGATATTGGTTTCATGCAGGTAATCGTTCTTTTTCCCTATAGCAAAAGAAATAGGAGTAGAGTTAAGATCAGTTCCTGCTGTAGCACCAAAAATAGGCTGTCCCCTGTCTAACCTTCCATTAGATCTTGCATAAACGAAATCAAAGTTAATTTGTGTATTGTCATCGGGTATAAAGGAAAAAGAGGGCGCTATCATTATATCTTCACTCCCCTGGAGTACCCTAAAGGATTCTGCATTTTGATATGCCAAATTGAGGCGGTATAACAATGTTTTAGATTCGTTAAGCGGCCCTGTAAAATCGCCTCCTATTCGGTAAGTATTATAGCTGCCTGAGCCAAAACTAATAGATCGGCGGTCTTCATCAAGAGGTTTTTTAGTAACCATATTAACCGTTCCGCCCGGATCTGTATTAGCAAACAACGCCGACGCAGGTCCTTTTATAACATCTACTCTCTCTATATTAGCAAGAATTGGTTGCTTCCAGCCTTCGCCTATAATTCTTTTTAAACCATTAATTAATGACGAACTGGTTCTAAACCCCCTTAGTGTAATATCATCACTGTAATATGAAAAGGTACTTGCCCCACTTATATTTTTAACGATATCACCCACTCGATATGCCTGCTGATCTTCTATTACCTCTTTTGTAACATAACTTATGGCTTGAGGAACATCTTTTAAAGCAGTCTCCGTCCTTGTTCCTGAGAATGATTTTGAATTTTTATAAGATTTTTCTTTTCTTCCAATTATCTCAACATCCTGTAACAGGTAAGCTTCCTCAGAAAGTTCTGTATTAAATACTATGGTTTCATCAGAAAAAGTAAATACGACTTCCTGAGTTTTAAAACCAATAGCTGAAATCGCAAAATGATAAGTACCATAGTCAATATTTAAAAACTGGAACTTGCCATCACTATCTGTAACCGCTACCATATTCTTTTCAATCAATTTCACATTAGATCCAGGAATAGGAAGCCGGTTTTCATCTGTCAATACTCCTTTTAGAGATTGAGAAAAGACATAATGAGACAATAAAATAAAGCAACACAAAAATAAGTAGGAATAATTTTTTTTCATTTATTTAGACTAATTATTAATTGCCGCAAATATATACCAAACTAGAATAAACCCATGTTATATTTTGCTTCATAATGAAGCGATTTGTGATATTGTACCATGACAAATATTTATAACCATTACCATTTACCTTATAAATAAAAGTAATTCTATCTTTACAACCATATTTTTTTGCGTGCTACAATGATATTGAATAAAAAAAAACTGTTTGAACTGCATGGATGGATAGGTACAAAATTGTGCATACTCTTCTTTATTATATGTTTTTCGGGAACACTTGCCACAATGAGCAGCGAAATGGATTGGCTGTTTAACCGAGATATCAGAGCCACACCTCAGGCTACCTTAGCCTCAAAAAACCTAATCGTACATAATTTCAGGAAAAAATTTCCGAACGGCGCCATAACGCACTGGGCTCAGAATGAGGCACCATATATATGTAATATCTTGTCTAAAGAGGAAAATGGCGATAAGAGTTATGTTTTTGTTAATCAATATACAGGAGTCATTCAGGGAGAGAGTACCATTACTTTTCAAAGATTCTTTAGAAAACTACATTATAATTTATTTATGCCTTTACAAATAGGACATTACACTGTATTATTTTTTGGCTTCTTATTATTTATATCCCTTATTACTGCGCTATTATTTTATAAAAAATGGTGGCGTAAGCTTTTTGAATTAAAAACCGACAAAGGTTCACTTGTATTCTTCAGAAGCATACACAGACTTGTAGGTTTATGGTCTATACCATTTACTTTATTGTTCTCAATAACTGGATTTTGGTATTTTCTGGAACGGTCAAATATTGCCGGACTGGGAGATGCGGGTAATCCCCAAGCTCCTCAAATAGTAAATAATGACGAAAAAAACACGCAAAAGCTAAGCAGCCAAATACTTGATTATGATAAAGCAATCCGAATAGCTGAACAACAAATACCAAATCTTGTTGCGGGCGATATTGCTATTCCAGGATATGAAACGGATTATATATACATTACAGGAAAGAACGATGTTGATCTGGTTAGACAACGTGCAAATAAAGTATTTGTAGACGCAAAAAACTATAAAGTAATATCTTATCAAAATGCAAACAATATACCCCGAATAGTTTACATCAGCGATATTGCTGACCCTTTACATTTTGGATACTGGGGAGGGCTGCCAACAAAAATTATATGGTTTATTGCAGGTTTGGGTATTTGTTCGCTTATATTGACTGGTATATGGATTATATTAAAAAGAAAGGCGACGCAAAAAAAGAATAATAAAAAACGGGTATTTGGTCCATGGAAATATATAAATTATGGTATTACTGGAGTTATGCTTTTCTACATGTATAGTGCTCTTGTAAAAAGTATGGCAGCAGCCTCAGTATTTATATATGTAACATTTACCTGGCTGCTGTTTATTGCTTTAGCCTATTATATTTTTGTTTACAGGCTTAATAAAAGCGTTTCTAAAAAACAATAAATCAAGATCAAGGGTTAAAACATTTTGTTGTTCAGTTTATCAGGGAGTAAACATTTATACAGTATATTATAAATGATTTCAATATTTTTTCAGAAGCCGTTTATCCCATAATAAACAGCTTTTTACAATTTCAATATAATTATATAAAACTTTTAAATTTCTACAACTTTTACATATTTTTTCACCTAAACTTCAAGCTTAAAATTATCTAAGATGTTGTTTTTTATAACAGGAAATACTGATAAGTAAAGATCTTGTATAATTAAAACCATCGATTGCCTTCATAAAGCAGATATAGTTTTTCCGGAGTTGCTTCTATATATTGCATACGAGCCAATATATACGGAGCGTCAGTATTGAAAACTGTGAACCACAGAGAGGCTGTTGAAAATCGTGAAATCGAGGATTAAAAAGCCCCGCACAATGTGCAGGGCTTTATCTATAGAACTGTATATTATTAATTTAATTCAAAACTAATATTCACGTTAGCTGTAACAGTTATCTCGCCAATTGCAAGCGTTTCCTGCGGCGCGGTCGAATCGGCAGCTTCAAACTTCATAGCACGCATCATTGGCTGCGGGTAAAAAGTCTGTGTGTTATCTGTAACCACTATAGCCTTACCCACTTTTTGTCCCAGCGCACCTGCATAATCGCCTGCTTTTTGTTTTGCCTGTGCAACAGCCTTAACCCTTGCTTCCGACTCATACTGTGCAAGCTTAGAGGTTCTGAATTCTACTCCTTGTATATTGTTTACACCTGCATCTACAAGCCCCATCATCATACTGTCATATTTAGAAAGATCTTTTAAATGGATAACAATCGTTTGAGAAGCTACATAGTTATATTTTTTCTTATTGTAATCGTAGTTCCTGTTTAGGTTTACTCTTTGGGTCTGGTAATCCTCCGAAGCGAGTTTAATACCTTTTAGATACTTGATTACAGCATCTACAGTGGCATCATTCTTTTTCTTTACTTCGGCAGCATCTGCACCTGTATTTTCAACGCCAATTGTAATGTCGGCCTGATCAGGTGCTACCTTAATTTTGCCCTCTCCGGCAACACTTATCTGTGGCTGCTGGTTTTGCTGAGTGACCTGTGCCCCCGCTAATGTCGTAACGAATACGAATACTACTAATGCAATTTTTTTCATAATGATTGATTTATTTTTTTGAGTAAATTCCAAAATACGTGCCAGTTTTTGAGAATTTATAATTTGCCAAACTTGGACATGACCAGTAAAATGACAATAGGAACAGCTAAAAATATAACGATCAGCGTATTATCAAACAGGATGTAAGGCATTTTAATTAATGTAAAAATAAATCCGCCGATAGCTCCGCCAAAATGTGCAGTGTGGCCAATGTTACCCGCCTTTGTCTTCATGCCATAAATGGTAAGCAGGAGATAAATCACACCGAAAATATATCCGGGAATGAAGTTGATTTCCATATCAGGATAAATAAGTATGGATGAAAACAACACGCCCATTACAGCACCCGAAGCGCCAATGGCTCGATACGAATATTCATCTTTATGAAAATACAGTGTAAGCATACTGCCAGCGGCCATACTTATAAAATAGACCAATAAAAAACCAAGAGTTCCCATGTGTGCAATTACAACCGGGGCAAAAAAATAAAGAGTAAGCATATTGAAGCCCAGGTGCATATAATCCGCATGCAAAAAAGCCGATGTAAACATACGATACTGCTCACCAGCCCTTACACTGCCTATATGGAATTCATATTTCCTGAAAAAAGAGATGTCGTTTATCCCTTTGTAGCTTACCGCCAAGTTTATGAGCATTAACACCAAAAGAACAACAGGTATATCCATAGGTTAGTTTTTAAGCGTAAATTTACTCATTCTAAATTCTATAAGAAACACCTTAACAAACATAAATCGTATATTTGCTTAAAAAAACAGAATGCAGCTTTTAGCTTATATCCTAGCCTATCCTTTCATCTGGTTCATATCCATACTTCCATTCAGGGTGCTGTATTTTTTTTCGGATGTAAGCTACTTCATTGTGTATCATATAATACGCTACCGTAGAAAGGTTGTTCATGAAAATCTCGCATTAACGCTCAGGCATCTGACTGATGAAGAACGCAAAGCTGTAGAAAAAAAGTTTTACCACCATTTTACCGATAATTTTTTTGAAATGGCCAAAAGCCTTACGATTAGTGACAACGAACTTAAAAAACGTTTTGTTTTCACTAATTATGAGCTTGTACACGAATTTGAAGACAAAGGCAAAAGCGTGATAATGCTCTTAGGCCATTATGGCAGTTATGAGTGGCTGCTGTACATGAATAAATTCTTTAAAACACACAGAGGCTTTGGTATCTATAAGGTAATCAGAAATAAATACTTTGATAAGCTGGTTAAGAAGATGCGCGGAAAATTTCATGCGGAGCTTATCGGCGTACGCCAAACCATACCTTCCATGAGGCAGAATGAACGCAATGGTATTCTAGGCTTTTACGGGTTTATAGGCGATCAGTCACCTAAACTGAGCAGTGCTATACACTGGGGTGATTTCTTTGGAATGGAAGTGCCTATACACGTAGGAGGCGAAATGCTTGCCAAGAAGATAGGCATGAACATGATCTTTGCCAAAGTTGACAAAACATCACGCGGGCATTATAAATGTACGTTCGTGCCTGTGGAAGGAAATATAAAAGAAATCCCGAATTATAATATCAGCGACAGCTTTATGAAGGTGCTGGAGCAGCAAATACTTGCCGCTCCCGAATATTATTTATGGACACATAAGCGTTTTAAACATCGTAAAAACGACCCTCCTAAAGCGTAAACCACTCTTTAATCCTGTCGTGTTCTGTATTTACAGCATTTACATGAGCAAACTCGTTGCTTGACCTGTTGTAAATGTACTCCTTAGACCACTCTTCAAAATTTTCTGCCATAGCTTTAATGCTTTCGCAAACATATTCTATCTCGGCGTTAGTGGTTGTTGGGTGGATAGACATTCTTATCCATCCCGGTTTTTGTATCAGGTCGCCAGAAGTGATTTGATCAGTTAAGTAATTAGACTGTTCCTGGTCTACATGCAGTAAATAATGCCCATAAGTACCTGCGCAGCTGCAGCCACCGCGTGTCTGAATGCCAAATTTGTCATTAAGCAGCTTTACACCTAAGTTAAAGTGAAGCCCGTCTACATAAAAAGAGATTACACCCAGCCTGTTCTTGTGCTGAGGGGCAAGAATATTAATGTTAGGAACAGTTTCAAGGCTGTCAAAAATATAATCTACGATCTCTTTTTCCCTTTGCAGAATATTATCGATTCCCATTTGTTCCTTGAGCTTAACAGCCAGCGCCGTTTTTATAACCTGAAGAAAACCTGGAGTTCCGCCGTCTTCGCGCTCTTCAATATTATCTAGGTATTTGTGTTCGCCCCAAGGGTTTGTCCAGCTCACCGTACCCCCTCCCGGATGATCGGGTACCATATTTTTATATAATTTTTTATTGAACACAAGCACACCTGACGTACCGGGCCCGCCAAGGAATTTATGCGGAGAAAGGAAGATTGCATCAAGGTAAGCTTCGCTGTCCTGCGGATGCATATCTATCTTTACATACGGCCCTGAACAGGCAAAATCTACAAAACATACACCATTGTACTGGTGTACAAGTTTAGCGATCTCATGGTATTGCGTTTTAATTCCGGTAACGTTAGAACAAGCCGTTACTGATGCAATTTTTAACTTATAGTCTTTATGTTCTTCTAATAATTGCTTAAAGCTGTCAAGACATATAAGCCCTTCAGGGCATGCCGGTATAAGCACTACTTTAGCAATCGTTTCCAGCCACGACGTCTGGTTAGAGTGATGCTCCATATGCGATATAAACACTACAGGCTTCTTTTCTTCGGGAATTGAAGTAAATGCCCTTAAATTCTCAGGTACTTTAAGCCCTAGTATTCTTTGGAATTTATTAATAACACCTGTCATACCAGTACCATCGGTAATCAATACGTCATCTGCATTTGCATTTACGTGACGCTTGATTATGTGGCGGGCTTCGTGATAAGCGTTAGTCATTGCCGTACCTGACACGGTGGTTTCGGTATGTGTATTAGCTACGAAAGGTCCAAAATCGTTTAACAGCTTTTCTTCAATAGGCCTGTAAAGCCTTCCGCTGGCGGTCCAGTCGGTATAAATAATTTTTTGTGTGCCAAAAGGCGATACAAAATCCTGGTCTATACCTACTATATTGTTCCTGAACTTCTGGAAATATTTTTCTAACTGGCCTGTAACGGCCGCATCTGCAGTTTGTAACATAAGAATTGACTATTAAACGTTACAAATTTATCAAAATAAAAGTGATATAGATATACATTCTTTATCATATAACATTTTTAACTGCATTTATTAGAATATGGTGATTACAGTATTTCTTCTAATCCGTAAACCAATTAAAAATGCCTCTAAAAGTTAAACACTCTTAGAGGCATTTTCATGCTGTAATATTGTTATTTATATACCTATTTCTACCTGAAAGCGTACATAAAAATTTTTCTTAGACGATCCGTCAAAATAGCTTAGGTCGTCCATGTTTACTTCAAGCTGCGCTTTAAAGGCGTGTTCCCATACATATTTTGTAACACCTAATGTGTATTGTCTCGTATTTGGCGTAAGCGGCGCAATATCCCTGTCTACATTCTGAGTTGAAAAACGCCCAATGATCTCGTAGTTCGATGGCAGCAGGTAGCTCATCTGATAATCAAAACCATGCCCCGTGTAGATGTATCTAAAATCTGTAGCATCTTCAGGATTCACAGTAACAGGATCTTTTGCTATCCTCTGCATGTAAGCTGTCATAAAAGCCCATCCGTTATATTTTACCATACCGTCTAACAGTAAGGTCTGCATATCTCTTTTTGCAAAAAGATCGTCGCCCAGCTGTCCGCCTACGCGTCGTGCCATGTCATTATATTGATAAGCACCGGACAGCATTAGTTTTGGTTTTTGTTCCCTCTTAAGGTCACCTTCAAAAAAGGCACCGTCTTTTGTGAATACCCCTAACGGATATAATTCAACCTTTCCTGTATAGGCAAGTCCGTTATCGGGCTTATCTGTAGAATTTCTTCCTTCACCCGTAGTAATGGCACCCCTTAAGTTATAAGAGAACTTATCCATATGCTCGTTTTGGTTATGTACCTGGAAACCGAAATCCCTGTCTATATTAAAACGCGCATTGTTTATTGTCCTGTCGCTAAGCTGAAGCCCTCCCGATGAATTAACCCTCTGGCGGTTGCCCGGCAGCTTTGTTTGCCCGAAACCGAAGTTCCAGCGTTTGTTAGGACGATAAAATACTACCGCATCTCTAATTATATTAAGGTTTTCTCCTTCTTTCACCTCACCAACATCGCCCGGAGCAAATGATAGTTGTATTGCATATATGAAACGTGGATCGCCAACATAACCGTCAAAACGAAGTCTTAAACGGCGTATCTCTCCTGTTATAGCTCCATCCTCATCTTCGTTTTGCACATAAGTAGCCCTGTTTTGCATCCTGAAACGGATGTTGAACTGAAAGATACTGTCGGGAGAAGTTATACCCAGTCCTTTTCCATAATTGTAATATGGAAGGGCCGATAACTTTAAGTCATTATCTTTTGTTGTCTTTTTAATATCCACCTGCGCCAGTGCCGCAAGGCCAAAAAAGAGAATTAGTAACGTAAAAATGTTTTTCATTTAATGCCTGTTTGTAAAAATTTCGTGTTTTTTGCCGCAAAACGATACAAAGCCGCTTAAAGATAAGACTTTCGGAGTCTGTAAAACCTCCTTAAAGAAGCTTTGTAAAGTTTGCGCAAACTTAATATTAATTATTACAATGCAATGTTATGTAAACATTACCTTTGCGAAAATTTAAAGTTATGTCAAACATCTATATAGGATACCATTTTACCGTAGAGCCGAAGGAGTTAGGTTCTGAAATACTTATTGCCGAACTTGGTGAAACGCCGTTTGAGAGCTTTATTGAGACTGAAAACGGATTTTCTGCCTTCATCCAGAAAGAATTCTGGACGGAAGATATCTTAAACGATATCCAGATATTTGAATCTCCGGAATTTAAGATTGAATATACTTTTGAAGAAATAGAACAGGTAAACTGGAATGAAGAGTGGGAAAAGAATTTTGAACCTATTGATGTAGACAATACCTGCCGCGTGCGTGCACCATTTCACGAAAAGACCGATGTTAAGTATGACATCGTTATTGAGCCTAAAATGAGTTTTGGTACCGGCCATCATGAAACTACTTTCATGATGATACAGCACCTGCTTGAAACAGATGTTGAGAACAAAAAAACCCTTGATATGGGCTGCGGTACAGCTATTCTTGCCATCCTTGCAGAGATGAGGGGTGCACAGCCGGTTGATGCCATTGACATTGACAACTGGTGCTACCTGAACTCAATTGAGAATGCAGAACGCAACAACTGCAAACATATTTCTGTTTATGAAGGTGATGCAGCATTGCTTAAAGGCAAAAAATATGATGTCATTATAGCCAACATTAACCGTAACATATTACTTAACGATATGCAGCAATATGTTGACTGCCTTAATAAAGACGGTATACTTTTATTAAGTGGTTTCTATGAAGAAGATATTCCTTTTATAGATGCTTCGTGTACTGAAAAAGGGCTTACATTTGCAAAAAAATTCAGCAGGAACAATTGGGTTTCGCTAAAATACGTAAATTAGCATTTTAGATTAAGCATTTGAATATGAGTACCAAAGAAAAAGTATTAGAAGAGGTATTGGTTGAAGAAGTTACAACAGCCAATAATGAGATAGTGTTGTATAATGATGAAGTAAATACTTTTGACCACGTTATAGATACACTTATCAGAGTATGCCGCCATACGGCAGAACAGGCAGAACAATGCTCACTAATTGTTCACTACAACGGAAAATGCACTGTGAAGACAGGCGAATTTAAAGACCTTAAGCCGCAATGCACCCAACTGCTTGAAGCTGGCTTAAGTGCTGAAATAATATAATTAAAATAAAAAATGGATGCCTTGCGGCATCCATTTTTGCATCCAATTCCAATTTCCCAAATCCCAATTAATTATTTTTCGTAAACGTACTCTACAGCACCAGATACTTCGATAGGGTTACCATTTGCATCTCTGTCTGCATATACACCTAGAATTGCGCTTGATGTCCATGATAACTCGTCACCAATTTTTGTAAACTGACGTGTTACCGTTTGGTTGTTTTCAGTGTAAGTAAGCGTAATAAGTGCATTTTTAGGATCTGTTGCAGGCTCTACTGTGTAAACACCTGTTTTAGTTTCAGTATCCCTACAACCTGTAGTACCATCCTGAACAAGAATTCCTGTAACTACATACTCAAATGTATTGTCTGCATTAAGCACTATTTTTCCACCATTGTAGCACGCAGATTCTTCTGTCTGGTCAATGTGAGAATCACCGTCACGGTCAAAATCTGTAGCCTGTGGAGTGTTCACCTCGTCAAGTTGGTAAGTACCCTCAATACGAGTGTCATTCGTGTTATCATTGTCATCATCACTACAAGAAGTGAAACCTAAACCTGCAATAGCAAGTGTGCAAACTAATAAATTGATCTTTTTCATGTTCTTTAAAAATTAAATTAAGTGAATGTTAGTGGGACAAATCTAACGGCATAGGTTCTTAATATTTTTTTAAAAACAATCTTTTAATGTTATTTTAACGTACGTATAAATTTAAATATGTACCAAACCTTTACTATTCAGTAGCATTAGCTTTTTTACGCATTTTTTTGAGATAGTGGCAATTCACAGATAATTTAACAGCAAAATTAACAGGCATGCATACAATATTGAATTAATATCAGAAAAAACGTAATATCCGTGTTGCAGATAATATTCATCACTATAGCGTTTTCGTCATCAAATTCTAATTTTTTTTCCAGTAATTGTATCTTCGTATCAGTATTCAAACATCCAAACACCGAAAGCCTTGATTAAAAAATTACTTTTCTTGCATATAGTATTGGTTTCGTTAGCTGTAACTGCACAGGAGCTTCCTCCTATTCTAAAATTCACCACCGGCAGTTACAATGCAGGTAACCAAAACTGGATGATATCTCAGGACAGCAACCGTTTTATGTATTTTGCCAATAATGAAGGCCTTTTGGAGTACAACGGCATGGCCTGGACTTTATATCCTTCTCCCAATGAAACCATTATCAGGTCTGTAAAAGTCATAAATAAAAAGGTTTATACGGGTTGTTACATGGAATTTGGTTATTGGGAAAGACAGCCTGACGGTATCCTTAAATATTATTCGTTAAGCAAATCCATAAAAAATAAAATCCTGGACGATGAGCAGTTCTGGAACATTGCACAATATGATCACTGGATCATTTTTCAATCACTAAGCCAAATATTTATTTATGACAGCCGCGCTAAAACATATAATATAATTAAACCTGAATCTGGTGTAAATAAAGTCTTTACCGTAAATAGCAAAATATTGTACCAAACCTTTGGTACCGGACTTTACGAAATAGAAAATGGCAAAAGCAGGCTGGTATCTTCAGACCCTGACATTTTAGGAAATAAGATTGTAAACATCTACGACAAGAACGAAAGCCTGCTTATCCAGACGCAATTTAACGGGCTGTTTGAATACAAAAATGAGACAATAACAAAATGGCACACCGATGCCGATGCAGAACTGACAAACAGCAGCATTTACAGCGGGCAGATGCTAAGCGATGGAGGGTTGGCTCTTGGATCTGTGTCTAATGGCATCTTTATTTTAAGCAACACAGGAAAGGTGCGTTATCATATTACCCAGAATAAAGGGCTTGGCAACAATACTGCTCTTTCATTATATGAAGACCTTGACAAAAATTTATGGATAGGTCTTGACAATGGCATCAACTGCATTAACCTGCATTCGGCAGTAACGAGCTTTGTAGATGACACCGGCTTTTTAGGAACTATATACACCTCCATACGCCATAACAATTTGTTATATATAGGTACAAACCAGGGACTTTTCTATAAAGGGTACAATACTAACGAGGATTTTAAGTTCATTCCGGGCACTAAGGGGCAGGTATGGTCCTTATACAATAATGAAGGCTTACTGTTGTGTGGGCACGATTCAGGTACATATATAATAAATGGGAACAATGCTGTAAAAATATTTTCTTCATCAGGAACCTGGAAGTTTGAAAAACATCCTACCAATCCTAATTTATTGCTCCAGGGCAACTACCACGGAATATCTGTAATGGAAAGGTCAGGCAATAGCTGGGAATTCAGGAACTGGATAAAAGGCTTTGATTATTCCTGTCGCTACTTTGCTACTATTGGTAATAATGATATTTACATAAGCCACGAATACAAAGGAGTCTTTAGGATAGTTACAGATAATGACTATACAAAAGCAATAAAAAAGATAGTGTATAAATCTCCTTTAAAGGGGAAGAATGCCAGCCTTAGCAAATTTAACAATGAGATATATTATGCTTCTAAGGACGGGTTTTATAAGGTTGACCTAAAGACAAAAGAATTTATAAAGCAGCCCAAGCTATCCAAAGTATTTTCTAATGGGGAATACACTTCCGGGAAGCTCACCCCAGACAATGCCGACAGACTGTGGTTTTTTACTAAAGATTATATAAACTATTTATCGGCAGGTAAACTCAATACAGAGCTAAAACACAATATAATCCCTATTCCTTCATCACTTACCAACTCTATGATGGGTTATGAAAACATTACCCAAATAGCATCAAGCAAATACCTTGTAGGCACTACAGACGGCTATTACACAATAGACCTAAGCAAACTCACTTTCAATACCTATAATGTAAGCATTACAAGTGTTGCCACAAATATTCAAAACGAGAATAATGTCTCGAGAGAAATAAACAAAGAAGGCCGTTTTAAGTTCAAGGAGAGCAATCTTACATTTTCTTACACCGTACCGGAATATGGTAAATACATAAACGCCGAATTTCAATACATGCTTGCGGGCGTTCAGGACGAGTGGAGCGAATGGAGTACCAAATCCCTGATAAACTTTAAAAATTTACCGTCTGGAGACTATGTTTTTAAAGTGCGTGCAAAAACCGGCAATTCGATCTCTGGTAATGTAGCGACCTATTCATTTACCATTCTAAAACCATGGTACGCCACAAACCTCGCGGTACTTATCTACTTTATCTTGCTTTTAGCCGGCGCATTTTTAATAAACCGCGCTTACAAAAACTATTACCAACGCCAGCGAGAAAAACTTATTGATGAGAACAACAGGCTTCTTGAGATTAAGGAACTGGAAAATGAGCAGGAACTTATGAAAATAAAAAATCAGCAGCTTGAACAGGATTTTGAAAGTAAAAACCGTGAGCTTGCAGTTTCTACCATGAACCTTATAAAAAAGAACGAATTGTTATCTATGATAAAGGATGACCTTAAAAAGAATTCCGAAGGCGGTGACAACAGCGTAAAATCTGTTATAACAACAATTAATAAAAACATTAATGAAGATGATACCTGGGATATGTTTAAGGAAGCCTTTAATAACGCCGATAAAGATTTCTTAAAGAAGGTAAAAAAGGCACATCCTGTGCTAACGCCAAACGATTTGAGACTATGTGCCTACTTACGACTTAATCTTTCGTCAAAAGAAATTGCGCCATTACTTAACATATCGGTGCGTAGTGTAGAGATAAAACGATATCGTTTGCGCAAAAAAATGGATTTATCACACGAATTAAGTCTTGTTGAGTACATACTAAGCATTTAATAAACTACAACAACCGGTGCATTTACCTATACATCACCTATACAAAACGTGTAATTACAAGGTTTTCGTAGTTTTTTCTTTAACATAAATTTTAATCCAAAAGCTTGTTAATAGTGCGTTAAATTGCATTTGACCGATTAAAACACAATTAATTTAGGAATGTATATATATTGTAGGGGTTAATTTTATTCTTCGTAAAGAATTGTGTTCTAATTTTAGATAATCACAAAAAACAATTTTATATGAAGTCAAAACTATTCTTGATTGCTTTTTTGCTGGTTTCTACATTAGGCTTTGCCCAGAATATAGAAGTTAGTGGAAAAGTAAGCGAAGTGACAACCGGATTACCAATGCCCGGAGTAAATGTCACTGTAAAAAATTCAACTACGGGAACGGTAACCGACATGGACGGAAATTATTCCATCTCGGCGCCTAAAGGGGCAACACTTGTTTTTACGTTCATTGGATTTAAACCTCTTGAAACTGCAGTTACAGGCCCAACTGTAAACGCAAAATTAGAAGAGGACGCCAAAACCCTTGACGAGGTTGTGGTTATTGGGTACGGTTCTCAAAGGAAAAAGGAGATTACCGGCGCTGTAAGTGTTGTAGATAGTAAAACACTTGAGCAGCTTAGACCTGTAAAGGTAGAACAGGCGTTACAGGGTACCGTTGCAGGTGTTAATGTAAGCACACAATCTGGTGCGCCGGGTGCAAACCTTACCATACGTATTAGAGGTGTAGGTACAAACGGAAACCCGGACCCTACTGTTATTGTAGATGGTTATGTGCTCAACAACTCTCAGGATCTTGGATTGATGAATCCTAATGATATTGAGAGCATTACTGTACTTAAAGATGCGCAGGCAGCTATTTATGGTACTATTGGGGCTAACGGGGTTATACTTGTTACCACTAAAAAGGGGAAACGTAACAGCAAGACACAATTCTCTTACAATACTTATACAGGTTTTCAGGAGACATCTAAAAAGATGAACCTGCTTAACGCTACAGAATATGCACTATTACTTAACGAAAGTTATGCTAATGGCGGACAAAACATCCCTTTTCCTAACGTATCAGGTTTAGGTAAAGGCACAAACTGGCAGGACGAAGTATTTGACAAAGGTGTTGCCATTGTAAACCACGACATGAGCATATCAGGTGGAGGCGAAAAAATGACATACAACGTTAGCGGTTCGCACATTGACCAGGGCGGTATTATAGGTGGCTATAAATCTAATTTCCTTAGAAATAATGCACGTATTTCTCTTACCGCAGACCTTTCAGACAAATTAAAACTAAATACAAACCTTGCTTACACACAATTTGACAGAAGGTCGTTTAATGAAAATGTACTTGGTTCGGTTTTATTTAATGCTATAAATACACCTTCAATTTATACGCCGCGTGATGCAAACGGAGAATTCACTGTGCTTCCATCCGGAAATGGTAACCCGGGTAGTAACCTTGGTATTGAGATCATCAACCCATTAGCCCAAATTGCCAATACGTACAATGACTATAACTTTAAAAAGCTTAATGGTACAATAGGGTTAGACTATGAAGTTATTAAAGATCTTGTAGTTACTAACCGTATAGGTTTTAATACTCAAAATGCAAGACAAAGAATATTTAACAAACAAGTAAGCTACGGCGGTAAAGTTTTTGATAATCCGCGCAGCAGCGTAAATCAGAATTCTTTTCAGGATAATGATTACACATACGACTTGTTTGCTACTTATAAGAAATCCTTTAACGAAGCGCATAACTTTAGCGTAACAGCGGGTATGACTGTATTTAGATCCTACGGTGAAGGCTTGTATGCTACAGGCTTTGATGTACCTAACAACGATATAAAATTTGCCGACATCAATCTTACGACAGGCCTCTCTGAAGCAAAATCTAACGGATCATATGCTTATGACAACAGGAGACTTTCTCATTTTGGGAGAATACAATATGACTACAAAGGAAGATACCTTGTTTCAGGTATGCTAAGAAGGGATTCATCTACACGTTTTGGCCCTGCGAACAGGGTTGCTTATTTCCCTTCTGTAACAGGTGGTTGGGTAATTTCAGACGAGGCATTTTATGGCCAGCCTAAAGGTGTAAGCTTTGCTAAATTAAGAGCCAGTTACGGTGTACTTGGAAGTGATTTATTAGACAGGTCGAGACCATACCTTGGACTTCTAGATGGAGAAGCCACTTATCTTTTTGACAACCAACTTGTTCAGGGTGCCGCAATAGGCGGACTTGCAAATCCTGATCTTAAATGGGAAGAAGCAAGAAAATTTGACGTAGGTCTTGATTTAAAACTTGCTAATGACAAACTTGATTTTACTGCTGATTATTTTATTGACAGAAGAGAAAACCTTCTTATCCAGAACATTCCAATATCTGGTATAATAGGTACCAATGGGCCGGGCGGACAAAATCCTGTTAAAAATGCAGGTGGTATAGAAAATAAAGGTTTTGAATTTGCACTTACCTATACTGATAAAATAGGGGATGATTTTAACATCCGTGCAAGCTACAATGTTACTTTCATCAAAAACAATGTGTATGAGGTAAATAATGGTACCGGTTATACTGAAGGTGGAGGTTTTGGTGTAGGACAGCCTGCAATGACAAGGATGGAAGTCGGTCAGCCTCTTGGATATTTCTACGGTTACAAAACTGATGGTATCTTCCAAAATCAGGCAGAAGTAAATGCACATCCTTCGCAGGCGGCGCTTGGTGCAGCTGCACAACCTGGAGACATCAGGTTTAAAGACGTAAATGGCGACGGACAGATAACTACTGCCGACAGGACTAACCTTGGCGACGCTATACCGGATGCTACAATGGGCTTTAACCTTCAGCTAAACTACAAAGGATGGGATTTTACATCTTACCTTTTCGCTTCTTTAGGTAACGACATGGTAAGAAACTATGAGAGAACTACTCCTGATATCAACAGGTCAAACTACGTTCTTGACAGATGGCATGGTGAAGGCACAAGCAATACTGTACCAAGGGTAACTACGGGAGCTACTACAAACAATATTTTCTCTGATTATTTTGTTGAAGATGCTTCATACTTAAGAATTCAAAATGTACAAATAGGTTATTCTTTTAAAGAAGAAGCTATAAAATCAGTTGGTATTACTAAATTAAGGCTATACGCAGCTGTAAACAACCTGTATACTTTTACTAAATACAGAGGTTTTGACCCGGGCGCTACAAGCAATTCGCCTTTATCTTCAGGGATCGATTACGGTTTCTATCCGGTTCCAAGAACGTATATGTTAGGTTTAAATCTTAATTTCTAAAAAATGAAAAGAACAATTATAAAAGCTATTTTAGCTTTCACAATAACAGTCTCTCTTTCTGTTTCATGCAGCGACGATTTTGTACAGAAAGAAGCAGTGTACTCTATAGGGTCTGATAATTATTTTAACTCGGAAGAGGAATATTACAAGGGCCTAATTGCCGCTTATGACATCCTGCAGTCAACTTATGTAAACGTTATCCTTGGCGAGATCGCTTCAGATAATACATTCTCAGGTGGTGCAGATGCTAACGACGTTATCGGGTGGCAGCAGGTAGACGAAATGGCACACACATCTGTAAACTCTAACATACGCGATGTATGGAACTGGATGTTTGCAGGTGTAAACAGGGCAAGTTATATTCTTGAGTTTAAAGATAAAACTGATTTTGAAGGCAAAGCGCAAATTATTGCCGAAGCACGTTTTCTTCGTGCTTACTACCAGTTTGAACTTGTAAAATGGTTTGGCGGCATACCTATGAAAGGCGATGCTCGATTTGAGCTTGGTGACGAAACTACAATACAAAGGTCTCCGGTAGCAGATGTATATGCTGCTATAGAGAACGACCTTACACTTGCCATTGCAGATCTTAACCCGGTTGCACCACAGGTAGGCAGGGTTACCAAAGGGGCAGCTCAGGCACTTCTTGGTAAAGTATACCTGTTCCAGGGCAAATATGACCAGGCAGGTCCAATGCTGGATAATGTGATTAACAGCGGAATGTATCAGCTTGCTAAAGAATCTAACGCTGCTGCTAAAGATAAATACAGCAACCTGTTTGAGGAAATTGCAGAAAACGGTATCGAATCTGTATTTGAAGTTCAGTACACAGATGTTGAAGGCGCAGGATTTGGATGCCTTCAGTGTTCTGAAGGTAATGTAGCTGTAGGTTTCAGTGGGCCGAGAAGCTACACAGGGCCAATGTTTACTCCTGGTTTCAGCTTTAACGTACCTACTCCAGCAGGTGTAGCTATATTTGAAGATGGCGACACAAGAAGAGATGTAACGATTCTTGACATGCCAAAATGGATTGCGGCTAATCCTGGTGCAGGTTATGTGCCTGCTTACAAAGACACAGGATACTTTAACCGTAAATATATACCTAGAGTAAGAAGGGATGAAGCTGCGGGAGACCGTAACCTTACTAATCCTAACAACTACCGCGCTATACGCTATGCTGATGTATTGTTAATGGCTGCTGAAGCATTTAGCCAGACTAACAATGCCGGAAAAGCGCAGAGCTATGTTAATGAAGTAAGAAGAAGGGCTTTTGGTAATAATAATCACGACATTACCTCTTCGGGAGCACAGCTGACACAGGATATCCTTGACGAAAGACAAAGAGAACTTTTTGGCGAAGGCCACAGATTCTTTGACCTTGTAAGAACAGGGCAGGCAGCAGCTAAAATACCCGGCTTTGTAGCGGGTAAAAATGAACTGTTTCCTATTCCTTTTGAAGAAATCAGGTTCTCTAACAATCTTTGGGAGCAAAATCCTCAATACACAAACTAAAAGATCATGAAAAAAATTAAGATACTTCTCACGTTAGTTATCGGTATGGCGATTTTTGGCTGTACAGTAGACGAAAACGACAGCCTGGGCGATGTTACTAATGGCCCCGCCCCTACTAACATATCGGGTTTATTTACCATCACTCAGGACAACACAGGCCTTGTAACCATTGCTCCGCGCGGTGAAGGTGTAGGTTCTTACGATGTATATTTTGGCGACGGTACAGAGCTGCCGGGTAAGGTTATGGCCGGCCAAAAGATTACACATAATTATGCCGAAGGCAGCTATGATGTAAAAATTGTTGGAACATCTGTAAACGGTAAAACAGCAGAGTATACGCACAACCTTGATGTAACTTTCAGGGCTCCTGAAAATATTGCAGTTACAATCTCTCAGGTTACAGGTGATACTTTTTCTATCAACCTATCTGCAAAAGCAGATTACGAAGCTTTCTTTGAAGTTTGGTTTGGAGAAATTGAAGGCGAAGAGCCTGTGCAATTTAACGAAGGTGAAACCATTACACACAGCTACACTGCAATCGGTACTTATACCGTTAAAGTTGTGGCTTACAGCGGTGGTGCAGCTACAGCTGAAACTACTCAGGATGTGACTATTGTTAATCCGTTATTACTGCCGTTAAACTTTGAAAATGCAACGCTTAACTACGCATTTTCTGATTTTGGAGGTTCTACTACAAGCGTAATAGATAACCCAAATCCGGCAGGCATCAACAAAAGCGCCAAAGTGGGCAGGCATACTAAAAACCCGGGCGAAGTTTGGGCAGGTACAGCAATACTTATTGACGAGGTTTTTGATTTTTCAAGCAAAAACAGCTTTAGGATAAAAGTATGGTCTCCTGCAGCAAATGTTCCTGTTACTGTGAAAATTGAAAACGCAGGAAATGCAGATATCAATTTTGAGAAACAACAGCTTACCACCGTAGCTAACGAATGGGAATACCTTACGTTTAACTTCTCTGATGTAAATCAATCTCAGCAATATTCAAGGTTAGTTCTTTTCTTTAACCTTGGTACAAGTGGTACAGGTGAGAATTATTACTTTGACGATGTTGAACTGATCAATACTATCAATCCTCTTCCTGTAACATTTGAAGAGCCCATAGCCATTAACGGATTTGGAGCTGCTCAGGGATCTATCGTTGCAAATCCTGATGCTTCAGGTATCAATACAAGTGCTAACGTAGGTACAATGCTTAAGCCGGTAGGTTCTGAAACCTGGGCAGGTGTAGCAATGCCACTTATAGCTCCTGTGGATTTCTCTGTGCAGAAGAAAATTAAGGTTAAAGTATGGTCTCCAGAGGCAGGCATACCGGTATTGCTTAAGTTTGAAAAACACAATGATAACACTGTGGCGATGGAAAAAACAGCTACAACAACTGTTGCCAATGCCTGGGAAGAGCTTACTTATGATTTTGATGGTTCTATAGATAATACCGTAGATTATCAAATGGTTGTGTTGTTCTTTAACTTTGGAGTTTCAGGTAATGGATCAAACTACTATTTTGACGACATAAAACAAGCTAACTAAGACTATGAAAAAGAATTTAAATACAATAGCAAAATTCCTGATGCTGCTTATACTTCTAAGCAGCTGTCAGGAAGACGACAAGACCTTTGGGCCTTTGGTAGCGCCTACTAACCTCACAATAACAGCTGAGCTTGTGGGTAAAGACGCTGAGAACCCTGACGGGGACGGCAGCGGAAAAGTAAACCTAAAAGCAGTTGCAGACAATGCTTCAAGCTACAAGTATTTTTTTAGCGATGATTCTAATGCGAACTCACCTTCAGGTGAGCTTACCAAGCAGTTTACAAAAAACGGAGTAAACACCTACACTGTTACTGTCGTTGCGTATGGTACAGGAGGTAACTCAACTACTGCATCTATTGATGTTACGGTCTTAAGTAACTTCTCTGACCCGCAGGCTGTACAGTTCTTAACCGGCGGAGGTACTAAAACATGGTACTGGGCTGCAGCTAAACCGGGACACCTTGGAGTAGGCCCTAACGACGCTTCAGACAACGGCTACATACCACAATACTATGGAGCAGCCCCATTTGAAAAGGCAGGCGCAACTTGCTTCTATCAGGAAAAACTTGTTTTCACTCAGGATGGCGATGCAATACGCTACAAACTTGACACTAACGGAAGTGTTTTCTTTAACGCTTCATTCAACAGTGTAGGCGGAAGCACAGCACCAGATGACCAGTGTTTACCTTATGACACCTCTGCTACTAAAACAGTTTCATTAGGCCCGTCAAGCTCGCTTGTTCCAGCCGATAAGAAACGAGGTACTGCAATGAACTTCTCTGACGGTGGTTTCATGGGATACTACATTGGTACATCTGACTATGAGATACTTTCTATAACAGATACCGAAATGCACGTAAGGGCGGTAATGGGGGGTAACCCTGCGCTTGCATGGTACCACATCTTTACAACTCAGGATCCTAACGCAGCAATACCTACTGACCCTGACTTCACTAATCTTTTATGGGAAGACCAGTTTAATACAGATGGTGCTCCGGATGCTACTAAATGGGTTTCTGAAATTGGCACTGGCCAAAACGGCTGGGGTAATAACGAAAAACAATATTACAGAGCAGAAAATGCAGTAGTACAGGGCGGTTCGCTTAAAATTACTGCAAAAGCAGAAAACTTCCAGGGGAGCGAGTATACCTCTGCACGTTTAAAAACAGAAGGGCTTTTTGATTTTAAATATGGAAAAGTAGAGATAAGGGCTAAACTGCCAAGTGGCAGCGGAACCTGGCCTGCTTTCTGGATGCTTGGTGCAAATTATCAGACTAACGCATGGCCTGCCTGCGGTGAAATAGATATTATGGAACACGTGGGTAATAATCAGGATCATGTATTGGGTACGCTTCACCTGCCTGGTAATTTTGGCGGCAACGGAATAAGCGGCGCCACTACGGTAGCCGGCCTTGCCGACGATTTCCATACATATACACTTATATGGAGCGATACAAAGATCAACTGGTATATAGATGGAGTTAAATTCCATACTTATAACAATACTGCCGGTACACCATTTAACGCTGATTTCTTCCTGATCTTCAACGTGGCGATGGGTGGTAACCTTGGCGGAACGATCGCTCCCGGCTTTGTGTCATCAACTCTTGAAGTTGATTACGTAAAAGTTTTCCAATAAAAACATTCTGCATCTATTCTAAAATTCAATACCGATAGTAAGGAGTCCTGCATATGCGGGACTCCCTCCTATTGGCTTTTAAAAAATTATAATGAAATATAATTTACCCAAATATATCCTGCCCGCACTTCTTGCCATAGCATTTGGCTGCAGTACGGCAAAACAGGATATAACTTCATCTCCAAAAAATAAAACCTCTATAGACCGCAAAGTAGATTCATTGCTCAGCCTTATGACCCTCGAAGAAAAAGTGGGCCAGATGAATCAGTACAACGGTTTTTGGAATGTTACGGGACCGGCACCTAAAGATGGTTCGGCCGCAAAAAAATATGAACATCTTAAAAAAGGATGGGTAGGCTCCATGCTTAATGTAAAAGGTGTAAAAGATGTAAAAGCATTACAAAAAATTGCCGTAGAAGAAACCAGGCTGCATATACCTGTAATTTTTGGCTACGACGTTATTCATGGATACAAAACCATCAGCCCCATCCCCCTTGCCGAAGCTGCAAGCTGGGATCTTGAGGCCATACAAAGATCGGCTGAAATTGCCGCAGCAGAGTCTGCCGCATCCGGCCTTAACTGGACATTTGCCCCTATGGTAGATGTTTCACGCGATGCCCGCTGGGGCCGTGTTATGGAAGGTGCAGGAGAAGATACCTACCTAAACAGCGTTATCGCCGCCGCACGTGTAAAGGGTTTTCAGGGCAATCTGGGCGAATTTAGCCTTGCTGCCTGCGTAAAACACTTTGCCGGATATTCTTTTGCTGAAGCAGGCAAAGACTACAGCACGGCAGATATGAACCGCAACACGCTGCATAATGTTATCCTCCCTCCTTTTAAAGCCGCCGCAGATGCCGGTGCGCTTACGTTTATGAATTCATTTAACGATATAGATGGTATCCCTGCCACAGGAAATACCTACTTACAAAGAGATATACTTAAAAAAGAATGGAACTTTGAGGGTTTTGTAGTATCAGACTGGGGCTCTATGGGCGAAATGGTAGGCCATGGCTATGCAAAAGACCTGAAACAGGCTGCTGAAATGGCAGCGAATGCAGGAAGTGACATGGACATGGAATCATCCGGCTACATAGAACACCTTTCAGCACTGGTACGAGAAGGCAAAGTATCTGAAGACAAAATAAACGATGCGGTGCGCCGTATCCTTAAAGTTAAATTTCAGCTGGGATTATTTGATAATCCATACAAATACTGCGATGAAGCCCGTGAGGCTGCTACCGTGGGCAAAAAAGAGTTTCACGACGGCGTGCTTGATGTTGCAAAAAAATCTATTGTACTGCTTAAGAATGAAAAGAACCTTCTTCCGTTAAAGAAACAGGGACAAAAAATTGCTGTGATTGGTGCATTGGCTAATGACAAAACAAGCCCTTTAGGAAGTTGGAGAATAGGTGCCGATGATAACACAGCAGTATCGGTACTGGAAGGCCTGCGCGAATATAAAGGCAATCAGCTTACGTATGCAAAAGGTGCCGATGTAGTTTTAGGCAATCCGCAATTTGTAGTAGAAACAAAAATAAACACGACCGATAAAAGCGGTTTTGCCGAAGCGATTGCAACTGCAAAATCTGCCGATGTAGTGATCATGGTGCTTGGAGAACACGGCCTGCAGACAGGCGAAGGCCGCAGCCGTGCCGAACTTGGCTTACCAGGTGTGCAGCAAGAGCTTTTAGAGGCTGTTTATAAAGCTAATCCAAATGTTGTGCTTGTACTTACTAACGGAAGGCCACTGATTATTCCGTGGGCAGCACAAAACGTTCCTGCTATAGTAGAAGCTTGGCATTTAGGTACAGAGAGCGGTCATGCCATCGCACAGGTATTATATGGTGATTACAATCCAAGCGGTAAACTACCTATGACTTTTCCAAGGGCGGTAGGGCAGCTGCCGATGTACTACAATCACAAATCTACCGGAAGGCCAGGCGGCGATGCGCCTACAGAGAGTGTTTTCTGGTCGCATTATGGCGATATAGATAACTCCCCTGTTTACCCTTTTGGTTACGGACTGAGCTATTCTAAATTTGAATACGGAAAAGTAAAGCTTAGTGCAGGTTCTTTTGGCAAAAACGGAAAGATAACCGTCAGCGTAGATGTAAAGAATAACAGTACTGTAGATGGTAAAGAAGTTGTTCAGTTATATATCAGAGACCTGTTTGGGTCTGTTACCCGTCCTGTTAAGGAACTGAAAGGTTTTGAACTGACCGAAATAAAAGCAGGACAGACAAAAACCGTAACCTTTACCATAGACGAAAAAACAATTGAATTTTATACTGCCAATAATAAATGGGAGGCCGAAGCGGGTGACTTTAAAATCTTTGTAGGCGGGGATTCTGCTACAAAGAACGAGGCATCATTCACTTTCACTAAATAAGACGACACATGAAAAGAATAGCACTACTGCTTCTTGCAACAGGTACGATAGCCTCTGCACAGGTAAAAAAAGGCAAACTGATATGGGAGGAGAATTTTGACGGCAAAAGCCTGAATGAAAAAATTTGGAACTATGAGCTTGGCGATGGCTGTCCTAACGTTTGCGGATGGGGCAACAACGAACGCCAGATCTATACCAAGACCAATCATGAGCTTAAAGACGGTAAGCTTATAATTACCGTGAAGAAAGAGGGCGATAAATATACCTCAACCCGAATTACAACAGCTGGAAAAAAAGAGTTTAAATACGGCTACATGGAAGCCCGTGCAAAACTGCCCGTAGGCCAGGGAATATGGCCTGCCTTCTGGATGCTGGGCGGTAACATAAAACAGGCGGGCTGGCCTCTTGCAGGCGAAATAGATATACTTGAATATGTAGGCAAAGAACCTGATATGGTCTATACTACCTTACATACAAAAGCCAATCACGGTGATCATGCCAGTTCAAAAAAAACGTTATTCCCTGATATTGAAGACGGTTATCATACGTATGGTGCCACCTGGACAGCTGAGTACATTGAATTTTTTGTAGACGGAAAATCGGTTTACAAATTTGAGCCGAAAGATAAATCCGTAGAGGTATGGCCATTTAACCAACCGTTTTATTTTATAGTAAATACCGCTGTGGGCGGCAACTTTGGCGGTCCTGAAGTTGATGATAACATTTTTCCGCAGGAATTCATCGTAGATTACATAAGGGTCTATGCAAACTAACAATACTTGTTTGATGTTGGGTTAGTACGGAAAGAAGGTTTTGCAAGGTCCTTCTTTATTTCACCATCAAAAAAAAATCCCATCAGCCGCGGCTGATGGGATTTTATATTTTCATAGGGAACAAGTCTTACTGTTGTTCTTCCCTGTCGTCTCCTGTAATTTGGCCTTCGGGAATTTCGGCGCCTGCATACAACAGTTGTCCGTCTTTCTTAAGGCTGTATTTTTTTTGCTGTTCAAGCAGCCAGTGTTTGTTTTTATAAGGAGCATTTTTGCCATCCCTTTCAAGCAATATCGGGTCATCGGTTTCCGGCAGGAATAATTCTGCCTTGTCTCCCCCATCAGCTTCAAAAACTACAAAGGCACTGGTTACTGCACTTTCATCTTTAAGTTCGTCGATGGTATTAAGGCGATAGCCCTCTTCTATAGGCCTGATACAATCTTTCCTGAGTTTAGACCACCTGTAGCCAGCCGACGTCACACAGCCGTGGGCATCTTTAACAGTACCTAAAACTACATTTTTACCGGTTGTATTAACATCTACTTCGTCGCGTTTGCGGTCCTTCAATATCTGATCGCACGAGCTGACAAACAATGCAGCGGCCAAAAGTAAAACCAGTTTTTTCATGCATGGAATTTATTAAGGATAGCTAATGTACAAAAAATATTAATATGGCTTGAACTCATATAAAACAGTATCTGCTCTTTCAAAAGATACAGATCCATCCTCTTCAATAAAATATTTCAGGATAACTTCTCCCCAGCGCAGGCCGTTAGAAAAATCGGCTATAACCCATCGGTGATTTAAAACCCTTATCTTGGCTATAGAGAACGGTTTACCGTCCATTGCAGGATATCCTATAAGCGGATTTCCGCCCGGAGTTATATTTTGTTTATAGATCTCGTCCCTCACTTTTATGGCGATGGCAGTTACATCCTGTCCTGCAAAATATTCTTTTGCATTAACGTCGTTCTCAAGTGTAAAATAATTTTCATTGGCCATCTTAACCTTTTCAGCCTTAAGGCTGTCTTTATCTGCCTTTACTTTAGTTTCCATTGCAGTTACACGCTCCTGTTCGTATTTCTGTTTACCTGTAAAGAACATATAGGTAAACACGTTGATAAGCAGCGAAAAAATAAAAAGGTATAAGAATAAATTCTTTTTCATTGTGTGTAGAGCTTATATAGTTATTTGTAGATTATCGTAGGCTAAAAATACATTTTCAGGAAGTTTTTTCTGCACTTCGGCATGAAAGCCCATTAAGGCGCTTATATGCGTAAGGTAGGCACGTTCGGGTTTCACCAGTTCAATAAAATCCAGCGCTTCCTGAAGGCTGAAATGTGTATTATGAGGCTCTTCACGCAATGCACTTACCACCAGCACCTTTACGCCTTTCAGTTTTTCAACTTCGGCCGGAGCGATGGTCTTAGCATCAGTGAGATAAGCAAAATCGCCTATCCTGTAGCCAAAGATGTCAAGGTCGCCGTGCATTACCCCTATTGGCACTATTGTCTGGCCTTTAAGTTCAAAGCTATGTCCTTCTTTTACCTCGTTTATGATTACCGCCGGTGCGCCCGGATACCTGTTTTCTTCCTCAAATATATATTCAAAACGTTTTTTGAGGCTTTCTATTACACGCTGTTGTGCATAAATAGGCATATCGCCCTGCATGAATACAAAAGGGCGTATATCGTCTATACCGGCTGTATGATCAGAATGTTCGTGGGTAAAGAGTATGCCGTCAAGCTTAACGCATTTTGAGGTAAGCATCTGCTGGCGAAAGTCGGGGCCGCAGTCTATGACGTACGAGGCATTGTTCCACTGTATCCAAACCGATACACGCAGGCGTTTATCATGGGGGTCGTTACTGAGACATACAGGATGAGTGCTCCCTATTACCGGTATGCCCTGCGATGTTCCTGTGCCTAAAAACCAAACTTTCAAAATAGGGTTATTTTTTACAAAAATAACATTATTTGTTTTATAAAATGTACTGAATGCCTAACTTTGCGATATATTCACTTTTTGCTATGAAATTAACTGATGACGACATAACCCTAAAGGGTGACAGGATAATTGAGCATGTGCCTTCTATAAAAGATAAAGCATTGCGCATTAACCTTAATGCAAACATTTACGGAACCTTTTCGGAAATTGGTGCAGGACAGGAAACTGTGCGCCACTTTTTCAGGTCCGGCGGGTCATCAGGAACTATTGCAAAAGCGATGTCGGCTTATGACAAAGATTTTAGCGACGCCATTTACGGCGTTGAGGAAGACGGACGCTATGTAACCGAAAGCCGCCTTAAAAAAATGCTAAGCCACGAGGTAAGAATTACCGAAGACAGGCTTAAACGCGACAAGCATCCTAATAAAGTTTTCTTTAGCTACGCCAATACGGTTGCTACGATAGATTTTGCCAAGCAGTTTAAAGGCCACGGATGGGTAGGAATCCGCTACCAGGTAGAGCCTGATGAAGATTACAACGAAATTACACTGCACATACGCTTTAAGGAAACCGATGCACGCCTTCAGCAGGAAACACTGGGTATACTGGGTGTAAACCTTATTTATGGTGCATTTTACAAATACAACGATGCCAAGAAACTTTTGCGCTACCTGTACGACCATCTGGACAAAGACCAGCTGGAAATAGATACCATAAACTTTTCGGGGCCGCGTTTTGCCGATGTAGATAACAGGCTTATGAGCCTTCAGCTGGTTAAGAACGGAATGACCGATGCCGTAATGTTTGACCCGCAGGGCCATAACGTACTGCCGGCTTCTGTACTTTACAAGAAAAACATTCTTGCCCTTAGGGGTAGTTTCCGTCCGGTTACAAAGGTAAACATGGACATGTATGAGAAGTCATATAAAATGTTCCTTGAAGAAAATAAAGTAGACAGGGATAAAGCACTTGTGGTATTTGAGATTACGCTTTCTAACCTTCGTTCTGAAGGCGAAATTGATGAGCGTGACTTTATGGACCGTGCCGAGCTCCTTTGCTCGCTGGGACAAACTGTAATGATATCTAACTTCCAGGAATATTACAAAGTGGTTGAATATTTCTCAAGCTACACTAAAGCCCGTATGGGACTTGCCATGGGTGTAAGCAATCTTGTAGATATTTTTGACGAGAAATATTACCGACACCTGAGCGGCGGTATACTTGAGGCTTTTGGTAAGTTGTTTTACCGTGACCTTAAAGTATTCGTATACCCTATGAAAGATGAAGAAGGACAGGTAATAGACTCTGAAAACCTAAAGGTGCATCCGCGAATGAAAGAGCTCTATAAGTTCTTTAAATTCAATGGTAAGGTAATTGACATTGAAGAAGTAGACCCTGACAATCTTGATATCTTCTCTCGTGAAGTACTTAAAATGATAAACAAAGGCAAATCAGGCTGGGAAGAGATGCTGCCGCCGGGTATTGCAGAAGTGATAAAGGAAAATCATTTGTTTGGTTACGATCCTAAAAAATTAATAGAGCAGCCGTAAGGCTGCTCTATGCTTTTACTATTTGTTATAGATTGCACCAAGCTCTCTGGCAAATTCTGCAAACTTTCGGTGTCCGTAAACATTGGCTTTATCAGCATGATATTGTTCCCATATATCTCCCTTACCTACTGCCCTGCCCATTTCGGCAAAATTATCGGCCATGTGCTGAGAGAAGCCTCCCTGCATGATACCCTGCTTCAGTTGTTCGTCGTCAAACACGACCCACGGTAAATTTGGCTTACCAAGCGCATTTCCTAACGTTTGTGCAAGTTCGCCTCCCGTTAATTCATCGCTCACTACATATTTGATCTGCTTACCGCTGAAAGACAAAGCATCAAGAGCCTGGGCAGCAGCATCGGCAATATCATGAGGATGCGTCATGGCAATAACCGCAGAAGCTTCAAAGTTATTACCCATGAAACCCATACGCTGAATCATACCCACGCTGCCATGCTGGTTAGTATAAAACATACCCGGGCGCAGATGCAGTACATTTACACCTTCAAGCTCATTAAGCCTTCCTTCAGAATAGTAAAACGCACTCGATGGCCCGTTGCCTTCAGGGCTCTGTGCCCCTATCCCACTCAGGTTGGCCACATATTTTACACCTGTAGCTTCTGTAGCACGGGCATAGATATTAGACAATGTCTTCATTTCTGCCTTAAGGTCGTTAGTCTGTGCATTGGGGGGTATCATTACATACACGGCATCGGCACCTGTAAACGCCTTAACAACAAAATCGTAATCGTATAATGACCCCACCGCCGGAATTGCGTTAAGCTCTTCTATCGCCGAAGCTTTGTCGGGGTTATGTGTTATTACTGTAACGGTATGTCCTTTATCTATCAATTGTTCTGTAAGCCTTTTGCTTATATTGCCTAAAGAACCTGTAACTGTAATTTTCATTTGTTTTTAATTTTAATTAATGATGGAACAAATGTATATTTGTACTTACTTTTATACAAGTACTTACCCTAAAGTATGTATCTATGACACAAATTAAAGAAAGCTCTACCATACAGGAAAACAAACGTTTTGCCCACGAGGAATGCCCTGTAACCTATGTTATGGAAAAGATAGGCGGTTACTGGAAACCAATCATTTTGTTCCACCTGCTAACGGGGGCGAAAAGATACGGAGAATTGCGTAAGGCCATCCCTGCAATTACAGAAAAAATGCTGATACAGCACCTCAAGCAGCTGGAGACTGATAACCTGGTGGTTCGCACGGCACTGCCGGTTGTACCGCCGCATGTTACCTATAGCCTAACTGAAATGGGCAGTGCTTTAGGCCCTGTGCTTTACGGAATGGGAGAATGGGCCATTAAAGACAGTATGGCCAACAACAAACCTTTCTTTAAAGATTTGAAAGATTTTCCGAAACAGGGAGTCTAAAAACATCTCTTATGAGCTGTGTGTATTAAATCTTACATCTAAACAATCCTTCCTACGTAAAACAGCATAATCAAAAATAATTAAAACAGGTATTTTTACGTAAAGCCACGCCACCGCTATGTTTTAGCTTTGTACTACCAACTAAAACATACCTACTATGACAAGGCAGATCCTTGAAACATTAACGGCTTCCAGGCACATTTATAATGAATTGATGGCTAGCTCAAAGCTGAATGGCAACCTCCGCGAAAAAGCGCGGGCGACGTATGAAAATGAGTTTAACAGAGGCATGAATATCATAATTGACCTCGTAAATGTCTGCCTGAAAAAAAACGCTTTCCCGCCTGTTAACAGCCCTGATGATGCGATACAACTCATACTTACAGAGGACAGCCTCATTGAGAAAATTTCCTTCATCAGTAACTACAATGAACCAATAGGAAGTGATATTGAAATTACGGGACAGCAACAATTACAGGAAGCTGTAAACCACTTGTCTGAAGCAAAGAAAAGCATGGTGGGCTATCATGGCCTTGCTAAAATGACAGGACAGGTTTAAAACGGCTTATACAAGTATATTTAAACTCTTTATATTTGTCCTGCTAAAGCATATTTATGACAGGAAAAACTATTGGCATTATGGGTGCCATGCCACAGGAAATAGACGGCGTTACCGCCTTGCTAAACAATCCGGTGCGCAGGGTTATCGGGATGAGATCCTATACATCGGGCACTATAAACGGCATTAATACCGTGGTTGTGTTTTCGCGCTGGGGCAAGGTAGCAGCTGCTGCGACTGCTGCCACATTAATCCACGTTTTTAATGTTGACGAAATTATCTTTACAGGTGTTGCAGGTGCAATAGACCATTCGCTAAATGTTGGCGACATAGTAATTGCCAAAAGGCTTTACCAGCACGATATGGACGCCCGCCCACTGATGCAGCAGTTTGAGGTTCCGTTATTAGGTAAGACCTTTTTTGAATGCGACGACAGCAAATTAAACAAAATTAGAGAAGCCATCAGTCCGCTTATCATCGACGGTATACTGAAAGATAGAATCGGCGCAGATGTACTGGCTCAGTTTGGTATTAGCACCCCTAACCTGCATATTGGCGATATTGCCAGTGGTGACCAATTCTTTGCTAACAATGAACAAAAGGCCACGCTTCAGGCGGCATTGCCCACAATACTCTGTGTAGAAATGGAAGGCGCTGCAGTGGCTCAGGTATGTTTTGAGCATAAAGTTGCATTCACGATCATAAGAACAATATCTGACGCTGCCGACGAGCAGTCGCATATTGATTTCCCAAGGTTTATTGAGGAAGTATCGAGTAAATATTCGGTGTGTATAATTAAACAGTTGTATAACACTAATTAATCTAAACCTTCCTAATGAAAAACATTCTGCTAGCAGCATTTATATTTGTGTATTCATTCGCTTTTTCGCAAGATGCAGCTACCGAAGAATACTACGTATATCCTGTCAGTCCGTATGCTGCCATAGACAGTCTTGCTAAAAAAGTAGAATACAAAGACGACATTAGGCTTTTGTCGTACGAACTTACGAAAAACTATTCCACACAGCTGGAAAAGGCGCGGGCAATTTTTATATGGGTAACTCATAACATCGCTTACGATTATAAGGTGCTCAACAAAAAGAAGCTAAAAAGGGATTTCTTTGAATGCAAAAAGAAAGAGAACTGCAATATAGAATATGCCAAATGGGAAGATAATTACCTTAAAAAAGTAATACGTAACCGTAAAGGTATTTGCGATGGCTATGCCCGTTTATTCAAAAAGTTGTGTGACCATGCCGGTATACAGGGATCTTTAGTTAACGGCTACACAAAAAGCAGGCCCGAAGAGATAGGTAAAATGGGTAGGCTTAACCACTCGTGGAACGTAATGCTTATTGACGGAAAGTATTATTACCTTGACGCCACCTGGGCTGCGGGAGGCTGTGCCAGGAACAAAAAAGGCAAATATGTAAAGTTTTATCCACACTTTGAAGAATACTACTGGCTTACGCCGATAGAAAAAATGTCTCGCGACCATTTTCCGGCCGATGAAGAATGGATACGCGATAAGCCTTATGAAACCGCAAAGAAAACATACAGAGACAATGCCTACATTGGCCAGACCGAAATACAAAGACTTGACATTTTAAGTCCCGATAGCGGTATCCTCAATGTATGCGAGGGCGATACCATAAAAATCAGGTTTAGGTATCACAAGAGGCTGTTTCGCCATTTACAGGTAAACACTAATATTAAATCGAACCCAAACCCATGGAAATGGAGTGATGATCATCAAAGCCTCGATCCTGATATTCTTGAAGAACAACAATACATACCCTTTAAGTTTGACCTGAAAAGCGACAGCTATAGTTTTACCTACGTAGTTGACAGCAAAAAACTGAAACATATTGATGTGCTTATTGACTATCGACATGCCCTGCGGTTCAAGATAAACGTGATGAAACCCTAACGAACTAAAATATTTAATTTTTAAATAATTGATATTTCCTTTTGACTGCCGAAAAAGGCACTTTATCGGCGACGTAATATTATAACACCGTTAGTCGTTATCAATCTTACTATTACGGTTTTGTACTACAAAATATCTAAATGTTAATTATTTGTTTAAAAAACAGGTAAAAATACGTAGTTGTATTATAAAAAATTCACGATATTTGTACTATAGATTATCCCCCAAAAATCTACCCCATCATGGCAATTACAAGGCAAACTGGCACAGCCAAAGGCACATTCAGATTTTCCCCTGCCAATCCAACGATTGACGCATCGGAACTGTCATCAAACGGAGAATTTAAATTTACCGTGACAGCCAACATAAAAGACAGCGCAGGCAAACCTGCCGCAAATGAACGAGTACGGTTCTCCGTTCCTACTTTTCCATCATGGCTTACTATAGCCGAAGTTATAGGCATAACCAATGATACCGGAAACGTAACCCTGACTGTAAAAGGCAGGATTACAGGAAATTCTGAAAACGGCTATGTAAACTTTTCGCTGGTAAACAGCAGCACACCCGAACGCAATGGTTCAGGAATGCTTGCCTTTACCGGAAAACCTTCTGGCGGAATGAAGCGCCTGTTCTTATTTTAACAGCTGCGCAGTATGCTCTTTGGTCTTAACGGCAGTAATTACCTCATCTATAATCCCGTTCTCATCTATCACAAAAGTGGCACGTTTGATGCCGTCAAATAGTTTACCCATAAACTTTTTAGGACCCCATACACCAAACGCATTGATCACGCTTTTGTCTTCATCGGCAAGCAGCGGGAAAGGCAGCTCGTACTTTTCTTTAAACTTTGTCTGTTTCGCCTGGCTATCGGCACTTACCCCAAGCAGTTCATAGTTCTGTGCCTGAAAACGGTGGTAATTATCACGCAGGTCGCAGGCCTCAGCCGTACAGCCTGGTGTGCTCGCCTTTGGGTAAAAGAAAACAACAAGTTTTTTTCCTTTATAGTCGGCAAGCTTATGTGTTTTGCCATCCTGGTCAACTCCCGAAAAATCAGGAGCTTTATCTCCTTTTGTAAGTGTTGTCATATATGTATATTTGTAAAGCTAAAATACACCAAAATGACCAAAGCGCAAAAGGTACAGTTCGTAATGGACACCCTTTACGAGATATATCCTACAATCCCAATACCTTTAGACCATAAAGACCCTTATACCCTGCTTATTGCAGTATTGATGAGTGCACAAAGCACCGATGTACGTGTAAACCAGATCACTCCCCTGTTGTTTGCAAAGGCAGATAATCCGTATGATATGATCAAGATGACGGTAGAGGAAATAAGGGAGATAATTAAACCTGTGGGGCTTTCGCCGATGAAGGCCAAAGGCATACATGGACTTTCGCATATCCTTATCGATAAACACAACGGCGAAGTGCCGCAAAGTTTTGAGGCTTTGGAAGAATTACCTGCTGTAGGCCATAAAACAGCAAGTGTGGTTATGAGCCAGGCATTTAACGTACCTGCATTTCCGGTAGACACGCATATTCACCGACTGATGTACCGCTGGGGATTTACCAATGGCAAAAACGTGGTTCAGACCGAGAAAGATGCCAAGCGACTTTTCCCTGAAGAAAAATGGAATGAGCTGCATCTCCAGATCATTTGGTACGGACGCGAATATTCGCCGGCGCGGGGCTGGGATCTTAAAAAAGACATTATTACCGCAACGATTGGCCGAAAATCGGTACTGGAAGAGTATGAAAACAAAGCCGTAAAAAAAAACTCCCGTTAGCTCGCGGGAGGTTTTTCTTAATTAGACATATTCTCGTATGTTCCGTTAGACGTCTTAACTATTTTCAATGCTTTTGAGTAGTTAAGGATAAAATCTATAGTTTCTTTTTTAGGTAACATTGTTGGAGAAGCTGCTGATTTTTTTTTAGAGTAAAGTTTTGCCATGTATAGGTTTTGTTTGTTATGTTTTCCTATACAACGCAACGCAGCGTCTTTATATTGCCTAGTTGGTCAAAATAATTTTATTTTTTTCTATAACTTTTCTAAGATTCATCAGCGCATACCTCATCCTTCCAAGGGCTGTGTTAATGCTAACCCCTGTCATGTCTGCGATTTCCTTAAAGCTAAGGTCCTGGTAAATCCTCATTTGAAGTACCTCTTTCTGATCATCAGGAAGTTCTTCAATAAGCCTTTGCAAGTCGTTTTCCACCTGTTCTGTTATGATCCTGTTCTCTACGTTAGGGCTGTTGTCTGTCATAATAGAGAAGATAGAAAACTCCTCTGTTTCACGAAACATTGGCATTTTTTTGTTTCTCCTGAAATGATCTACAATAAGGTTGTGCGAAATACGCATTACCCATGGCAGGAACTTACCCTCTTCGTTATACGAATTAGACTTAAGTGTTTTTATTACTTTGATAAAAGTATCCTGAAAGATATCGTCAGCAATATCCCTGTCGGTAACTTTTGAGTAGATAAAACCGTAAATTTTTGATTGGTGTCTGGTGATAAGTACAGAAAGAGCATTTTCGTCTCCATCTACATAATTTTTAACCAGAACTGCGTCGGGGATTACAACATTAGCCATAGCAAATACTTTTTAGTTTTTTTGAATTTGGTTTCGGTAAAACAGAACTTTATGGGTTCGCTAAAAAGTAGTTTTTTGTATAGGCGATGTTAATTTTGAATTAATTATAAGCCAAATATAATATAAATAAAATATAAAATGCAACACTCAGTGTAAATTTTAACATTATTTGCACAATATAAAGCAAATCTCAGCATATTATGAGGTGTTTTCAACATATCACAATACTATTGTTAAACTATTCGTTTCCCGTGTTTTAGTTTAAAAATAATTTTAACAATCCTTTCCTTAATGGTTTCTTTACGTTTGGCAGAAAAAATATGTTGTATACACATCTTTTGCTCCCATTGTTTATAGCTTTTTTAGATTTCCAATAGGCCTTCATCTATTAAGCGCTCCTTAAAATCATCCGGGATCTGAAAAACCGAATCGTCTTTATACAATCTGATATGTACATAATCACCTTCCTCCCTGCCTATAGTCTTTCTTATTTCGGCCTTAACAGCGAGAATAAGATTGCCGTTACCAAAAGGCATAAGGCTCACGCCGCTAATTTCATAACTGTCAATAACACCTTTAACCTTAACAAGTCTAAAAGCAGCTTCTTTATTCTTCTCTATTTCAGGCAGGGCAACGTATGTCCAACCGCCTTTACTGGAAAAACGTTCTAATTGGTATTCTTTATCGGTAAGCAGCATATCATTCATACACTCTTGCAGCTAATAACATTTGAGCAAAAAGTTTCCACGAAGGTTTATCATTATTAGCTTTGTAATTATAACCATATAATCCATCTAAGAATGATTCTAAAGTATCATTATCCCATACTTTGGACTTATGAGTAGCATAATTATTTCGAAGTTCCTCAAGAAATTTTTCAAAATCAGATCTGGTGACTATTTTTTCACAAAGCTCATAGATGACATTACTTTCTTCCATTATATTTCAAAGCTAATTTTAATATTATTACCAGTTTCAGATATCCTAATAGTTTGCCCCATAATAAGTGCCCTGTTATCCTCTGAATGCCCGGAAGGGAACCCAAAGTAAACCGGACAATCAAAATGCTCTAACGTTATCTCTCTGTCGTTTCTGCCGAATGGAATCGTAGAATCTTTAATATCTATCATATCGCCAATGATGACTGCTTTAAGGTTAGTCAGTTTTCCTGCCCTTTTAAGTGAGATAAGCATACGGTCGTAATGGTAGAGGTATTCGTCGATATCCTCTATAAAAAGTATCTTATCGGTAGTGTCAATATCCGATGCTGATCCTGCCACAGCATACAGAATAGAAAGGTTACCGCCTACGAGCATACCTTCTATACTATCACCCGCCCTGTTTTCAGGCTGAACCGGAATACTGTAGCTAAGGCTTTCGCCGAAGAGTGCTGTTCGTATTGTTTCAGAGGATGCCGCATTGCTTTTAGGAATTCCCTGAAGCATTACAGAATGCAGGCTTTGGATGCCAAAATTATGGACATGGCAATGCAGCAGTGTAATATCGCTATAACCTACCAGCCATTTTGGACTGGCCTTAAACGCTGTCCAGTCGACAGCATCAATAATACGCATTGTGCCATAGCCGCCCTTAGTAAAAAAGATGGCTTTTAGAGATGTATCATCCAGCATCTGCTGAAAGTCGGCGAGCCTTTGCGCATCCGTTCCTCCAAGGAAACCGTCGGTTTCAAAGGCGTTTCGGCCTATTACAGGCTCAAGTCCCCAGCTTTTAAGCAGGGCGAGGCCGTCGTTTATTTCGTGCAGTTCGCAACGTTTTGCGGTGCTTACAACCCCGACTTTATCGCCTGGGGAAAGGTATGGTGGTGTTTGCATTTTTAATCTAAAATAACTGAATCAGTATGAGTTAAATTGTTTGTTGCAATGGCCAATGATCTCATTATTGCTCTATTTTCCAGGAGCAGTTTTATGGGCTAAACCCCTATCAGGAATTATCCTGAATTTATCAGGGACAGTACTTATAAGGTTCTGGAAGCGGTTAATTGGCATAATTTATTTATTCAGATATTCTAAAGTATTAATTAATTCTCTTTGTGTTTCTTTCTCGGGTAATTTTTCCAATAAGATTGATAATTTGACTTTTCCAGATATGAAAAAGTAACAGGATGATTTGTATAACCGAGCATTATAGATTTAATACAGACCAACGGCTTATATAAACTTGGTAAATGCGAACCTCGAAGCTCGGATGAACTAAAAAATTGAATTTCATTACCTTTATAATTATAAACAAATATTTTTTTTCTGTTATATTCATCATTATGAAACTTCTTAAATAAATAAACATCTGGATAAATCCCTTCGTTTTCTAAGATTGAAAAGCATTTTTCAATTGAAGTAATTGCAGTAAGTATTTCGTCTTGAAGAGGAAAATCTTCACGTTGATGCTGTAATTTATTTCTAATATCCATAATTTTTCCTTTTCCAGATTCGGTAGGTACTAAAGATAATATTTCTTTTAACTTTGAATAATTGGATGGCGAGATATCTAATATAAATTTTTTATGCTCAAAAGGAAATATTTTTAAGGGATCTTCCTGATAAAAACTTGGAAATTCTTTTTTAGGCCTTTTATATTTGGTACTATCACTTATAATACTATCACATTTTTTTAATAGAGCGCTAAATCCATGAATTAGAGGATACAAAGTGTTTTTACCTGATAAGTCTAATTTTAAAAATTCATTATTTGTATATTCATAATTATCCAATTCGTTTACCATAAATTGTCTCGCATCTTCATAAATGTATTTAAACTTGGTATCGATATAATGATCTGAAAGTAATGCCCAAGTAACAAAAGACAAAGATTGTTGTAATATTTCTTCCATAGAAACAAACAAATTAACAGCACTACTTCTTATTCTTGCTTTATCGCTTTCATTATAAATATTCGAAAGAAGTACGTCGTTTTTGAAAGCACTTAAATTCTTCCAAAATATTGCTAAAAAATTCGGATATAAATTTATTTCATAACCCAATTTCCAAGCTATTTTTTCTACTAATCTTTTCTCTTCTTCAACATTATTATGAGCTTCAAATTTTCCTAAAAGAAGTTTTGATGCTCTTTCTAATTGTGTAGGGCCGTTTAATATTATCTCATTAATTATCTTTAAAGGATCATCTTCATAAATATACATATCAAGCTTTTGATCTAAACTTAATGATTGATCAAAGCGCCTTAAGCTCCAATTCAAATTTTCTCTAAGTGGAGAATCGTTATAAATATCTTTTAATAATTTTTTTAATTTTAAATTTGCAATATTATTCGCATTTGAGTTTACTCTAATTCCTAATTTGTTGCATTGTAGATAAGTGTCATAATGTCCATATTCATGGAATATATATGAAGACCTCACTTCAGTATTAGGGATAATTATATCACCTTCAAAAATTAAGTCTTCGATATGTCTAAATAAAGTTTTATTATCACAAATCAACAAGACATTTAAGCACTCATCCTTTGATAATGTTCTACATATTTCTTCAGCAGAGCCTTTTTTAAACTTTGAGGGTAATAAATCGCGAATAGATTCCTTTTTCAACAATCTTGATACTATACTCCTATGCTCTTCTGCACCAAAAGCATTAACAATTAATTCATATAGCCCCTCTAACGAATAAGGATCATAATACTCCCCCTTGTAGCGAGTGATTACTGGTGTAATGTTGAAGAGTTCTTTATCATCATTATAAATATCTATATCGTCCAAAATTCCTAGAATTTTACTGTCATCAGAATTATTCAAGGTAGCTTTATGAAATGACGGGCAAGAAGGATCAGGGCAATGCCAAAGGTGAATCTCATTTGTTGGCATTATTCTTCTATTAGTAGTACTTTTAGTTATACCTAACGGCCCAATGATTAAATTCTCAATTTGAAAAACGCCTTTAGATGTATTTTCTAAAAGTCTAACTGTATCCTGAAATGATAAATCCTCTTCTTGGTTATTAAATTCATCAAAATATTTATCATAAAGTTCTTTTCCATAGATCCATGGATATTTGATTTTGTTTTGACTAATCCAATTTTCAATAAGTAAATAAAGATTCTCTATATCGAATTTTTCGATATCAAAATAAAGTTTATCGTAATAAAAATCAAAAAAAATAGCTAAATAAATTACGCAATTATTTACTGCTGGATTTTCTTTCTTTAAATAATTAAATAACTTATTACCAGTTGGTGTAAGATTCAACTGAAAATTAATATTATCTGCAAAATTGTCATCTAAAATAATACAGTGTCTTAATGCGTGAGAAATATTATATAATTCATTTAATCTACTTATATAAGCTGTATCCTTGAGGTGTTTTTTTAATATCATCTTTGATTATTTAACTCAAATATAAGAAATCTCTCTCTTCATTAATAAAAAATCCGTTTCATTTCCCTTAACAAAATTGTGCCTGTAAATCCGTATCTTTGCCTATTCAAATTTTGCCATGATAAAGACCGATTTTTCTAAATTAGAGCCTAAGAAAAACATACTTATAAAAGGTGCGCAGCTGCACAACCTCAAGAACATAGATGTTGCCATTCCGCGAAATAAGTTGGTGGTGGTTACGGGGCTTTCGGGTTCGGGTAAGTCGAGCCTCGCGTTTGACACCCTCTATGCCGAGGGCCAGCGTCGCTATGTGGAGAGCTTATCGAGCTACGCACGCCAGTTCCTTGGCCGCCTTGACAAGCCTAAGGTAGAATACATTAAAGGTATTGCGCCCGCTATTGCCATCGAGCAAAAGGTAAACACAACCAATGCCCGTTCTACCGTAGGCACCAGCACCGAGATCTATGACTACATGAAACTGCTTTTCGCACGTATTGGGCGCACCTACTCGCCTGTTTCAGGACGTGAGGTAAAAAAGCATACCGTTACTGATGTAATGAACGAAGTCAAAGCTTTTGAAGCTGACAGCCGTTGGTTGCTGCTTGCGCCCGTGCATATAGAGAAAGGCCGTACGCTAGACGAAAAACTTGGCGTATTGCTGCAGCAGGGTTTTGCCCGTGTTCTGGTAGATAACGAAACCACCCGCCTGGACGAACTTCCGGGTGTTGACCTTGCCAATAAAGAAGTCCTTCTTGTGGTAGACCGATTGGTAGTGAAAGACGAGGAGGAATTCTACAACCGCCTTGCCGATGCCGTACAGAGCGCTTTTTACGAAGGTAAGGGCGAACTGTTCCTTCAGGAAGTGACTACCGGTAACCGAATGGCGTTCAGCAATAATTTTGAACTGGACGGCATTACCTTCCCTGAGCCTAACGTACACCTTTTCAGCTTCAACAATCCGTATGGGGCCTGCCCTGCCTGCGAAGGTTATGGCAGCATCATTGGCATTGATGAAGAACTTGTTGTGCCTAATACCGCCCTTTCGGTATACGAAAATGCCATTTACCCGTGGCGTGGCGAAAGCATGGGGTACTACCGCGACCAGTTGGTTAACAACGGGCACAAGTTTGACTTCCCTGTGCATAAGCCATACTTCCAGTTATCGGAAACCGACAGGCAGCTGATATGGACCGGCAACAAATACTTTACCGGACTGAACGATTTCTTTGCCGAACTGGAAGAGAAAAACTATAAGATACAAAACCGTGTGATGCTGTCACGCTACCGCGGAAAAACAAAATGTCCTACCTGCAAAGGCAAACGCCTGAGGACGGAAACGAATTATATAAAAGTGGGCAACCACACGATATCTGATCTTGTTGACCTGCCTATCAAGAACCTGGCAGACTTCTTTGCCAAACTGGAACTTGGTGAGTTTGACCTTAAAGTGGCAAAACGCCTGCTGATAGAGATCAACAACCGCTTGAGCTTTCTTCAGGAAGTGGGGCTTGATTACCTTACGCTTAACCGACGTTCGGCTACGCTTTCAGGCGGAGAGTCGCAGCGTATCAACCTGGCTACCTCTATGGGTAGCAGCCTTGTGGGTTCGATGTACATTCTGGATGAGCCGAGTATCGGCCTGCACCCAAAAGATACAGAAAGGCTTATTACAGTCCTGGAAGGCCTTCGCAACCTGGGCAATACCGTTATTGTGGTAGAGCACGACGAGGACATCATGAAAAAAGCCGACATGATCATAGACATTGGCCCTGAAGCGGGTACATACGGCGGTCAGCTTGTGGCACAGGGCACGTATGATGAAATCCTGAAATCAGATTCGCTTACCGCGAAATACCTGAATGGCGAACTTGAGATTAGCGTTCCTAAAAAACGCCGTAAGTTCAAGCACCATATTGATGTTATCGGCGCACGCGAAAACAACCTTAAGAATATAGATGTCACTTTTCCGTTAGACTGCCTTACCGTGATTACGGGTGTTTCAGGCAGCGGCAAGAGTACACTGGTTAAAAAAATATTATTCCCAGCCCTTCAGAAAAAACTGGATGGCGTGGGCGAAAAGGCCGGGCAGTTCACCGAACTACAGGGCAGTTACAGCCATATAAAACATATTGAGTACGTAGACCAGAACCCTATCGGGCGCAGTTCGCGTTCCAATCCTGTGACGTATATTAAGGCGTATGACGATATCCGTGACCTGTTCTCGAAACAAAAACTGTCGCAGGTGCGTGGTTACCAGAGCAAACATTTCTCGTTTAACGTAGATGGCGGACGCTGCGAAACCTGTAAAGGCGAAGGCGAAGTAACCATCGAGATGCAGTTCATGGCAGACGTTCACCTTGAGTGCGAAACCTGCAATGGCAAGCGCTTTAAGAAAGAAGTGCTTGAGGTTACCTTTGAAGGCAAAAACATAGACGATATCCTTACCATGACCATTGACGACGCCGTGTCGTTCTTCAGTGAGCACAAGCAAACCAAGATTATGACCAAACTTCAGCCTTTACAGGATGTGGGCTTAGGGTATGTTCAGCTTGGTCAGTCATCGTCTACCCTTTCGGGTGGTGAGGCGCAGCGTATCAAGCTGGCATCGTTCCTTGTAAAGGGCGCGACAAAAGATAAAGTCCTTTTTGTGTTTGACGAACCTACTACGGGTCTGCATTTCCATGATATCAAGAAGCTTTTGGCTTCGTTTGAAGCATTGTTAGATAAAGGGCATTCTATTATTGTTATTGAGCATAACCTTGACCTTATCAAGTGTGCTGATTATATTATTGACATTGGTCCTGAAGGCGGTGAGAACGGCGGCCATTTGGTGGCTTTCGGCACACCGGAAGAAGTGGCGAAGAATCCTAAATCAGTTACGGGAGAATATTTGAGGGAGAAATTGTAATTTTTGGTTGCCAGTTGATGGTTGCCCTCAAGTCTGAGGTTCTGTCATTTCGACCGGAATGAAATGGAGTGGAGAAATCTCATTTAAAATCCTGAGATTTCTCCATTCCGCTACGCTTCAGTCGAAATGACACCTGAACCACACAATAACTTAATTGAGAAATAAATTATTAAAAAATAAACTATCGAAGTGAAGAACAGTAAACTTTCTATTCTATTAGACATATATCAAAAGGAAAAAGGAAACAGTGACGCCTACAAAGATGTTATAATGGAACTTCTTAACGGCGATTCGCTGCTGTATTAAGGACAAGCCAGAAAATCAGGAATCGGCTACAGAGGGCGAAAGCAAAACACTACGATTAAGCAGTGTATTTAATATCGACGGCATAAACGTACTGGGAGCATTTACCGATGAGCAGGCATTGTTCAGTTGGGCAAAGCAACCAATACCGTATAAAATGCTTGAATCAAAAGATGTTATAAAGCTTTGTGAAGAAACTACTATCAGCAGGATTGTGATCAACAGCGGTTTGCCAACCATGTTTGTTCTGGAAAAGAATGTTGAGTAAAGAGAAATAGTGACCACACACTAAGCCCTGTTCTTAATTGAAGGGGGCTTTTTTGCACTAACAATATTAAGGACTAAAAATCAGTTAATATAGTACACCCATTACTATTAATTACGAGATCCTTATTTTTTGTTTTGCTCACAATCCTCTTTGTTGGATGCCACAAGGAAAAGCCTGAAATTATTGCTACTAATAGTATAAAACCTACCGATACTATAAGTATTGCATCAGATTATGCTGAGTTTAAGAATTCGGTATTAAAACATAAAAAAGAATTGTCCCCCCGTCCATATAAAGAAATATCTGATTATTTCTTTACACTTATCAACAACGATATTTATTTATATTGGAAAGGTACTCCATGGGACTTTTATGGTACTACGCGCATACCAAAGTCGGGTACCATTGCCTGCGGTTATTTTGTTACCACTACGCTGGAAGATGTAGGCCTTAAAATTAAGCGCAGGGAACTTGCCGAATGCCGTTCAGGCGATATGATAAAAGCGTTATGCACCGATATACATTCGTTTACGAAATTAGAAAAATTAAAGGCATGGCTTAAGTCTCAGCCAAACAATTCTGTTTTTATAATAGGGCTCGATTTTCATACAGGCTATATCATTAAGGATTCTTCTGATTGTTATTTCATGCATTCTTTCTATGCCAATAACATAGGTGTTGTTAAAGAAAAAGTAGACGAATCAACGATACTTCAATACAACAATTACGTTATGATAGGCAGCCTTACGGCAAATGAGAAGTTGTTAAGGAAATGGGTTGAGAAATAATTAAAACAGGTTCTTTCTTACTTCAGCTTAATTTATATATTTGATTTACTCAAAAAGCAAAAAATAACTGAATGCCAATTATAAAACTTTGGAATGCCGTTGGTCTTGGATTAATCATTAATCATCCAACAGGTATTTATATATCTAATCAAACCGGAGGAACTGCCCGCTGGTGCGAGCGTCTCGCTCGTACCCAATTTAATATGGACACGAGCCAGAGCCTCGCGCCAGCGCAAAAGAGATTCTTCAACTTCGCTGCGTTGCGTTCAGAATGACAGCTTCACTCAAACCCAATAATGGCAACACGAGCACCCCGCTGGTGCGAGCGTCTCGCTCGTACCTAAATTAATAAAGACACGAAGCGATTAGTCGAACGTAACCCCTACTTCCTCTTAAAAACGCTATCAAAGTGCTTTATATACGTAATCTGAAGGTTTACCGAAGTAAGGCTAAAACTATCCGTTGTGTAATACAACAATTTGTTATTCACGAGGAAAGACATACCAATACCCCAGTCATTTTTGTGGTAGCCTGCACCGCCACGGGCAAAGGCTGTTGGGTATAGCTTTATTTTTCCATCTTCAAGCACATCAACTTCATTACCGGCATTAACCCCTACTGTTGCCATTCCTGAAAGCAGCCAGTGTTCATTAATAACCCATGAATAGCCATATCCGGCATTAACGCCTAACTGAAAATTATTTACACTGCTGTTTCCTGCGCCAAATGCCTCTTCAAGCCGTATCCTGTAATGGTACGCCCCGCCTCCCAATAAAAAGCTCCCCGCCGATTGCAGCTGTTTTTCGGTTTGTTCCAGCGCTGCCTTTGTAGAAAAGCGCTTGTGGTTAAAAACATAGGTCAGTTCTCCCCCTATCATTTGTGCAGAAGTGGAAGGATAAAGCGTAACGTTGCCGTTATCATTATAAAAGCCTTTGTATTTTTGATAGTACAGGTCTACAAGAATCTTTTTGCCGTAATTATGGATTTGGAAATCAACCGATTTTGTATCGCCATAGTCTTTTTCGGCCGGAAAGATACCGAAGCTCGAACTAAGATTTACAACAGTATTCTTTAGCGAAAAACCGAATCCGAGGCGTACAGGATTATTTGGAGAATAATCTTTGTCGTTATGTCCTATCACGATTCCGTTTCGCGAAACAAAGGCTTTTACCATCATTTTCTGTGGATATTGCCCTATGTAGGTAGTATCAACCGACTGTCCTGACGAATTTTGGCTAACAGCAATAGTTATCAGTAAAAAATAAAACCTTAAAATCATTAAAGCAGATAAATAAGTTATTCCGCAAATATAACGACTGGTTGAGCTATTTGGTATGAAGGGCGGGTTAAATAGGCTGTATGAGACACACTCCGGCGAATGCAATAACCAGCAACCCTAAAGCCGATAACTTAATTTTTTCTCTTATTTTTACAGTTCCAACGGTTGCCTAAATGACGGACTACTATAAAATACTTGGCGTTGCACGCAATGCATCACAGGACGAAATAAAGAGAGCCTACAGGCAGCTCGCCGTGCAGCACCATCCTGACAAGAACGATGGCGACAAAGCAAGTGAGGAGCGATTTAAGGAGATATCGGAATCGTACATCATCCTTGGCGATTTACCCAAACGCAATGCCTACGATTATGCGCAGGACAACCGCAGCCACCATCACGGCAAAAGCACGGCTGAACCCGGACAGGCAACGCCTGTAACCTTTCTTACGCTGTTTAAAAGGATAAAGACAAAGGTGCTTAATGCCGGAGGCCAGATCAATGAAATCAGACTTTTTAATGTTATCAACGACCTGTTGTCTGACGAAACCATAAGGCTTTTGGTTACTGCCAACGATATTGTTACAACAAACCTAATCCTCGACGAAATACTGGTTTCCTGTATTTTCCTTCCTGACGAATTTAAGCTTGTCATTCATGAAAAGCTGCTCAAAATATGCAATGGCGACCATCGTTTTAGCGCAAAAATAGAAATCCTGACGAAACCTAACGAAAAGAAGATCAACCGGACGGCAAACGTGACCAATACAGACAGCGAAGCAAACAGGCCGGTGTTCTTTCTTATCGTGTTTTTAATCTTGATTATACTGCTTGCGGTGTTGTAATTTAAATCATTACCATGAAATATGTGTTCTTTATATTGTCCATTCTACTTTTAGCATCTTGTTCAGAATCAGACAAAGATTATATTAAATCCGTTGAGAAAACTATAGGTACTCCTATTGTAAATTATAAAGATATACGCCATCAAAATTTCGGACCTTCAGGACAGTCGCTTAAAGTTATAGATGTGACATTTACAGAACACGATCTTGCTGAATTACTAAAAAAGATTGATACGACAAAGTTTAAAAAGACGAATAAACATTACTATCAAAGCATAGAGACTGATCCTGAATTTCATTCCGTTATAATTTCAAAAATCGATAATCGCATAAGATGCACTATACGTAGCAATTAACAATGTACATTTACATAACATAATGAAAACCACCCTCCTACTCCTGTTTACCCTCTTTCAGATAACAACGTATAGCCAAAACAAGCTGGTAAAAGACCTTGATGCCGACCGCGTAATGGATTCGGTGTATGTTGATACCATAAGGTCTGTTATAGTATGCCGTTTGTCTACACAGCAATTCAGGAAAATGGAAAGCAAGCCAATTGAGATACTCAATGAATCATCGGGCATTGCAGCCGCTAAAAATGGCTTTTACTTTAATAACAACTGGATGCGGGCGGGTTACAGTAACCAGTTTAGGTATGATGCGAAAACAAAAAAGATAATGCTTATTGGCATGAGCCGCTACGAGTTTGGCAATGCTGCCAACGATGGCAGTGGCGAATCGAGTGTAAACCTAGTTACGGGAAGTTACATTGGCAACTGGAATTACTATGACCAGGAAAAAGAGGAGCTTATCAGCATCCCAACCATTAAAACTAAAATCAAACTTACGGCAACTGACCTTGAATCATTTAGTGAAAACACGTACTTTGGCTTTGCCGAAAAGTGTTCAGGACTTTATTATAAAGGAAAAGAGAAGATGATTAATCGAAAATAGGTATCACTTCATCCCCAGCATTCCGTATTTCAGGATGCAGTAAATTGCTTTAACACCGTCTTTCCAGTTTATTTTCTTACCCTCTTCATAAGTCCTTCCGTAGTACGAAATGCCAACTTCGTAAATCCTTATCCTTTTTATCCTTGATATTTTAGCGGTTACTTCGGGTTCAAAACCAAAACGGTTTTCGGTAAGCGTCAGCGATTTTAATATTTTGGCATCAAATAGTTTATAGCAGGTTTCCATATCCGTCAGGTTCAGATTGGTAAACATATTAGACAGGAATGTAAGGAACTTGTTACCTATGGTGTGCCAAAAGAATAGCACCCTGTGTGGATTGCCACCCATAAACCGCGATCCGTACACTACATCGGCGTGTCCGTCCAGTACAGGTTTTAAAAGTATATTGTATTCGTTTGGGTCGTATTCAAGGTCGGCATCCTGAATGATGATAAGATCGCCGGTAGCCTCCTTGATTCCGGTATGCAGTGCTGCGCCCTTACCTTTATTTTTCTGATGCCTGAAGAATGTCATCGCCAAATCGGAATTCTGAGACATATAGTTCTCAATAGCGCCTACGGTGTCATCGGTAGAAAAATCGTCTATTATAATGATCTCTTTTGTTATGCCGTCGGGCAAAACAGCAGCCTTAATTTTATTCAGTATTAAATGCACTGTTTTTGCTTCGTTAAAAACAGGTATAATTATAGATAGTTTTTTCATTCCTGAACCGGTACTATTTTGGTACTGTATCGCTGTGCATAAAATTTCCCTGCCAATACTATGACAAACGGAAAGAAAACAAGGTGGAACCTGTCGCCCTGATGGGATGAAATTCCTGATAATGCAATGGTATACAGTATGTAAAAACTGATTAATGTATAAACGTCGGGCTTTTTATAACCGCTAAAAAAATAATAAAGTGCGAATATAATGCCTAAGGCGGTAAAAATACGATTCTGATACTTCGAAATTATGATAAAAGCTTTTTGCACACTATCGAAATACCCTGTTCCTGCCTTGTTTTTACATATCACGATACAGTCGTTTGGCGTTTTTGTATTCTCTACGATATTTATGAAATATCCTTTTACCAGATTTAATGTATTGCCGCTCAGCTGGTCTTTAAAATCTTTTGCAGCGACAGCTTTTGTTTCGGTATGCGGGAGGCTAAAGATATAGTCCATCCGTTTTTGAATGCCTTCTTCAAAAGTCCCGCCCGTCTTAAGGGTCATGGCCGTGTTGCCCAGGTAATTATAATAGGTTACGCCATCAATATAACTAAGGGTAAAATCGCCGTATTCCTGCTTAACTTTAACGCATTGAAACACGATAAGGCCAACACTAATATAAATAAAGGCCATACTGTACTTATAAAAATTCTTTATCAGTACCCCGCCAAAAACTAGCAGGAGCACGATGGCCAAAAACTTTGTCCCGGGTTTTATAAGCACCATAAAAAGCAAAAGCCCCAACGCGATAGATAAATAATGGAACGACTTTGCAGCATAATATCTGTCAATCAGCCAGAAGACGAGAAGCGTGAAAAATGTATAAATACCTTCGGTTAGCAGGTGGAAATTTACGAATGCCAGCCCTAATATCGAATAGAATGCTAATGCAAATATAAAGGCTTTACGAACCGTAATCATTTTTTTCAGAAAGCTAAAAACCAGCAGTGCAGAACCAAGCCAGCTCATTATATTAATGACAAGGCTGAAGTCAAAAACCTCCGCGTTGCCTCCTCCAAAGATATACGGAATCCCAAAAATTAGCGCCATTCCAAAAGGCCTGTAACAGTGTGCTTTAAAGTCGTGATAAAAAAGATCGGCAGCCTGCCTGTAACTTTCCGAATCAGGGTAAATGTGGTGCTGGTCGTAAACCTGAAGCAGGCCGTTTAGCAGCGTAATCCAGATAATGCCAATAAAAACTAATAGAATTTGGTATTTATAATGCTTCAAAAAGCGGTTCATCCTTTATTTTTTGTAAAAATAAACTTTTTTTTGAATAGTGAGAATTTTCAGGTTTTATCACGTAGTACAATCTATTAATTAACCGGATGCTATATCTTTTTTAATATCTTTAGGCCTCCAAAACTAATTATACCATGAATCTCAATGCCAAATCATTACGACCGTTTATAGGGGCAAAAGACTTTGAAGTATCACGCAGTTTTTACCGCGACCTGGGTTTTGAAGAAACTGTTTTATCACACGATATGTCGGTTTTCAAATCAGGTGATACTGCCTTCTACCTTCAGAAAGCCTATGTAAAAGACTGGATAGACAACACCATGCTATTCATGGAAGTAGACGATGTGAACCGTTTTTGGGATGAACTACTTGCCCTAAAACTGACCGATAAATATGAAACTGCAAAGATTTCTCCAATACGCTATGAAGACTGGGGCAGTGAGTGTTTTGTGCATGATCCGTCGGGAGTGCTGTGGCATTTTGGGGAGTTTACTATGTAACAAATTTTCATAATTTGAATTTACAAACTGACAATCAACATCATGACCACTTCAAAACAAATTGCAAGACATTTACGGGAGGTATTTTTCGGCGGTAACTGGACTACAGTCAATTTAAAAGATACCCTTGCAGACGTAACCTGGCAGCAGGCTGTTGCCAAAGTGTATGATTTAAATACTATTGCAGCGCTAACCTACCACGTAACATATTACGTGACTGCCGTTACGAGAGTGTTGCAGGGTAATACCCTTGACGCCAGCGATAAGCTTAGTTTTAGCCATCCTCCTATTGCTTCAGAAAGCGACTGGCAGAAAATGCTTGAAGGGATTTGGGCGGAAGCCGAACAATTTGCCCTGCTTATCGAGCAGCTTCCCGAAGAAAAGCTATGGGAGGACTTTACCGACCCCAAATATGGCATCTATTACAGAAACCTTATCGGAATAGTAGAGCACCTGCACTATCATTTAGGCCAAATAGTACTCGTTAAGAAGCTTATAATTACCGAAAATATAAGCCACAGCTCTTAGAATGAATATAAATTACAAATTCTTCTTTACGTCCTCTTATGCTTCAAAGTCAAGCATTCTGAGGGTTTCCATGTTAAGCGAATGTAAAATCTGCATTTTTTAGCTTTAAAATTTAGAATATTATTATAAAAACAATTGCTACATATTGTGACTTTGGCACATTAATTGTATCTTTGTCATAAGAAATCTCGAAGCTTAGGTTTTGAGGTTTGTTAATAATTGGTTGGTTGGTTTGTTAAGTCCCGTCATTTTGCTAAAAATGGCGGGATTTACTTTTTATACCATTTGGTATTAAAAATTGAAGAATTTAATGATTGAAAAATTCTCTGGCCGACTATGAAATTTTACATCTGAAATCTCATAAGAAATTGGGTCGATTTTGAAAAACCAAATGCGTAATATTATTTTTCAAAACATTGATTTACAAACAACTAAGCACAGCTAATTTTACGCACGAAAACGGCGTTTTGAGAGCGGAAAGCGTAACAATTACCCTTTTAAAAGTTGGACTAATTGCGCAGTAAGGTTTTTGCGTGAATACTGCTGCAAGCCTATAGCATTCGATTTTAAAGCACCTTCAATATATTGGTTAAACCACTGTAGCAAAGCATTCTTTAGCTTTTCCTTTTCGTTATAAGTAACAAAAATGCCTGTATTGGTCGTTTGGACAATTGACGCAAAATCGGCTCCATCCGGCCCGATTGCTAAAATTGGGCGTTCCGAGACCATATATTCAAACAATTTTCCGGGTATGATACATTTGGTTTCTTCCGAATCGATCTCCACCATAAGCAGCACCTGCGACTTTCGCTGCTGCGCTACGGCTTCGGCATGCGGTACGTAGCCAAGGCTGTTTACAAAGCCCGAAAGCCCCGTATCATCAAGAAAATCAAGCACTTCCCTGCTTACAGCACCTATCAGTTTCAGTTCAAACTTATATTTAAACTGCTCGTTTTCAGCAGTAAGTTCTGCTAAAGCTTCCCAAAGTATCGTAGGATTACGCTCAGAAAGGAATGAACCTATGTGCGCCAGCGTAAACTTCTCGTCCAGAGATTGTTTGGCTACCGTTTCAGTGTCATAGCCATTGGTAATAACCGTTATTGGTTTTGTAGTAAGTGCTTGGAATTCAGCCTTTGTTGTCGGGCTTGTTACCAATACATCATCGGCTGTATTTAGTACTTTTCGCTCCAGCTCTTTATGTTTTTTTGCTGCCGAATCACTCAACTTTAAGGCTTTATGATACCCTATAGTCGTCCATGGATCACGGAAGTCAGCTATCCATTTCACATTATGCAACTGCTTAATTTTTAAGCCTATAAGGTGCAGGCTGTGTGGCGGCCCGGTAGTGATTATGGTATCAATACCATTTTCTTTTATGTATTTAGAAAGGTACTTTACAGATGGCCTGACCCATAGCACACGTGCATCGGGAATGAACAGGTTACCCCTCACCCACAGCATGATACGCTGCAAAAAAGACTGTTTTTTCTTTTGGGGAATGATGCCTGAGCTTATCTTTTTGGTACTGCTCTTAGAGAATGCCGAAGCCCACGCATAGGGTTCGGTAATCCTCTGTTTCAGGATGGTTACATCCTGCCTAACTTCCTTTAAAAGCCCTTCGTCCACAAGCGGATACGTAGGGTTTTCAGGAATGTAAACTATTGGTTCAATGCCAAAATCAGGAAGGTACTTAACAAACTTAAGCCAGCGCTGAACGCCGGGACCGCCCGCAGGAGGCCAGTAATAAGTAATGATAAGTACCTTCATTTTGTATATTGATTAATAAGCTATTACGCTTCTTTTAGAGCTTTTTCTTTATTCTTCTTTTCGGTATAGATACCAAAGCAAACAAGCGCTACCATAAGGATAAAGCTTATCAGTGCTATGGTACTTCCGGTCTTAACTACCCGTGGCTCAAACTTAAATTCTATTGTATGTTTGCCCGCTGGAATTTTAAGCGCACGTAGTGCATAATCTGCCTCAAAGTGAGGCACTTCCTTACCGTCTATATAAGCATTCCATCCAGGAACATAATACATTTCAGAGAATACTGCCACCCCTTCGTTTGGATTATTCGACTTATAAACCAAATAATTAGGCTCATAAGATGTAAGTTTTATAGTTGCGGTACTGTCTTTTACAAAAGTCGTTTTGGTAACCGCATCAGGGAATTTTGTCTTGTTTACAATCGCCGATTCTTTGGTATTCATCTTATTAAGACCCCTCATTTCTTCATCCGGTGTGCTCACGATCTTCAGTTTATTTACAAACCACGCATTACCATTAGCCTGGCCATTAAGTGTAGGCACTTCCTGGCCGTCTTCACCCTTTTGAATAACGTACTTAACATTCAGCATATTAAGCACATCCATGTTATTTTTAGACAGTTGGTATTCAAACAACTGCTGTAGTTTTCTAGGTTTTGCGGCATGGTAGCCTCCAAGCGATTTATGGAAGTATGATGCACGGGCGCTGTTAAGATTACCTTCAATATCAAACACCCTGTAATTTGTGGTATCCTGCATAATCTGCTGATCTGCAACAGTTGGCTGAAACGGCATATCTATCTTACTGGCACTCTGGAAAGCAGTCGCATCCACATATCTTTTATCTACAAAGAAAAGGTCAGCCACCATAAAAAGGCCTACCAGTATAATAGCCATAAACTGAGAGATACGCTGTTTGTTGTTCAGCCAAAGCACAAGGCCTGAGATAAGTATTAGAAATCCTGAACGCAGCAGATCTGCACTAAACATTACTTTTCGATCCTCTTTAAGTGCTTCAAGGAATCCCGGAGGATAGCTCTGTGCAATTTGCTCATCGCTTAATCCGGCAAAGCTAAACATACCTTTGCAAAGGAACAGCAATACTATTACACCCAATGCCACAGCAGAAGACTGCCATAAAGCTTTGAACTGCTTATCTTTATCCAGCGTAAAAAACGCATTAAGTCCTAACACGGCAAGTACAGGAATACACACTTCAAGTAATACCTGTATAGATGCTACAGCCCTGAACTTGTTGTACATAGGGAAGTAATCTATAAAGAAGTTGGTAAGCAGCGGAAAAAATTTACCCCAAGATAACAGCAGTGAAAATATAGCACCTGCTAAAAAGGCATATTTAATCTTGCGCTCTTCGGCGAACATAGCCAGCACAAAAAGGAAGAATACAACAGCTCCTATATAGGCCGGCCCAGCCGTACTGTACTGGTCTCCCCAATAGGTAGGCATGCCCTGTTCAGCATACATTACAGCCTGCTGCTCCGACATATATTCTCCTTCAGCAACCTGCTGCGACTGAAGATATTCAACGATATGAGAATCGGCAGGCAGTTTTTCGCTCGATGCACCACCAAAAAGGCGCGGTGCTATAAGGTCAAAGCTCTCTGCAATACCGTAACTATAGTCGGTGATGTACTCATAGGTCATAGCATTTGTGCTTTCCTTTGGCTTGCCATCCGGTTCAAAAGTCAGTTCGCTATCGTGGCGTGTACTGTATTTTGCATATTCTGCAGTAGCCATAAGGTTTGTAGCATTAGTACCTACGGCCAATATCCCGGCAACTGCCAGTAAGGCAAGTGAAATTCCCAAATGCCTGTATTCTTTATTCTTAACAATACCTACAAGGAACCATACTCCTATTACTAAAAGCAACAGGAACAGGTAGTACGTCATCTGGATGTGGTTAGCATTTATTTCGAGCGCAGCAGCTACCATGGTAAGCAGCCCCCCGGCAATATAGCGTTTCTGGAATACCATTACAAATCCGGCAATAACGAGCGGCATATAAGCAATGGCATGGGCTTTGGCGTTATGCCCAACTCCCAGTATTATAATTAAATAGGTAGAAAAACCAAAGGCAAGCGCCCCAAAAAACGCCTTAAGCGGATCTATTTTAAAAGTACATAGCAGGATATAAAATCCTAAAAAGTATATAAACAGGTAGTCGGCAGGGCGCGGGAGGAAACGAATGGCCTCATCGATCTGCTTTACATAGTTGTGCGGGTATTTTGCACCCAGCTGATACGTAGGCATACCGCCAAAGGCACTGTTTGTCCAGTACGGCTCATCGCCCGTTTCTTTCCTGAAATCGTTTTGTTCCTTAGCCATTCCCGTATACTGGGCAATATCTGACTGGAATATCTTTTTGCCCTGCATAACAGGATAAAAATAGATCAGTGAAACAATTACAAATCCTAAAATAGCAAGAAAATGCGGGTAAAGCCTGTTTATATTTTTCATAAATGCATTTTGTAAAAAAACGCCGTGAAGATACTTAATTTTCTACAAATGCCCCGAAGCTTACCTGCAATTAATACCCGGCAGGCACAAAAAAACCCTTCATTTCTGAAAGGTTCTTTGTAATACTATTCAATCTCTTCAAAATCAATATACTCGCCTATTTTTTTCTTTTCCTGGGGCTTGTCCTGTTTTGGAGCTGTATACTGCTGCTGTGATTGTTGCTGTTGCTGGTTTTGGTACTGCTGGTAAATGCTTTGTTCTGCCCTTTTTACCGCACTCTGAAAAATTGCCGGCCCAAAAAGCTTAAAGAAGAACTTAACTGCATAATATATAACGAGTAACCAAAAGATGGTCTTGATAATTCCTGTTAACGATGCGGTTTCCATTGTCATAAAGTTTTGTCAAAAATACGTAATCTGTTATTGAAAATTAAATCATGGCTCTTAAATTAATAATAAAATATACTACTTTTGGGAAACCATACGTTTTCAAGTACAACCAATAAACGCGCCAAACATGACCGTTTTCAAGAAAATTTTTCCGCTTGCCCTGCTTTTAAGCGCCGGTATAGCCACTGCCCAATATACAGACCAGATAAATTCTAACCGCCCCGGCGAGTCTATGGGAGCGTTTTCTGTAGGCAAAACCGTGATGCAGGTGGAGACCGGTATTTATGGCATAAAAGAGAAGCATGAGGTGCTTAACAACAAGACTAAAGGTCTTGGCCTTGACCTTACGCTGCGCTATGGTGCTTTTCTTGAACAGCTTGAATTTGTGGCCGACATACAATACCAGTTTGACCAGTTTGAAGACGCTATTTATGTAACTAACCGTAACGATTTCAGGCAGTTTGTAATCGGGGCCAAGTATCTTATCTATGACCCTAACAAGAACTACCACCCTGAAGTAAACATATACAGCTGGAAGGCCAACCACAAGTTTAAATGGCACAACCTTATCCCGTCCGTATCGATATTTGCAGGAGCTAACCTTATCGGAAAAAACAACCCGTACTCGTTTCCTGATGACGGCCTGAGCCCAAAGGTAATTGCCATTACCCAGAACCGTTTTAACGGCGTGATATGGACAAACAACTTTATAGCTGACAAAATTACCACAGACTACCCGAGTTATGGCATAATTTCTACCCTTACAAGGGCGTTTGCTGCCAAATGGTCGGGGTTTGTGGAACTACAAGGATATAAAAGCGATTTTTATGCTGATGTTGTAGGCCGTGTAGGTGCCGCCTACCTCCTTAACGACAGCATGCAGCTGGATGCCTCCATCAGCAAGAACTTTAAAGACACACCTTCTATATTATATGGAGGCGTAGGCTTTTCATGGCGTTTTGATGCCGATTACCACGACATCCTGCTTCCGAGTCAGGCCGATGCTGAAAAAGACCAGAGCGAAACGGATAAAAAGATGAAGAAAAAGAAGGAAAGAGAAGAAAAAGACAGACTGGATAACGTACCTACAGAATAAACATGATCACGATTAAAGAAGCAAAGACGAGAAAGGAACTTAAGGAATTTGTAAAGTTTTCTTTTGAGCTGTATAAAGACAATCCGTACTGGATACCACCTATCATAAACGAAGAGCTTGACAGCTTTGACAAGACAAAGAACCCTGCCTTTGAGCATGCAGAAGCCTATTTTTACATCGCATACAAAGACGGCGAACCTGTAGGTAAAATTGCAGCAATTGTAAACTGGCAGGAAGTAAATGTACAGCAAAAGAGAAAAGTACGCTTTGGCTGGTTTGATGTTATAGACAATATTGAAGTTACAAGAGCATTACTTGAAAAAGTTCAGGAGCTGGGCAGAAAACACAACCTGGAGAATATTGAAGGGCCAATGGGCTTTTCTAACCTTGACAAAGTAGGTGTGCTTACCGAAGGTTTTGACCAAATGGGTAATATGATAACCTGGTACAGCAACCCCTATTACAAAACACACCTTGAGCAGCTGGGTTACGTAAAAGAGAAGGAATACATTGAAAGCATATTCAGTTTTAGCAATGTACATCCTTCAGTATTTGAAAAAGCAGCCGACCTTGTAAAGAGGCGCTACGGACTTAAAGCACTTGATTTTAAGACAACAGCAGATGTTATGCCTCATGTAGACAAAATGTTTGACCTCTTTAACGACTCTTATAAAGATCTGTCATCGTTTGTTGCTATTACAGAGGTACAGAAAGAATATTTCAAAAAGAAATACATCAGCTTCATTAATCCTGAATATATCAAGTTTGTAGAAGATAAAGACCATAAGCTTGTTGCTTTTAGTATTGTAATGCCTTCGTTCTCTGAAGCATTAAAAAAAGCTAATGGCAAACTGTTCCCTTTCGGTTTCCTTCATCTTTTAAAAGCAAAGAAAAAGAGCAAGGATGTTGTTTTTTACCTTATAGGTGTTGATCCCGAATACCAGAACAAAGGTGTTACAGCCATTATATTTGAAGAATACTTCAGGGTTTTCACAGAAAATAAAATCGAGAACTGCATACGCACACCGGAGCTGGCAGACAACCATTCGATACAAAATCTTTGGAAACACTTTAACCCTGTTATAAACAAACGCAGGAGAACCTATATTAAGAATTTATAGTTCATTATTGTAAATCACGAATTTTGATGGTTTGGACTAAGGCAAAGGGCTATGAAAAAAAAATTTTTTTTAAATGTTGTGCTTTCACTCGTGGTAATACTTGGTGTTAGCTACATTTTTAGGTCTATAACCGAGAATGAAGAATATAATAGCAGCTACAATTTCGTGATAGCTAAAACAGATTTTACTGCTACGGGCAGTTACATTTTATATAATGAAGCTGCTGAGGAATTTTATTTTTCCAGATATATCCTTTAAAGACAAGAAATAATCAAGGCAGGCGATTCGCTTATCAAAGCTGCTAAATCAGACTCTCTGTATATCTATAAGCGGAATTCTCAAGGAGATTATTACAAGGCTTTGGGATATTATAAATCGAGTAGTAAGTATGGCAAGAACGACTATAAATAATTTTCGTTTTTTAACGCCAACTAATGAAATAAACACAAAAAAGCCCATGCAATGCATGGGCTTTTTTTATGATATAAGTGACCGCTTATTGGGCAGATACGTCTACTTTAGTCTTAGCAGCGATTTCTTTGTAAGTACCGTTCTCTAATTTCTCACGAATAGCCTCATATGCGGCAAGCGTTTCGTCGATATCAGTTTTAGTGTGGTTAGCCGTAGGGATCATCCTTAAAAGGATAATACCTTTAGGAATTACAGGATACACAACAATAGAAAGGAAAATACTATAGTTCTCTCTAAGGTCGTTTACCATTACCATCGCTTCTGGGATACTTCCTTCAAGGTAAACAGGCGTAACGCAAGTATTGGTATCACCAATATTGAAACCTTTTTCTTTAAGTCCGTTTTGAAGGTAATCTACGTTTTCCCATAGTTTATCTTTAAGCTCAGGCGTAGTTTTAAGCAGTTCAAGACGTTTAAGAGCACCTTTAACCAATAGCATTGGTAACGATTTTGCAAACATCTGCGAACGCAGGTTGTATTTAAGGAAGTCGATAATATCTTTATCAGCAGCTACAAATGCGCCTATGCTTGCCATAGATTTTGCGAAGGTAGAGAAGTAAACATCTATACCATCCTGGCACTCCTGCTCCTCGCCTGCTCCTGCACCTGTTTTACCAAGTGTACCAAAACCATGCGCGTCATCTACCAATAGTCTGAAGTTATATTTTTCTTTAAGGGCAACGATCTCTTTAAGTTTACCTTGCTGGCCTCTCATACCAAATACACCTTCGGTAATAACAAGTATACCACCGCCTGTAGTTTCTGCCATGTTAGTAGCACGCTCAAGGTTTTTCTCAAGGCTTTCTACATCATTGTGCTTATAGGTAAAGCGTTTACCCATGTGAAGGCGAACACCATCAATAATACACGCATGAGAATCTACATCATAAACGATAACGTCGTTTTTAGAAACAAGAGCATCTATTGTAGAAACCATTCCCTGGTAACCGAAGTTTAAAAGATAAGCCGATTCTTTTTGTACAAAAGAAGCAAGTTCCTGCTCCAGCTTTTCGTGCCATGAAGTATGGCCGCTCATCATCCTTGCACCCATCGGGTACGCAGCACCATATTCTGCAGCCGCATCAGCATCAGCTTTACGCACTTCAGGGTGGTTAGCAAGTCCCAGGTAATCATTTATACTCCAGTTGATAACCTCTTTACCGTGAAACTGCATCCTGTTTGCCAGAGGGCCTTCCAGTTTAGGAAAGACAAAATAACCTTCTGCCTGAGAAGCCCACATTCCAAGAGGGCCTTTATTCTTCTGTATCCTTTCAAAAAGATCTTTTACCATAATTCAAGTCGAGTTTTGTGCTTTAAAAAACGCACCAAAAGTAATTATTATATTGCTCACATCATAATAATTTTTATAATCAGTTTAAGAAAAAAATGAGTTTTGCGACTACCGCCGTGCAACTGCCAAACCACCGATTTTTAAATAATATTAATCACCAGTTTCAGTCCTCAATGTTATTATTGAATGAAAATTAAACAAAACCTTAACAGTTTGAAAAAAAATTATAGTTTTACTTTGAAAATAAACCAAATCAATTATTAAAATGGATCCACAAAAAGTAGACCTTTACTTAATGAACAATGCAAAGTTCTTCCCATCAAGCAACGTGCCTTTTATACGCGAAAGAATGATCGCCATGGACGAATCTAAATGGGGAATGATTCACTCAATAGAACTTAAAGACCCAACCGTAAGCCTCATCGTATCTATACTTGTAGGCACCTGGGGTATCGACCGTTTTATAATCGGCGATACAGGCCTCGGCGTTGCAAAACTGCTTACCTGCGGCGGCCTTGGTATCTGGACGATTGTAGACTGGTTCCTTATCATGGACCTTACGCGCCAGAAAAACATGCAGAAGCTGAACATATACCTTGATATGTACAAATACTAAATGACAAGAAACAGGCTATACCTGATGCTTGGGCTGGGAATAGCAGCCGGATACGGCTGGGTTATATGGTCATCGCAAAACGATGCACTGCATAGCGATCTTACCCCCTGCCTGTTTAAGAATGCAACCGGTATAGCCTGCCCCTCTTGTGGCAGTACACGATCTGTACTACTGCTGTCACAAGGCTATTTTTCAAAAGCTCTGCTGCTCAACCCGCTTGGCATTTTCATGGCGCTGATCATGGTCATTGCCCCTTTCTGGCTTTTATATGATATTGTGCTTAACAAAGACACACTCTATTATAATTACAAAAAAGCTGAAGACACCATCAGGATAAAATGGGTCGCCATCAGCCTCATCCTATTAATTATACTGAACTGGCTATGGAACATACAGAAGGGTCATTAAAAAACAAACCGCTCATTTATCCTTACGAATATGAGCAGGCATCCAAAAGCTACCTTATGGCCGTCGTTGCCATTATTGCGGGTATTCCGCTGCCTGTAATCAACCTGATCGCATCCATAGGCTATTACCTCGCCTACCGAAAATCAACATATTTTGTGCGGTGGCACTGCATCCAGTCAGCTATCGGGCAGGCACTACTGATTCCTTTTAACAGCATTGCGATAACGTGGACAGTCAAAAATATCTATTACAATTCAGAAAGACTTTTCAGCAACGGTTCAGATAATATAGATTTAGATGCTATTAATTTTTTTCAGGTAACCTCATCTTATTTCTTTCCCTACATTACCTTTGTAATACTTTTAAACATTGCAGAATTCATTATAGTTATCAGAACAGCATCACGTGTTGCTAATGGAAATAACGTGCGCTGGTGGGGCATTGCCCGCCTGACTGATATGATTTGCAGTAAAAAAGACCGTAATCCTTATACAATATAACATGAAGCTGGTATTTGCATCCAACAATAAAAACAAGATACAGGAAATAAAGCATCAGCTGCCTGCCGACATAGAACTTTTAAGCCTTGAAGACATAGGCTGCCACGAAGACATTCCTGAAACTGCCGATACGATTGAAGGCAATGCCATACTTAAAGCCAACTATGTTACTAAAAACTACGGCTACAACTGCTTTGCCGACGACACAGGCCTTGAAGTTGATGCGCTTAACGGTGCGCCGGGCGTATATTCGGCACGTTATGCAGGCGAACAGAAAGATGCCAACGATAATATGGATAAGCTTTTAACGGAACTTGACGGCAAAACCGGCAGGAATGCCAACTTTAAGACTGTTATCGCTTTAAACCTTGACGGGCAGCAGCACCTCTTTACCGGAATTGTAATTGGGACCATTACCACCGAAAAACACGGTACAAGTGGCTTTGGATACGATCCCGTGTTTAAACCTAAGGATTTAGACGTCACTTTTGCGCAAATTTCGCTCAGCGAAAAGGCACTCTTAAGCCATCGCGGAAGGGCTGTAGCACAGCTTATAGAATTCTTAAAAAGCTAACAATCTGATTTTCAAATATATTTATTAAAATAAAACTGTAAAGTCTATTAGTTTATCTCGCTAATAAACAGTACCTTTGCACCTATTTTAAAAATATATATGAACAAATTTGAACAATTAGGATTGAATGAATCGCTTCTGAAGGCGATAACCGATCTAGGATTTGAGAATCCGTCAGAAGTGCAGGAGAAAGCGATTCCCCTATTATTGGAAAAAGACACAGATATAGTAGCGTTAGCCCAGACGGGTACGGGGAAAACCGCTGCTTTCGGTTTTCCGCTTATCCAAAAGATAGATCCTGAAAACAGGAACACCCAGGCGTTGATCTTATCGCCTACACGTGAGCTTTGCTTACAGATCACAAATGAGATCAAACTTTACTCTAAGTACATTAAAGGCATAAACACAGTTGCTGTTTATGGTGGTGCAAGCATTACAGAACAGGCAAGAGACATTAAACGCGGCGCACAAATTATCGTAGCTACTCCGGGAAGGATGCAGGATATGATTAACCGTGGCCTTGTAAACATCTCTAAAATTGATTTTTGTATTCTTGATGAGGCAGATGAGATGCTTAACATGGGCTTTTATGATGATATCGTAAACATCCTTTCTACATCTCCTGAAGACAAAAGCACGTGGTTATTCTCGGCTACAATGCCGCAGGAAGTTGCACGTATCGCTAAAGAATTCATGAGAAAACCTCTTGAAATCACTGTAGGACACAAAAACTCTGGTTCATCTACGGTATCTCACGAATTTTACCTTGTAAATGCACGTGACCGTTATGAAGCGCTTAAGCGTTTAGCTGACTCTAACCCGGACATCTTCTCGGTTGTATTTTGCCGTACTAAAAGAGATACCCAGGCAGTTGCCGAAAAACTTATTGAAGACGGATACAGCGCTGCAGCACTTCACGGTGACCTTTCTCAGGCACAGCGTGACTCTGTAATGAAGTCGTTCCGTGGAAGGCAGATACAAATGCTTGTTGCTACTGACGTTGCTGCAAGGGGTATTGACGTTGACAACATTACACACGTTGTTAACTACCAGCTTCCTGACGAGATAGAAACTTATAACCACCGTAGCGGACGTACAGGACGTGCAGGTAAACTGGGTACTTCCATCGTTATCATCACTAAAAGTGAATTACGTAAAATATCGGCTATTGAAAGGATCATCAAACAGAAGTTTGAAGAAAAAACGATCCCTTCAGGAATGGAGATCTGCGAAATACAGCTTTTCCACCTTGCCAACAAAATAAAAGACGTAGAGATAGACCACGAGATAGACGCTTACCTTCCTGCCATCTATGAAGTAATGAAAGATCTTACTAAAGAAGAGCTTATCAAGAAAATGGTATCGGTAGAGTTTAACCGTTTCATCAACTACTACAAGAAAAACCGCGACCTTTCTGCTCAGTCTGCAGGAGAAAGAAGCGACAGAGGTGTAGCAAGAGGAAACGACAGCGGCGCAACACGTTACTTTATCAACATAGGTTCAAGAGACAATTATGACTGGATGAGCCTTAAGGATTTCTTACGTGACACCCTTGGCCTTGGCCGTGACGACGTGTTTAAAGTTGACGTTAAAGAAGGTTTCTCTTTCTTTAACACCGATGCAGAGCACAGCGAAAAAGTTCTTGACATCCTTAACAGCTTCCAGATGGATGGCCGCAGGATAAACGTTGAGATCTCTAAAAACGACGGAAGAGACAACAACGGCGGACGCAGAGACCATAACAATCGTGGCGGTGGCGGCTTCAACAGAGGCGGTGGCGACAGAGGCGGTTTTGGTGGAAGAAGCGGCGGCGAGAGAAGCAGCGGTGGCGGTGAGAGAAGAGGCGAATCTTTTGGCGGAGGCCGAAGCGGAGCAAGAAACTCAAGCCCGGGCGGACGTCCTCCAAGAAGAGGCGACTCTAGTTCTTCTCCAAGTGAGAGAAGGCCGAGAAGAAGCTAAAATTCTTTTAGATACTATACTTGTTTAATTTTTTTTGGTTCAATCAAAAAAAATTAAACAAGTTCACATACTAACTACAAAATATCCCGTTTGTTTATTACTTTTACAACACATAAACATTCAATGAGATATTTTGTAGTTTTTTTATTGGCCTTACTTTCTTTAAGCTCATTTGCCCAGGGTACTCAAACGACACCTGACAAGGTATCGGGTATCATACTAAACGAGACAACACTACAACCCATTCCGGGCGTTAGCATTATCAACATTAACCGCGTTAAAGGCGTGGTTACAGACCATAAAGGTGCTTTTAGCATAGAGGCACAGGCTAATGACACCCTGCACGTTTCACTTGTAGGCTATCAGGCGGTTAAGGTACGTGTATCTAACGACTGGGTAAAATTTAAGAATGTTACAAAAATATCACTTACAGAACGCGCTTACACGCTTGAAGAAGTAATTATAAGCAAATACAACCTTACTGGCTACCTGCAGGTAGACTCAAGGCTTGCCCCTGTACGCGAAAACTACCGTTATAGTATTTCAGGACTTCCGCAAGGCTATGAAGCCGGGGAAAACTCGCCGAGTGCATACAAAAGAATTGTAAGCTCAATGTTTAACCCTGCCGACTTACTGCACAATACCTTCGGTAAAAAGCCTGCTGAAATGCGAAGGTTAAAGGATATGAAAAAGGACGATACTGTGCGTAACGCCCTTTCTGAGAAATTTGACCGCGAAACGCTTGCTGCACTTCTTGGCGTAGACAAAAATGAAATAGCAGAGATCCTTGAACGCTGCAGCTATTCTGAAGAGTTTGTACGCACTGCAAATGACCTCCAGATTATGGACGCCATAAGCGGCTGTTATGAGGAGTACAAAGCGCTTAACCGCAAAAAATAAACCTATACCGTTTCTTCCAGGTAACGCTGCGTGATGTAATCAATATCTTTTATTGATTTACGTGCCCAGTCGATACGCTTTTCCAACATCTCCTCTTCGGTAAGATGCCAGTTGATATCAGAGTTACGCAGGCGCGTGCTCAGGCTCTGGATGATAATTGCAGCAGAAGACGATACATTAATACTTTCGGTAAAACCAAACATCGGAATCTTAAGGAAACCATCAGCACGGCTCAGCACTTCTTCCGATAATCCTAACCTTTCGGTTCCAAAAAACAAGGCAGCCGGCTGGGATATATCAAAATCCTCCAGAAAGCATGACTCTTCATGAGGCGATGTTGCAATAATGCGGTAGCCTTTTGCTTTAAGGTGGTCTATACAGCTTTCGGTATTGCTGAACCTGTTTACATCTACCCACTTTTGGGCACCCATGGCAATCTCTTTGTCAATTGTTTTTCCGTATTTTTCCTCAATTACATTCAGCTCCTGAAACCCGAATATCTCGCAGCTTCGCATAACTGCACTGGTATTATGCAGCTGGAAAACATCTTCTATCGCAACGGTAAAATGTTTGGTACGGCGCGACAATATGTCTATAAATTTATCCCTGCGGGTTTCGGTAATGATAGTTTCAAGATAATTTAGGTAATGTATATCAAACGTATTTTTCATTCGTAAGAGTTGCCTTTAGAATTTTTTATTATATATTAGATGTGCCTAACCAACTAAAAAAAGTATGACACAGGAAGAATTACTTGAGCAAATTTACAAAAAAGACAGTAACGCCTTTACCGCACTGTATGACATGTATTCCAAAAGCCTTTATGGGGTTATCTTTAACCTGTTGAAAAACAAGGAAGAATCTGAAGATGTACTGCAGGAAGTTTTTGTGAAAATATGGAAAAACATAGATTCTTATAACGAAAGTAAAGGACGATTTTTTACGTGGATCCTTAATATTGCAAGGAATAGCACTATAGACAGGCTTCGTTCTAAAGATCACAATAAAAATTTAAAAAACCTCTCCGTTGATAATTTCGTACATATCCTTGACCACAATGCCACGGTAGTCAATAAGATAGATGCCATTGGTATTCGTGAGTTTGTGAAAAAACTGAAACCTACCTGCGTACGCATTATCGAGTTATTATTTTTCAAGGGCTACACACAACAGGAAGCCTCTGACGAACTCGCTATGCCGCTTGGTACGGTAAAAACACAAAACAGGAATTGTATTAACGATTTAAGAACCATATTAGAGGTATAATGGAAGAATTTATCAACTCAGGGATTTTAGAGCTTTATATCTTTGGTGTTACCACCGAAGAAGAAAATAAAGAGGTGCAGGAAATGGCTGCAAGACATGAAGAGGTGAAAGCCGAGATCCTGTCGATAGAAAAAGCTATCGTAAACTTGTCATACAGCGTCTCGCCGCATTTATCGCCGGACGTGTACCACAGGATACGCAAAGAGCTTATAGAGAAACATTCAGAAGAATCTGGTGTAATCCAGCTGCAGCCAAGCAGAAGCAGCGGAGTATCGGGCTATATAGGTTGGGCGGCTGCTATCGTATTGCTTTTTGGCTTAGGTATACAATATTATATGTATGAAGGCGAAACAGGAAAAGTACAGTCGGCAAACAAACAAAGGGATAAGTTTGAACAAATGGTTGCTGCCATAGAAAAGGAGAACAACATCCATAAGGAAAAACTGGATCTTATACGTGATAAGAACAACGTGGCAGTACCGCTTGCGGGTCAGGAAGTTGCCCCGAATGCTTACGCTAAAATGTATGTGAACAATGCTAAAAAAGAGATCTATGTGGATATAGCAGGTTTACCTGAAGCGCCGCAGGGAAAAGAATACCAGGTTTGGGCATTAATGCTTGATCCGCTTACTCCTACCAGCATTGGGGTGCTTACTAAAGAACAGATTGCCGAGAACAAAGGCATCATAAAAGTGGATAATTTTGATGGCGTACAGGCCTTTGGTATCACACTTGAGCCTGTCGGAGGTAGCGCTTCCCCTACCATGGAGCAGCTGTATACTTTAGGAAAAGTGTAAGACTATAAGCCACAGGGTTGCAACAACAGCCCCGGCTTACTAAACATAAATAAAATTGAAAAGTGCACTTTTGTGAAAACAGGAGTGCACTTTTTTTATTATCTTGTTTTTTAAATCAGAGATGCAGTATGCTGCGTCTCTGCCAAATAATATAGGTTCAAATAAATTAAAAATGAAAAAAATTGTCATACTATCCGGTGCCGGTATGAGTGCAGAAAGCGGAATCAATACCTTTCGTGATGCCGGAGGCTTATGGGAAGGCCATGATGTTATGGAAGTGGCATCGCCCGAAGGCTGGCGCAAAAACCAGGCACTGGTGCTGGACTTTTACAACAAACGAAGGCAGCAGCTTTTTGAAGTGCAGCCCAATCAGGGACACATAATAGCCGCTGAACTTGAAAATGATTTTGAGGTACACATCATTACACAAAATGTAGACGACCTGCACGAGCGCGCCGGAAGCACTAACGTATTGCACCTGCATGGTGAACTCCTTAAAGCCCGAAGCATATATAACGAAAATGACATCATTGAGTGGAAAACCGACATAAACGTTGGCGACCTGCATACCGATGGGCATCAGCTGCGCCCGCATATCGTGTGGTTTGGCGAGGCAGTCCCTGCAATTGAATATGCGATAGATATCGTTAAAGAAGCCGACTATATTATAATTGTAGGCACCTCAATGCAGGTATATCCCGCAGCAGGACTGGTTGATTATGTACGCCCAACTACCCCCATATTTTATATTGATCCTAAACCGGCAACTATTCCATACCTAAGTAACTCAATTGAGGTTTTGCCAATGACAGCAAGTGAAGGAATGGAAGTTGTGAGGGAGAGACTAAAAAATAAATAACAGCTTTACGGAGCGTAACGAAGACTTTAAATCTACCCTTTATCACTCCAAATAATGTTACCCTCATTTCTTTATTCCACCCAAAAACCTTACCTTCGCGGCTTCTAATTTTGACACTTAAAAACAATGCAAAATTTATCTGAACTGAATGCCATTTCGCCTATTGACGGACGATACAGAAGCAAAACCGCACCTTTAGCAGGCTATTTCTCTGAAGAAGCCCTTATAAAATACCGCGTTCTTGTAGAGATTGAATACTTTATTGCGCTTTGCGAACTGCCTTTACCGCAGCTTACAGGTGTAGACAAAAGTGTTTATGGCCTGTTGCGCGAACTTTATAAGAATTTTTCAAGCGAAGATGCGCTTCAGATAAAAGAGATCGAGAAAACTACAAACCACGACGTTAAAGCCGTGGAATATTTTATAAAAGCAGGTTTTGAAAAACTTGGCCTTGATGCTTACAAAGAATTCATACACTTCGGGCTTACTTCTCAGGACATCAATAATACAGCAATTCCGCTTTCTACTAAAGAAGCGTTTGAGAACGTATACCTGCCATCGCTTATCGCGGTTATCGCCAAGCTTAAAGAGCTTAGCGTAGAATGGAAAGACATCCCGATGCTTGCACGTACCCACGGACAGCCGGCCTCTCCTACCCGCCTTGGCAAAGAAATACTTGTATTTGTAGAACGCCTTGAGGAACAGCTTCGTTTGCTTTTCAACGTTCCTTTTGCGGCTAAATTTGGCGGTGCTACAGGTAACTTTAATGCGCACCACGTAGCATATCCGCAAAACGACTGGAGAAAATTTGGTAACGATTTTGTAGAGGGCACACTTGGGCTTAAGCACTCATTCCCTACTACGCAAATTGAGCATTATGACCATTTTGCAGCGTTCTTTGATGCCCTTAAACGCATCAATACTATTCTTATCGACCTTGACAGGGATATCTGGACGTATGTATCTATGGATTACTTCAAACAAAAGATAAAAGCTGGAGAAATTGGTTCATCGGCTATGCCGCACAAAGTGAACCCTATTGATTTTGAAAACTCTGAAGGTAACCTGGGTATTGCTAATGCTATTTTTGAACACCTTTCGGCTAAACTGCCTATCTCAAGGTTACAGCGTGACCTTACTGACAGTACTGTACTAAGAAACATAGGTGTACCAATGGGCCACACCATCATTTCTTTTGAAGCTACCCTTAAAGGACTGAATAAGCTGCTTCTTAACGAAGATAAGTTTGCCGAAGATCTTGAAAAGAACTGGGCAGTTGTTGCAGAAGCTATTCAGACGATACTTCGCCGTGAGGCTTATCCTAATCCTTATGAGGCTTTAAAAGACCTTACAAGGACTAACACAGTTATCAATAAAGAAGCCATACAGAACTTTATTGGCAACCTTAATGTTAGCGATGCGATAAAAGCTGAACTTATGAATATCACTCCGGCTAACTACCTTGGTATAGACGCATAAAAAAGTTTATTGATCAGTTGCAGTTTCCTGAAAACAGCAAAGCTGAATTATATAAAAAAGTACAAAGAGACGTAGATTGCTGCGTCTTTTTTTTGAATAAGATGGTCAGAATTAGGGTAAAATTGTAAAACATAAATTTAAAATTTATAATAATTTTATGATTAAAAACTCTGACTATCCCTGAAAACACCAATGATAGCTGAATATTTTTTGTTATATTGCAGATGCCCGAAACGGCTTAATTGTTCTTAATAAATCTAAACAGGCTATTTTATGGCTAATAAAATCCTGATATTATTCGCCCACCCGTTATTCGAAAAATCGAACGCTAACAGCGCGCTTGTCAGCCACATACCCGATTCTCCCAATATAACCTTTCACGACCTTTACCAGGAATACCCCGAATTTGATGTTGATATGAAACGTGAGCAGGAACTGCTCAACATGCACGACATTATAATATGGCACCACCCCATGTATTGGTACAGCTGTCCGCCGCTTTTAAAGCAATGGATAGACATTGTACTTGAGCATGGCTGGGCATACGGAAAAAACGGATTAGCCCTTAAAGGCAAACTTTTATTGCAGGTTATTACTACCGGAGGCCGTAAAGAAAACTACAGCACAACGGGCCGCGACTTTTTTACGATTCCGCAATTGCTGGAGCCTTTCTGCCAGACGGCAAAAGTGTGCAACATGACCTACCTGCCGCCTTATGTACTGCACGGAACGCACTCCATGAGCGATGAACGTTACCTGAAAAACGCCATACAATACGGACGTTTACTTGAACATCTTGAAAACAAGCCTTTTGAAGCTAAAGAGCTAGAGGGTTTTCTCTATTTTAATGACTGGTTTAAAACAAAACTCACGTAATTATGCAGGACGGATTTTTCTTTCAGGCTATAATATACCTTACCGCAGCCGTGGTATGCGTACCTATTGCTAAAAAAATAGGGCTGAGTTCTATTTTAGGCTACCTTTTTGCCGGAATCATCATTGGTCCGTACGTATTAGGATTTGTAGGTGAAGAAGGCCAGGATATCATGCACTTCGCCGAATTTGGCGTGGTAATGATGCTGTTTCTTATCGGCCTGGAGCTTGACCCTCAGAAATTCTGGCGTATGCGGCGTTTTATAATCGGCATGGGTACATTGCAGGTTGTAGGCACGGCGGCAATCTTATTTATTGCGTGTTCGCTTGTATTACGTTGGGAATGGCGTACAACGCTGGTGGTATCACTAGCGCTTACGTTATCATCCACAGCTATCGTAATGCAGACATTAAAAGAGAAAGGACTTACCAAGACCTCTATGGGGCGCTCCTCTTTTGCAGTGCTATTGTTTCAGGATATAGCCGTAATTCCTATCATGGCGATACTTCCGCTTCTTGCCGAAGCTCATGGCGCTGTTGATGCTGACACTATAAACCAATCACTGATATCAGACTTTGAAGGATGGCTGCAAACGCTTATTGTGCTTGGGGCAATAGCTATGGTATACGTTGGCGGACGTTTTCTTATCGTGCCCCTACTGCACGTGGTTGCCAAAACAAGGCTTCAGGAACTCTTTACCGCATCAGCGCTATTGCTTGTAATGGGTGTTTCGTTCATGATGCAGCTGGTAGGACTGAGTCCTGCATTAGGGGCATTCCTTGCCGGGCTTGTATTGGCCAACAGTGAATTCAGGCATGAGCTTGAAGGCGATATAGCACCGTTTAAAGGACTGCTTTTAGGGTTGTTCTTCATAGGTGTAGGCGCGTCTATAAACTTTACGCTAATTGCAGCTGACCCTGCCTTTATCATCATCTTCACAACGATATTCAACAGTATCAAGTTCTTCGTATTGTTAGCGGTAGGAAAGATCTATAAAAAGAGCTCCGACCAGAACCTGCTTTTTTCTTTCGCATTAAGCCAGGCGGGCGAATTTGGTTTCGTTATCCTTGGCTTTGCCATACAGCTTAACCTGCTGCCGGTGGAGCTTTCTAACCAAATGATGGCTGTAATTGCTATAAGCATGGTGGGCACGCCATTCCTGCTGCTTATCAACGAAAAATGGATTGACCCTTATTTTGGCGTAAAAGAAAAAGAACCCAAGAATAAGTACGACAACATTGATGAAAATAACGACGTGATCATTGCCGGTTTCGGAAACTTCGGGAGTACCATAGTGCGCCTGTTGAAAACTAACGGTATACTGCCTACAGTACTGGACATGGACTCCGACAGGGTAGATTCGCTGCGTAAAATGGGTTTTAAAGTGTATTATGGCGATGCATCAAGGCTGGAACTTTTAAAGGCTGCAGGCTGCGAAAATGCAAAGCTCTTTATTGCCGCAATTGATAACCCGCGCGTAAACCTTGAAGTCGTAGAAATAATCAAAAAACATTTCCCTCACCTTAAAATACTTGCCCGGGCACGTAACCGAAGCGATGCGTTTGAACTTGTAGATATGGGTATCAAAAATTTCTACAGGGAAAACATGTACAGCGCTGTACACTTAGGTGTAGACGCCCTTATAGAAATGGGCCACAGACGTTATACGGCAACACGCCAGGGACAACGATTTATAAAATACGACGAAGAGTCAATCTTAAGGCTGGCCGAAAAACGCCACGATAAAAAAGCATTCCTGATGTCTACCCTGGAAGAGATAGAACTACAGGAGCAATTGCTGCGAAATGACCTGTATGCACAGCTTGGCGCAAACGACCATGCCTGGGAAAGCACCGCCCTCAAAGAAGAAGTCAAAGAGGACGGTGATGATGAAGAGGGCTGATGTAATGGTTATCTTTTTACTTCACAAACTGAATGATAAATCCTCCTTTTGGAGCAATTGTAAGCGGCAATCCTGCAGCCACAGGATAAGTTTGTGTTTTAAAGTCCATTAATGGGTCGTTCCCTTCAGTAATTACCCTGAATTTAGAGAAGCCTTTTCCGTATTTTGCAAGATCCAGCTTTACAGGCAAGTTAGTATTTGTGCCATTTATCCCCACGATATACGACAACGAACCTTTTTGGCGGTAAAGCACCAGTGCTTTTCCCGGTTCGGCGATAACTGCTTCCGTAGTATCCCAGGTAGCAGGCATTTCTTTGATCAAATCCTTAACAGGAACAGGCAAAGCATCAAACACCTCTTTAGAGTCGGCAAAATGAATAATACCCGAAGTATAGATCATAGCCATGGCAAGTTCATGAACTCCTGTATTTAAACGCGGATATTTCCTCATGGTCAGCGCAAAAGGCGTATAATCCGCAGGGCCAGCAACATTTCTTGTAAAAGGCAGAACAGTATTCTGTTCCGCGGCCTTTTCAGGGAAACGTGGCTCATAAAAATAACTTTCAGTTCCTAATATCGCTTCAGCGGTCATAAAATTTGGCCAGGTTCTGTGCCAACCCCGCGGAATAGTCGTTCCGTGAAGGTTAACCAACAGACGTTCTTTAGCTGCATCTTCAAAAACCGATTGCAATGCTGCCAATACTTCCTGCCTGTCCGAACACCAAAAATCGATCTTCACTCCTTTAACCCCCATTTGAGCCAGCTGCCTGAACCTGCTTTTTCTCTTTACAGGTTCAAAATATTCTGATGAATAGCCCCACACTAACGGTTTTATCCCCTTAGCTGCAGCATGGTCTATAATTTTTCCGTCGCTATTGGCTTTTTCCCAGCCTGCATCAAAAAGTGTATATTCAAAACCAAACGAGGCTGATAAGTCTGTAAATTCTTTGTATATCTCCGGAGAATGATCGTCAGGATGCGACCACCATGACCACCCTGCTTTACCGGGCTCAATCCACGAGGTATCTTCAATTTTAGAGGCCGGAGCCAAATCAGTGATCAGGGTAGACAGTAAAATATCTCCGGCATTGTCGCCAACGATAATAACCCTCCATGGCATAACCCATGGCAGGCTTGCTTCCGGCCACACATTTACTTTATCAGCTAACGGAAGGGTGTATTTCTCATCCTTTTCGGCGAAGGCCATCTTGTACATGCCTCCTGATGAATCAGGCTGTAAATGGCAGCCCGGAAAAGAACCGTCAGTACCCGACTCTGCAATAAGTACCCAGCTTTTAGTATCATTTACATTGAAAAGGGCAGGCATGCACCACCCATTAGAAGGGTTACGTTCACCATTTACAGGGTCACCAGGCTTTACATTCACATAAAAATCTTCGTAGCCGGGCGTATAATCGCCGGCTTTATTATATGGCTGCAACCAGCCTTTTGCAGCTGCATCAATATGGAATCCTGTAACTTCTTCTTTTATCTTGCGCGATTTGCCTTCCGAATCCGGGAAGCGGTAGCGAAAAGCCACACCTTCATCTCCTGCAGCAAGGTCAAGCACCATCGTTGCTCCCTGCTTATTTTTAAACGTGATGCTTTTACGATTAAAAACATGGTCTATATTTTTGTAGCTACTCACCTTTAATTCATACTGTTCCCTTTTTTCTTCGATAGGCGAAATTCCGGCAACAGAAAGCCCGGACGTAAAATCCTGGTCGTCGCAGCTAAGCCCAAGTGGCGAATCCTGAATTATTGGTTTACCGCCGTGTGTTACTTTATAATAGGGTGCCCCTTCCTTATCCAGCCAAACTGTAATTTGGTTTGAATCATGCTTTGACTTTACATAAAGTGACTTTTCTGCCACTTTGCAGCCCGTAAACATAAAAGACACTATTAGGAAAAGCAAAAAAGGGAAACGGGAAGTAAATCGATTTTTCATTGGTAACTTGATTATAATTTAAAGAATACACTATTCTATACTATTCTATTTTAAAAATCGAATTTACATATTTTTTTTACGCTACAATATAAAATTGAAAATTTTAAGCATTAAATTTTAAATTATATTCAAAATTGGTCTCCTTCGGCGATTACTATGAAATAACTCAAAATCCATTTATCGCATAAAAAAAGGCACAAGCTATAAAACTTGTGCCTTTCGACTTTATTGACTTTAGACTAAGTAAGTCTTACCTTGAATAGTTAGGCGCTTCTTTAGTAATTGTTACGTTGTGAGGGTGGCTCTCAGCAATTCCGCTTGACGTTAAACGTACAAAACGGCTTGTTTCCTGAAGTGTAGGGATATCTTTAGATCCGCAGTAGCCCATACCTGCACGAAGTCCGCCAACAAACTGAAGCATACTTTCAAAAAGTTCGCCTTTATAAGGAACGCGGCCTACGATACCTTCTGGTACCAGTTTCTTAACGTCGTCTTCAACATCCTGGAAGTAACGGTCTTTAGAGCCTTCTTTCATCGCCTCTACAGATCCCATACCACGGTATGATTTAAATTTCCTTCCTTCAAAAATGATGGTCTCACCCGGAGATTCTTTAGTACCTGCAAGCAGCGAACCAAGCATTACACAGTCGGCTCCCGCAGCAAGTGCTTTAGGGATATCACCAGTGTAACGGATACCACCATCGGCAATTACAGGAACACCTGTACCTTTTAGGGCAGCAGCCACTTCAAGTACCGCAGAGAATTGAGGGAAACCAACACCGGCTACAACACGTGTAGTACATATAGAACCCGGTCCGATACCAACTTTTACAGCATCTGCGCCATTTTCTGCAAGGTAAAGGGCAGCTTCAGGAGTTGCAATGTTACCTACTACCACGTCAAGTTCAGGGAATTTTGCTTTTACTTCTTTTAATACAGTCACAACACCTCTTGTGTGTCCGTGAGCCGTATCAATAATAACAGCATCAACACCTGCATTTACAAGAGCTTCGGCACGCTGGACCGCATCGGCAGTAACACCCAGAGCAGCAGCAACACGAAGTCTTCCGAATTTATCTTTATTAGCTATCGGTTTCTGGGTCAGTTTAGTAATGTCCCTAAAAGTGATAAGCCCTACCAGTTTGTAATTATCATTTACAACAGGCAGTTTTTCAATTTTGTTTTTCTGAAGGATGCCTTCTGCAACCTGAAGCGTAGTGCCTTCTGCGGCAGTGACCAGGTTTTCAGTTGTCATTACTTCAAGTATAGAGCGGTTATTGTCTTTCTCAAACCTAAGGTCACGATTAGTAACAATACCTTTAAGTGTCCCTTCTGCATCAACTACAGGAATACCACCGATACCAAACTCACGCATAGCGTTTTTAGCATCGCCGATGTTTGCTGTAAGCGGAAGCGTAACAGGATCTATGATCATTCCTGATTCAGCTCTTTTTACTTTACGAACCTCAGTTGCCTGCTGTTCAATCGTCATGTTTTTGTGTAGAACGCCTATTCCGCCTTCGCGAGCCATAGCAATTGCCATTGCGCTTTCGGTAACAGTATCCATCGCTGCAGATACAATAGGAACGTTAAGGGTTATGTTTCTTGAGAACTTAGACTGAATGCTAACTTCGCGTGGTAATATTTCAGAGTAGTTAGGTACTAGCAGGACATCATCGTAAGTAAGACCTTCGCCGATGATTTTATTAGTGTGTGCTTTCATGCTGCAATTTGTAGTTAAATTGCGTGCAAATATAACACTTTTTTAGGAATTGTAAAAGTACAAATACGATAAAATGTTTTTATGACAATATAGAATATATTTATTTTGTTATTATAACGTTTTCTTCATTATTCATTTAAATCAAATATTAAATATGATCGAATAACTCAAAGAAAATAGTGCTGCCAATTGCTATTATAAATTTTCGTTTATTTGATCAACAATATAATTAAAATGTATAAAACACTAACCATACTACTCGCAATCTTCTGTTTTCAATCCATACATTCCCAAAAAAGACTCGTTTCATGGAGTCAGCAAAATATAGAAAATTATAATCAGGATATGTTTGACGCTGCTCAAAGACTTACACCGGCAGAGTTACTTGAGAAAAATATAAATGATGAATACTGGAGCGAAGTGTTCTTAACCTTAAACGCGTCGTTAAACAACTATACTAAAGAGGCTGATTATAAAATAGAGTTAGCAGAACAGATAACAAATAAAAAAGAGACAAAGCTAAAAGGAACAGGAAGATTAATCATCTGGGAAAGAATTGTTACCGGAGACATCCTGTTTGAAGGAAAGGGATTGGTTATGGACAATGATTTATTTACAGTTGCCGGAAGAGCGAACCAAATCCTGCAAAGTCTTACACACAAAGATTTCGGCTCTGTAACGATTACTACAACAAGTGCAGAACTTGAAAAATTGAAAATAAAATGGTTAGATTATATTTCCGGAAAGCCTGTTGAAGAATACAAACATGTAGACACATCAAAAGGGAGAATTCCTGAAATATGCAGTTTAGATGCTGCCCATGCGCTTATTATTTCTCTTCAGGATAGTGCTGAAAAAGATGTACTCACTAAGAAATGCCTAAAAGACATCTATAATCTTGAGGAAATGCCTTCTGATAAAAAATTACCTGCTAATTATTGTAATCCTGACACATACACATACGGCTACCTGGGTATGCTGTTTGGAGACGATAAAAAAGATACAGCTAAAGATGCAAAATGGTGGTTAAAATTTTGGAACGACAATAATAAAAAATTAATCTGGAATACCGAAAAAGGAATTTATCAGGCAAAAAAATAATCCCGGAAAAAAATTATTCTATGATACAAATGAAATTGAAATAGTCAGAATACTTCACGGCAGCATGAATATTAAGGGAAAGATTAACTAGTGATAACCCTGTTAATGAAACTCCCCAAATAATTTCGTCGCTTCGTTATAAGCGCTTTCAAAACTCATCGGGTGCATATTAGTGTCAGCCTTGTTTGCTGTAAAATAAGATAACATACGTTCTGTAGGCATATTTCCGGTAAGGTCGTCTTTTGCCATCGGGCATCCGCCAAAGCCCTGAATTGCGCCATCAAAACGCTTGCAGCCTGCTTTGTAAGCCGCATCTATCTTTTCAAACCATTTGTCCGGTACGGTATGCAAATGCGCGCCAAATTCGATGTTTGGGTATTTAGGAATAAGATTAGCAAACAGGTATTCAATAACATCTGGCGTAGAGCTGCCTACGGTATCGCTTAACGAAAGAATCTTTACGCCCATAGCGGCAAGCTTCTCGGTCCACTCCCCTACGATCTCCACATTCCATGGATCACCATACGGATTACCAAATCCCATTGAAAGATAAGCCACGACTTCTTTATTAGAAGCATCGGCAATATTCAGTATTTCTTCAAGAGTAATTATTGATTCTGCAATGGTCTTATGGGTATTACGCATCTGAAAGTTCTCTGAAATTGAGAACGGATAGCCTAGATAGCGTATCTCAGCATGCTGTGAAGCCAGCTGTGCCCCCTGCGTATTGGCTATTATAGCCAGCAGTTTGCTCTCGGTCCTGGAAAGGTCAAGCCCTGCAAGCACCTCTGCTGTATCCTGCATTTGCGGAATGGCTTTAGGTGACACAAAACTACCAAAATCTATTGTATCATATCCTATCCTTAAAAGCGACTGGATATAGTCAATTTTCTTTTTTGTAGGTATAAAAGCCTTGATGCCCTGCATGGCATCTCTTGGACATTCGATAATTTTAATCTTTTCCATAAAGGTTCAAAGATAATAAGAATTCGCTTATTTACGAAAACGTTTTCTTTAAAGAGTTACTGAGTAGTTTAGCGGTTTAGCACTTATGTTTCCCATTAAGCCTAAAAACCTCAGTCACTCCGCAACTAAGCCCCTTTCAGCAGCCTTTTGTTAATATCTCTTATAAGCGCCGGGCCTTCATAAATAAAGCCGGTATACAACTGTACAAGGCTTGCCCCTGCTTCCAGTTTTTCTATGGCATCTTCAGGGGTATGAATACCTCCCACCCCAATGATTGGGAATGCTTTATTACTCTTTTCAGACAGGAACCTTATAACCTCGGTAGAACGTTTGGTAAGCGGTTTACCACTCAGTCCGCCCATTTCGTTTTTATCGGGAGATACAAGACCTTCACGTGAAATTGTTGTATTAGTTGCAATAACACCTGCAATCTTGGTAACCTTAACAATATCTATAATATCAAGTAACTGGTCATCAGTAAGATCTGGCGCTATCTTAAGCAGGATAGGCTTTTGTTTTGGCTTGGCCGCATTTTTATCCTGAAGCGTTTGCAGCAGGTTAGTCAGCGGTTCTTTATCCTGAAGCTCTCTCAGGTTAGGTGTATTTGGCGAACTCACATTCACCACAAAGTAATCTACATGATCATAAAGTGCATCAAAACAAATCTCGTAGTCGCTCACGGCATCTTCATTTGGAGTAACCTTGTTCTTACCAATGTTACCACCGATAAGCACGTGTCCTTTTCCTGAAGGATTCTTTTTAAGGCGCTCTACAGCTTCCTGTACACCACCGTTGTTAAAGCCCATACGGTTAATGATGGCGCTGTCTGCCTTTAACCTGAATGACCTCTTCTTAGGATTTCCCTCTTGTGCCTTTGGCGTTAGCGTACCAATCTCTATAAAACCAAATCCAAGGTCTGAAAACTCCTTAAACATCTTTGCATCTTTGTCCATACCTGCCGCCAGTCCTACCGGATTTTTGAATTTTAGCCCAAAAACCTCGCGCTCAAGGCGTGGGTCTTTTACTTCATACAACGACCTGAACAAAGCCGGAAATCCCGGGATACTGTCAAGGAAACGAATTGATGAAAAAGTAAAATGGTGTATTTTTTCCGGGTCAAAACGGAAAAGTATCGGCCTTAGCAAGGATTTGTACATATAAGATTGTTTGGATTGCAAATTTATAAATTAGATGCCATATTAAAAATTAAAGTGTAAAAGTTATTAGATTTGATAGACAAATAAATTATTAGCTGATAAACAGATAAATAAATTTACAGGCGATGCTAAAAGATATCTTTCTAAATCTGGTTACTAAATACTGTAACGATCTTGAAACCGCACAACGCTTGTGGAATGAAATTGAATCTCAATACAGCTCACCCAAGCGTTCCTATCACAATCTCACACATCTTAAAAACATGTATACTCAGCTTGAAAACTGCCGTGAGCAGATAACAGACTGGGACACCGTACTGTTTTCACTTTTCTATCATGATATCATCTATAAAGTAACATCAAAAGACAATGAAGAAAAGAGTGCTTTGGCAGCCATTAAGGCACTTACACTAATCAATTACCCTAAAGAAAAAATAAAAAATTGCGGCGAACAGATCATTGCTACTAAAAGCCACGACATGAGCCCGGATAATGACACCAACCTTTTTATCGATGCCGATATGGCTATCGTAGGTGCACCAACAAAAGATTATATAAACTATAGTGAGCAAATCAGAAAAGAGTACAGCATATTTCCCGACTTTATGTACAACCCGGGCAGAAAAAAGGTTTTACAGCATTTTCTGGAAATGGATTACATTTTTAAGACCTTGCATTTCAGAGAAAAATTTGAGGAACATGCCCGAAAAAATTTATTAGCAGAACTGGAAAAGCTTTCGTAAAATTTTAACATTCTTATTTGTTAACTTTGGTTAGGGCTTGCCTGTAACCACCTCACTATGCATGACATAAAAGATAAAAATACGCACCCGGATTTTCTTACTTCCGAAGGCCAGCTGGGCGAAATGATACGTCATTTTAACTGGTCGGCAACTTCGCTTGGGCCACTCTCCCATTGGCCGCAGAGCCTAAAGACTACCATAAATCTTATGTTGAATTCTAAAAATCCTATATGGATTGGCTGGGGGCCTGACAATACATTTTTGTATAATGACGCTTACATAGATGTGCTGGGTATTGATAAACACAGATGGGCGCTTGGTAAACCTGCATCGGTGGTATGGGAAGAAATCTGGGATATTTGCGGACCTTTATCGGATAAAGTGTATAAAGAAAGTAAGTCGACAAACAATGATGATGTTCATTTGTTCATGAAACGTGGCAGCTTTTTAGAAGAGGTATTTTATTCCTTTTCGTATAGCCCCATTTTTGATGAATTTGGTAAAGTGGCAGGCTTGTTTTGCCCTAATTTTGAAACGACCGGAAAAGTACTGAACGCCAGGAGAAGCCTCACGCTGGCAGAACTCGCAGCAAAATCACTGATAGAAAAAACGGTTGGCGCAGCATTTGAATCGGCAGCGGCAACAATACAAAAAAATAATGCCGACATTCCATTTGCCCTGTTTTACCTGCTTAACAGCGAAGGAAAAAAGGTAAATATGGTACAGCAGGCAGGTATAGAATTTACAGGTTCTGAACAATTTCCTAAAGAATTTACCCTAAAAAGTGAAATTCAGCTTACAACGGTCATTAAAACCGGAAAATGGCAAACCTTTGAGCTGCAAGACAACGAGCTGCTGATTAAAGGACAGGCATGCCAGCCCGTTACAAATGCCATAGCCCTGCTGCTGACTACCACCGTGAACAAAGCGGCAGGAATCCTGGTTTGCGGTATAAACCCTACACGCAGGCTGGATAAGGACTACATGGCATTTTATGAAGCTGTAGCTGCAAATATCTCTGCCGCCATACAAAATGTTGATGCTATTGATAACGAACGTAAAAGACTTGAAGAATTAGCCAAAATAGACCGTGCCAAAACTGCCTTTGTGAGTAACATTAGCCATGAATTCAGGACACCGCTAACTTTGATGCTTGGCCCGCTTGAAGAGCTCACAACCAATCATGACCTTGATGGGCATAAAAAGGAGATAGCCGAGACCGTACATCGCAATGCGCTGAGGCTACTAAAACTCGTTAATACCTTGTTAGACTTTAGCCTGATGGAAAGCGGAAAATTCAGGGCCCGGTTTACCCCTGTTGATCTCGCATCCGTTACAGAAAATCTGGCATCTAACTTTAGTTCTATTACCCGAAAGGCAGGCCTCGAATTTATCGTGAAAGCTTCGCCATTATCCCAACCGGTTTATATTGACAGGGATATGTGGGAGAAAATTGTATTTAACCTGCTTTCCAATGCTTTTAAATATACCCTAAATGGCAGCATCACAGTTACGATAACACAAGATACTAATAATGCAATACTGACAGTTAGCGATACCGGCCTAGGCATACCAAAAGGCGAAATGTATAATATGTTTAGCCGCTTTCATCGCATACGCAATGCCGGTGGCAGAAGTTATGAAGGATCGGGCATAGGTTTATCGATGATTAAAGAGCTGATCTTACAGCATGGCGGCTCGATTTCGGTAGAAAGCACAGAAGGGAAAGGGAGCACTTTTAGTGTTGCCATTCCTTTTGGAAAAGCCCACCTTGATATCGAAAACGTATATGAGGAGATGCAGGAAATGCACGCAAATCCCATAAATCATTACCTTACAGAAGCAGATGCCATGGCAGATATGGCTTCGGGTACGTTTGCCGATATCAACATGACGCCCCAGGAAAACGTAGATACTATTCTCGTTGCTGATGACAATGCCGATATGCGCAGGCACCTAACTTCGATATTATCAAAGGAATATAGGGTAATTACTGTAGCAAATGGAGCTGAGGCACTCGATGCCATATACAAAGAAAGGCCATCGTTGCTGCTAAGCGATGTAATGATGCCGGTAATGGATGGCAAAGAATTACTTCGCCAGATTAAAAGCGATCCGGAAATAGCACTGCTGCCTATTATATTTCTAACCGCCAGGGCTGGTGAAGAATCAAAAATTGAAGGGTATGAAACGGGAGCCGATGATTACCTGGTAAAACCATTTTCGGCAAAAGAACTCCTGGCACGTATCCGGTCGCAGATAAAGATCATTAAAGCAAGGGACAATGCCTCAAGGCAGATTAAAAACCTTTTCCTGCAGGCACCTGTTGCCATCTGCGTATTGCGCGGCAGGAACCTGATCGTGGAAATTGCCAATGAAAATATGCTGAAGCTATGGAACAAAACAGCGGAAGTGATGATTAACAGGCCGCTGTTTGAAGGACTGCCGGAAGCTGCTGTGCAAGGCTTTGATAAAAAACTTGCAAATTCATATAATAACGGAAAAGAATATATAGAGGAAGAATCACACTTTTATTCTGTTACCAATGGAATAACACAGGAAATCTTCGTAAAATTCATCTATCAGCCCATACTGCAGGAAGATGGAGAAGTAAAAGGCATTGTAGTACTGGCACACGACATTACCCCGCAGGTTATTGCCCGTAAAAAAATTGAAGAAAGCGAATCAAAATTCCGAACACTTGTCAAACTCGCCCCTGTTAGCATCATCATTTTGAAGGGCAAAGACCTCGTATACGATACCGCAAATGACGTTTACCTGGGCATACATAATTTAAAACGGGAAGATGTACTTGGCAAAAAGATATTTGACCTTTTTCCGCACTTTAAAGATCACCCTATCGGTATAGATATGCGTTATGTTTTTGAGACAGGTAATACAGTACACAGGCCATTACGCCCCGTGGAGTTTAATTACAACGGGGTAAAAAGGATGCGCTATTTTACATCGGCCTACCAGCCGTTAATGGAAAACGGAGTGCCGGCAGGTGTTATATCCATGGTAACCGAAATAACAGAGCAATACCTTGCTCAAAGCGCAAAGGAACAAAGCGCGAAAGATCTTAAAATGATTCTTGAAACCATGCCGCAGATAACTTTTACTGCGTCTCCTGACGGTATGATAAAGTATTTTAACGACCGTTATTTTGATTATACCGGGCTTACACCGGAGCAGGCAAAAGGCATGGGATGGAAACCTGTTATTCATCCAGACATGCTGGATGTCGTGTATTCTAACTGGATGCGTGCCATGCAAACAGGTGAAAAACATAATGATATCTTTTTACTGAAAAGAAAAGACGGAGTGTACAGATGGCACATGTCTCGCACGATTGCGCTTTTAAACGAGAACGGTGGAATAACAGAATGGGTGGGCACACTAACCGATATTCACGACCAGAAAAAGTTTGAGGAAGAACTTGAGGCAATGGTAAACGACAGGACACAAAAACTTAATACGTCTAACAAATTGCTTGCGCTGAAAAATATAGAACTTGAAAAGACCAATAAAGAGTTGGAATCCTTTAATTATGTTGCCAGCCACGACCTTCAGGAGCCGTTGCGAAAGATACAAACCTTTATAAGCACCATTCAGGAATGGGATTTACGGGGCGAAGCTGCGCAACGGTACATGGATAAGATCTTCAATTCTGCCGCAAGGATGTCACAGCTTATTCAGGATGTTTTGATGTACAGCCGCATATCGGAAGAAAACCAGTTTGTGGAGACCAACCTCAATACCATAATTAATAACGTACTTGCTGACTATGAGCTGCTCATCTCAGAAAAAAAGGCAGTGATTATAAAAGATGACCTGCCAAATTTAATGGCCGTTCCGCTACAAATGCACCAGCTGTTCTCTAATCTTATAAGCAATGCATTAAAATACAGCAGCGATGCCCCTGTTATTGAAATTAAGGGCGAAATCGTAGAACACGAAACCGACCAGGGGAAGATAATTGACTGCCTGCAGATAACTTTTAGTGATAACGGTATCGGGTTTGAAGAACAGTATAGCGAACAAATTTTTAAGCTCTTCCAGCGGCTGCATGCTAAAACCGAATATACAGGCACCGGAATTGGCCTTAGTATCTGTAAAAAAATCATAGAACAGCACAAGGGTACTATCACCGCACATTCGGCATTGGGCGAGGGCGCAACATTTATAATGAAAATTCCCGTTTAAGTTTTTAAAACAGAATATCGATTACAGAAAACTTCTTAAAAAATAACCGCTAAACAGCGCAAAATCGTAAATTTGCACTTTAAATTAAAAACAAAACTAAAGATGCAGCATATTATAGATCGTTTTATCAGCTATGTTACTGTTGATACCGAATCGGATCCAAACTCACCAACTACTCCAAGTACAGAAAAACAATGGAACCTTGCAAGACAGCTTGTAGAAGAGCTTAAGGCAATTGGCATGGAAGATGTAACGATAGACGAGCATTCGTATGTTATGGCTACCCTTCCATCTAATGTTGATCATGAAGTGCCGGTTATTGGTTTTGTTTCGCATTTTGATACTACTCCCGATTTTACGGGCGCTAACGTAAAACCACAGATCATCCCTGATTATGATGGCGGCGATATCATCCTGAATAAAGAACTTAACATTGTGCTGTCTCCCGGTTATTTTAAAGATATGCTTCAGTATAAAGGCCAGACGCTTATTACAACCGATGGCACTACCCTTCTTGGCGCTGATGACAAAGCCGGTATTACTGAGATCGTTACCGCTATGGAGTACATGATACAGCACCCTGAGGTCAAACACGGAAAAATACGCATCTGTTTTACGCCAGACGAAGAGATAGGCCGTGGTGCCGACTTATTTGACGTTGAAAAATTTGGTGCCGAATGGGCTTACACCATGGATGGCAGCCAGATAGGTGAACTTGAATATGAGAACTTTAATGCTGCCGGAGCTAAGATCACTTTTAAAGGTATCAGCGTTCACCCGGGTTATGCAAAAGGTAAAATGATTAACTCCATGCTTTTAGCTAACAGTTTCATCAGCCAACTGCCTACCGGAGAAGTTCCTGAGAAAACTAAAGATTATGAAGGCTTCTTCCACGTAGTGGGCATTACCGGAAGCATTGAAGAAACTACGGTACAGCTTATTATCCGCGACCATGACCGTGAAAAGTTTGAAGCTCGTAAAGTTACAATCCAAACGATTACCGATGGCATAAACGCCGAATACCAAAAACAATTTGGCGGTGATGTGGTTATTCCTGAAGTAAGGGATTACTACTACAACATGAAAGAAAAGGTTGAGCCTGTAATGCATATCGTTGACATTGCAGAGAAAGCGATGAGAGAACTTGGCATTGAACCGCTTATCAAACCTATACGCGGAGGGACAGACGGTTCAAGGCTTTCGTACATGGGGCTTCCGTGTCCTAACATATTTGCAGGCGGGCATAACTTTCATGGTAAGTATGAGTACGTTCCTGTAGAAAGTATGCAAAGGGCTGTAGACGTTATTGTAAAGATAGCCGAGCTTACTGCCGAAAAGAAATAATAATGGATCCCGAAAAGAAACATACCTGGGATAAAAACAGTAAATGGCCTGAAGAACTGGAGCTGTTAAAAAGCATCATAAACAAAACAGGACTGACTGAAACCACCAAATGGGGAGGCACCGCCTATACTTACAACGGAAAGAATGTGCTGGGCATAGGTGGCTTTAATGATTTTTTTACCATTTGGTTCTTTAAAGGGGTGTTTCTTAAGGATGAGAATAAAATATTGGTAAACGCACAGGAAGGCTTAACGAAATCGTTGCGCCAGTGGCGTTTCGCAACAAAAGGAGAGGTAAACGAACAATTGGTGCTTCAGTACATTAATGAGGCTATCGGGGTAGAAAAGGCAGGGCTTGCCGTAAAGCCTGAGAAGAAGCCATTGATAATCCCTGAACGCTTACAAGCGGAGCTTGATGCTTCAGTAGAATTATCTGAAGCTTTTGCAAAATTCTCTCCTTACAAACAAAAGGAATTTGCAGAGCAGATAGCAACCGCTAAACAGGAAAAGACAGTACTGGCACGCCTGGAAAAAATAAAACCCCTTATCCTTGAAGGCAGGGGGCTGAATGATAAGTACAGGTAAGTGTTCAGTTTGCAGTCGCAGTAATCAGTAACAAGAAAGCATAAAAAAATCCCAACCTTACGATTGGGATTTTCTTTTATTATTTAACCTCTTTAGCAGGGGCATTTAATTTTTGGCTTAGTTCGTTAGATATAGCCGAACGCTCCATTTTAAGCTTTCCTGCCATTGTCTCGATCACTACAGAATCTGCTGCAATTTCAGCGATTCTTCCGTGGATACCACTTTTAGTGATGATTTTATCTCCCACTTTTAAATTAGCTTCAAACTCTTTTTCAAGTTTCTGCCTTTTTTGCTGTGGCCTAAGCATTAAGAAATACACTACGACAAACATTAAGATTATCGGTGCAAATTGTCCTATTTGTCCCATATATTAGTGTGCTGCAGGCGCTGTTACACCAATACCTCCGGCTTTCGGAGTGATGTTTGCCTTAAATTTAAGAGTTTCTGTTCCTGTTTCTGTATTCATCATAACTGTAACCGTTTTTTCCTGGTTACCGCTTTTACCTGCTGAATTAAAGATAACTTTGATATCTCCGGTTTCTCCCGGTTTGATAGGTGTTTTAGTGAAATCAGGCACTGTACATCCGCAGCTTGGTTTAACATCGCTTATTACAAGGTCTGCCGTACCGCTGTTAGATACTTTATACGTGTGTTCCACTTTATCACCTTCTGCAACAGTACCAAAATCAAATTCCATTGCATCAAATTTAGCTACAGGAATTTCACCGGCTTTAGCGTGGGCAATCTCAGCTTGTTTAGCTGTTTCATCATCTATACGCAGCGCTGCGTTTTCTTTTTTGCATGCTGTAAGCACTAAAGATGCTATGGCAAGCATAGCGGCTGTTTTTTTCAACATAACTTTAAAAATTTATAATCTGTGTTTTACATTAAACCTCTACCGGTTTTTATTAGTTTGTTGGCTGCCTGGTAATCTTTAACAAGGTTATCCAGGATACCGTTGATAAAAATACTACTTTTTGGAGTAGAATATTCTTTAGCAATCTCAAGATATTCGTTAATGGTTACCTTAACAGGGATTGATGGAAACTTAAGAAATTCGCAAATTGCCATTTTAAGGATAATAGCATCAATCTCTGCAATACGCTCAGTATCCCAGTTTGGTGTCTTATCAATAAATTCTTTGGCAAGCTCAACGTTATTAAGTACTGTTTTACGGAAAAGGTCTTTTACAAAATCCTTGTCATCCATATCCTTATAAAGCCTTGGAACAACAACTGCCTCCTTACCTTCGGCAGGAATAGAGATGCTTCTAAGCTGTTTTGCAATAAGCGTGTTAACCACCGGGATATCATCTACCCAGGTAAGCTTATTGTCTTCAAGGTATTCATACAGCTTTTCGTTAGGTGCAATAACTTCGGTAAAAAGATCGGCGATAAACTCGCGGTCTTCCTCAAAGTTATTCACTTTATTCTGCATGTATTTTTCATATACTTCACTTTTCTTGATATCTTCAAGCAGCAATAGTATATAATCGTCGTTATTTTTCCAGTTGTTTATGTTACGGTCTGCCATGGCAATGCTAAGCGGATTGCTTTCAGCCAGCAGGTGCAGTACTTCGTTATTAATAAACTTTTTGTTTGGATTGCGCTCCTCTGCGGTTGCGAGGTGCTTTTTAGACGATTTTTCAATAAAATCTTCTTCACTGTTCCTTATCTCAACCAATGCTGACAGCATGATAAGATACAAATCACGAATGTTTTCAATACTGTTAAAAAGGAATTTTTCTTCCTTTTCAAGATTGTCTGAATCATTTTGATGCATTGCATAAATTGACTGCATCACTTTAACCCGAATATGTCTTCTGTTTAACATCCGCCTATAAGAACTTTAAAAATTAAGGGAGCGAAAGAAAAACTCTTTCGCTCCGCAAAATTAAGAATAATATTTTTGTACGCTAATTATTTAGCGGTTTCTTTTTTTCTGTCATCAATACGCTGTTGTGCAATTGCAAGAGCAGCCTGGTGCGTAGTGATGTTTTGAGCTTCTGCAAGTGCAAATATCTCAAGTGTGGTATTATAGATATTCTCTGTTCTTCTCATTGCTTCCGCCGAGTCATAACCTACGATCTCTGCATATACGTTGATGATACCACCAGCGTTGATAAGGAAGTCTGGAGCATAAAGGATACCTTTATCTTTAAGGATGTTACCGTGAACAATCTCGTTAGCAAGCTGGTTGTTTGCAGCACCTGCAATTACCCTTGCTTTGATCTTGTCTATAGTAGCATCGTTGATTGTAGCACCAAGTGCACATGGAGCATAGATATCAACATCTGCGCTGTAAACATCGTCACCTGCAAATATAGTAGCACCATATTTAGCAGACACTTCCTGCATCCTTGCTTCGTTGATATCAGATATCTGAACAAGAGCACCTTCTTTAGTAAGGTAATCAATAAGAGTTTCACCTACATGGCCTGTACCCTGTACCAATACTCTTTTACCGTCAAGCTTATCGCTTCCAAACTGGTGCATTGCAGCAGCCTTCATACCCATGTAAACGCCATAAGCAGTTACAGGAGAAGGGTTGCCTGAACCACCTCTTTCTACAGAGATACCTGTAACATGAGGGGTTACATCACGGATAAGGTCCATGTCGGCGGTAGTTGTGCCTACATCTTCTGCAGTAATATATTTTCCGCTAAGGGAATTAACAAACTGTCCGAAACGGGTAATCATTTCAGGAGTTTTATCTATTTTAGAATCACCAATGATAACAGCCTTACCACCGCCAAGGTTAAGTCCCGAGATAGCCGACTTAAAAGTCATACCGCGTGACAGCCTCAGAACGTCGTTAAGCGCTTCCCATTCGTTTGCATACTTCCACATTCTTGTACCTCCTAATGCAGGTCCTAAAACTGTGTTGTGAACACCGATTATTGCTTTTAATCCAGTATCTTTGTCATGGCAAAAAACGATCTGTTCGTGGTCATTAAATGATGCTTGTCCAAAAACAGGGTCAACCTTAGAAAGCTCGTTAGCCTTAATAACTTCTGTTACCATAATAATATTTTTTAAATTTGAACTTTATTTAAAAACAGGAGACAAAATTACACATTATATTAAGATAAGGCAAAATAAAAGTCTTTTTTTACGTATTCTTTAATAAATTAGCTTTGTTTTTGAGAGTTGAAAATCAAACTTTAAACAGTTATTTTAACATTTAAACAAGCAAATAAATTGCATTTGAAAAATTAAGATGAAAGAACTTCAGTATTTAAATAAATATTTTGTAAAATATAAATTTCAATTTCTTCTAGGAATTCTGATAACAATTGTTGCACAAATCTTCTCTTTGTTCACTCCTGAATATATCAAAGATTCGATAACTGCTATAGAAAGCTTTAAAAAAGGCACTTCGACGGCGGCAGATGTGCAGTCTGAGCTGCTAACAAGCATCCTGATGATCATCGGGACGACACTTATTGCAGGTTTCCTGACCTTCTTAATGAGGCAGACGCTTATAGTAATGTCACGCCACGTAGAGTTTGACCTTAAGAATGAGGTATTCCGCCAGTATGAGAACCTGTCGCCAAGCTTCTATAAAAAGAACCGCACAGGCGACCTGATGAACCGCATTAGTGAAGACGTAGGCCGCGTACGCCAGTATGTAGGCCCGGCAATTATGTATACACTAAATACAGTGATAAGTTTTGCAGTAATATCTACCCATATGTTTACGATATCGCCTAAACTTACATTCTATACCTTATTACCCCTGCCTATACTCGCCTACTCTATCTTCTGGATTAGCAAGGAAATCAATAAGCGCAGCACACTATACCAACAAAACATCTCTAAGCTGTCTACCTTTACACAGGAAATGTTCTCTGGCATCAGGATTGTTAAGGCCTATTCGCTTGAAAAACAAAAAGGCGAAGATTTCAAGACACTCTCACGAGACAGCGTTGACAAAAACCTAAGCCTTGCTAAAGTGAACGCCCTGTTTGGCCCATTCATGATACTATTAATAGGCATAAGCAACCTGGTGGTTATTTATGTAGGTGGTATGATGTATGTAAACGGAGACATTGCCGAGATAGGCATCATAGCTCAGTTTATACTTTATATTAACCGACTTACATGGCCGGTAGCGTCCCTGGGATGGATATCGTCTATGATACAGGAGGCCGAAGCATCGCAAAAAAGGATCAATGAGTTCCTTAAGATACAGCCGGATATTCAGAACAACAACCCGAACCATACCCCGGTATTAGGACAGATTGCTTTTAACGATGTTACTTTTACGTATGAAGACACCAATATTACAGCGCTAAAAAATGTCTCGTTTTCTATTAATAAAGGTGAGACAGTAGCCATATTAGGCCGAACAGGATCCGGAAAATCTACAATCCTTTCGCTAATCAGCAGATTGTACGACGTAGAAAAAGGAACAATCGCTGTAGACGGAGAGAACATAGAAGACCTGAACCTGTATGACCTGCGCAACAGCGTGGGGTTCGTGCCTCAGGATGCATTCCTTTTCTCGGACACTATCAGCAACAATATTAAATTTGGCAAAGAAGAAGCTACCCATGAAGAAATTGTAAGCGTTGCCGAAAAAGCAATGGTTCACAACAACATTATTGGCTTCAACAAACAGTACGAAACCATACTGGGAGAACGCGGCATTACACTTTCGGGTGGACAAAAGCAGCGTGTATCTATAGCAAGGGCAATGATAAAAGAGGCCCCGATCTTATTGCTTGACGACTGCCTTTCTGCCGTTGATACCGAAACTGAAGAGGCAATACTTAACAACCTACTTGAATTCTGCAAAGACAAGACAACCATAATTGTGAGCCACAGGGTTTCTTCTGCAAAAAATGCCGACAGGATTATCATCCTTGAAGACGGAGAAATACTACAACAAGGAACTCACAATCAATTGGTAAACCAGGCCGGATATTACAAAGAATTGTACTTAAAACAACTTTCTGAAAAAGAAATGCAATAATTTGTTGGTTTGTTTAGATTTTTTTTAGATTTTTGGATTCGACATAAACCAAATAAAAAGACCGAGGATTATGAGAGAAAATGACATGCTTGAAAAGGAAGAGATCTTTTCAAAAGTATTGAGGGCAGGGCGAAGGACATATTTCTTTGATGTAAGGGCTACTAAGGCTGATGATTATTATATCACCATAACCGAAAGTAAAAAGTTCACTGAAGAAGACGGATCTTTCCATTTTAAGAAACACAAGATCTATCTTTATAAGGAAGATTTTGCTGCCTTTAGAGATATACTTGACGAAATGACATCTTATGTCCTAAACAACAAAGGTGAAGAAGTAATCTCTGAAAGACATCAAAAAGACTTTAGAAGATTATTTGGAGAGAAAGGTGAAGAAGCTGTAACAAGCGAAAGTTTTACCGATGTAAATTTTGACGATATTTAACCAACAACCAACCGTCAGAAAAAATTAAAAAAGTATTAAGTCCGGAATCGTAGTAGGTTTTGGACTTTTTTTTAGCTTCACCCCAGCCCTCTCCAAAGGAGAGGGAGCAGCTTCACTCCATTCGTAATACAACAATACATTAGTGAGGTGTACCGGCATTAGGATATAGCATTTTATCATTCCTGTAGAAATGACAGAACGGTGATCAACCCTGAACGCGAAACCCGACATACAAAATCCCTTACCCAATCCTCAATCCGTTCTCAACCTTAAAATCAGGAGCGAGTAAAATGACATCCCCCTCCTGCCCTACGGCGCCAAGTACCAGGCATTCGCTCATAAATTTGCCAATCTGCTTTTTAGGAAAGTTTACAACAGCAACAATCTGGCGGTTTACCAGATCATCTTTCGTATAACGTTTTGTTATCTGTGCCGATGATTTTCGGATGCCAATTTCAGCACCAAAATCAATGGTAAGCTGATAGGCAGGTTTGCGCGCTTCAGGAAAATCGTTTACTTCGATGATAGTACCAACACGCATTTCGGTTTTTTCAAATTCTTCCCAGGTCAGCATTTGTTATTGTTTTTAGTTTGTGGTTTATTTTTGACTGAAGCACTTAAAATTGCTATCTTGCTAAGATAACAGATTACAACAAAATGGCAAACACTCCATCAAATATGCTTCCGTTAGGCACTATTGCACCTGCATTTTGGCTTAAGGACACCAATTCTAACCACAGCTATTCCTTTGCACAGCTTAAGGGAGAGAAAGGAACGCTGGTCATGTTTATTTGCAACCACTGCCCTTTTGTACACCATGTTATGGAAGAAATCATAATGATAGCTAATGACTACCGCGTACAGGGTATTGGTATTATCGCCATAAGCAGCAATGATATTGAGCGCTACCCCATGGACAGCCCAGAAAAAATGAGTGAGTTTGCTTTTGAAAATAAAATGGACTTTCCGTATTTGTTTGACAACACACAGGAAGCAGCAAAGGCCTATGATGCAGCCTGTACCCCTGATTTTTATTTGTTTGACAGTCAGGATAAATTAGTATACCGTGGACAATTAGATGATTCACGGCCTGCAAACAACATTCCGCTTAGTGGCAGCGACCTGCGCAACGCCATAGACGGCGTGCTTTACAATCGCAGTATTCCCGAAAACCAGAAACCAAGTTTAGGATGTAATATTAAGTGGAAGGTTTAATTTACCAATGTAGTAATTTTTCAATGTAACAATTAGCGCTCCTGAAGCTCAATTGATACATTACCACATTAAGGAACTGATATATTACTTATCAAGTTCCAATACAATATCTACAGGTTTGTTCATTTTTCGGCCAAACTTTATGGCTGCTTGCTGGCTTTCGTTAGAACATAACACATACATATTATACTTGTATAATGGCAGTGTCAGCGTTTTAAATTTACCACCGTTTGCTGCCCCATCAGTATCTTCGATCTTTACAGAAAACTTATCGGCGTCAAAAGTATTGGAAACAGAAAGCAGGTAATTATCTTTTGCAAACGGAAAAAAGTAACGCTCTTTTTTAGCCACAGCGCCTTCTTCCAGTTTTTTGTTATCATCGCCAATAAGGTAATTGAACGAAAACACCATCGGCTGGTTGGCATTCTTAAAACTGTAAAGGTTACCCACATTTACAAGATCTCTCCCAAGGCTGTCAACCACGGTTATCTTAAGGTTTTTGATATTCTCCTTCTTACCTGATTCATGCACATCAAGCACAACATAAGATGTAAAATCATACCCGCAATGCATGGCATTACCTCCCGGCAGCTGTGCTTTAGCCGTTAAACCCAAAAGAGAAACTATAATAAGTACAATGTATTTCATAACTATATGTGTTACTGCAAAAGTATGACTATAGCCTCTTACTTTCAAAAAGTATTCCAATAATTTGGTTGATGGTTGCCGGATTTAAAAAAAGGCCGAAAGATAAATCTTCCGGCCTTCTGATATCTCAATTCTCGCTACTGAGAACTATTTTACGTCTACAAGCTCAACATCAAAGATAAGTGTAGCTCCCGGAGGAATAACACCACCTGCACCGCGCTCACCGTAACCTAAGTGAGAAGGGATAACAAAGCGTGCTTTATCACCTACCTGAAGAAGTGCGATACCTTCATCCCAACCTTCGATAACGTGTCCTTTTCCAAGAGGAAAATCAATAGGCTGTTTTCTTTTGTAAGATGAGTCAAATTCCTGACCGTTCTCTAGAGTACCTTTATAGTGCACAGAAACAGTTTTACCTTTTTCGGCCTGTTTGCCATTACCTTTCTGGATAATTTTATAACGAAGTCCACTTTCAGTCTGTTCAAAACCTGCAGCAAGTTTCTCCATAGCTTCTTCAGCCTGTTTTTTAGCTTCAGCAAGACGTTTTTCACGAGAACCTTCAAAAGTTCTGAATGCTTCAATAGCATTCCATTTTTGAGCCTCTTCGCCAACGCGGATGATCTCAACGCTTTCAAGAGCATCATTACCCTGAATTGCATCTACAACATCCTGTCCTTCTACAACTTTACCAAACACAGTGTGCTTGTCATCTAACCAAGGTGTAGCCACGTGAGTGATGAAGAACTGAGAACCGTTTGAACCAGGACCTGCATTAGCCATAGATAGCACACCAGGTGTATCATGCCTAAGCGATGGGTGGAACTCATCATCAAATTGGTAACCCGGGCCGCCTGTACCTGTACCAAGCGGGCATCCACCCTGTATCATGAAATCAGAGATAACACGGTGAAATTTAAGTCCGTTATAATATGGTTTGCCCTGAGGCTTAATGTCATTTTCAAGATTACCTTCTGCAAGGCCTACGAAGTTACCAACTGTTCCCGGAGTAAGATCGTGTGTAAGCTTTACAAGGATAGCACCTTTAGCGGTGTTGAATTTTGCGTAAATTCCGTTTTCCATTATTGTCGTTGTTTATTTTGAAGATGCAAATTTACAAATTAATTCACTATCTTCATTACCTTCCTGTCATAACAAAAGTTTAAATTTAATTGTAAAATTATATTATGGAATTCAGAGCAATAAGAACCTGTAAAAATTGTGGAAGTGAAGATGAATATGCCTTATCTAAGATTGATGCTGCGTTTTCATTAAAATATGATTTAATACAAAGCAAAAAATGCACTAAATGCAACTCAGATAAATGGTCTGAAATTAAATATCCAAGCCCTTATCTGGACAAAGAGTTACTTGATATATGGGGTGCCGATTTAGACCTAAACTTTATGGATCAGGACGAAGATATTATACTTGCTGAAGAGGAGAATTTACCATTATTTTTAGAGGCTATTGACAATAAACGCTATCCTCAGTCTAAATTAAATATACTTCTGTCAGCATTATGTATTCTTGCTTATGATAACATCATTGCGCCTGAAGAATATACAGCTGCTGAAAATATACATCGAAAAGCAAAAGCTGACAGAGTTATAAATGAGCTTACAAAAAGAAAACACCTGTTAACCAACCTTAGCTGGGAAATTATGGACTATATAAAAGAAGTGATATTCCCAAGACTTGACATAAAAATACCTGTAAAATGAAAAAAGAAGACGACTATCTCGCCATAAATAAGAAAGCCTGGAACGATAAGACTGAAGTGCATGCCGGCTCAGAATTCTATGATACGCCCTCATTCCTGGCAGGAAGAAACACCTTAAACGAAATTGAACTTGCGCTTTTAGGCGATGTTACCGGAAAAAAAATATTACACCTGCAATGCCATTTTGGGCAGGACACTATCTCTTTTACCCGCATGGGTGCACAGGCTACAGGCGTAGACCTTTCAGACAAAGCTATTGATACTGCTCGCGACCTTTCGGTTCAGACAGAAGCGCACACCCGGTTCATCTGTTCTGATGTATACAGCCTACACGAACACCTTAATGAAGAGTTTGATATCATATTTACCAGCTATGGAACGATCGGCTGGCTGCCGGATCTTGAAAAATGGGCATGGACAATATCTAAATTCCTAAAGCCCGGCGGCACATTTGTTTTTGCCGAGTTTCACCCTGTAGTTTGGATGTACGACCCTAATTTTGAAAAGGCTTCGTACCGCTACTTTAAAAGTGATGCCATTATTGAAACCGAACTGGGCACTTATGCCGACCTTACCGCGCCGGCAGAATATGAAACGATTACCTGGAACCACAGCATAAGCGAAGTTGTTAACAACCTGATAGAAGCAGGATTAGAAATAAACACCCTTAATGAATATGACTACTCCCCTTACAACTGTTTCAGGGGTACTGTAGAGTTTGAACCGGGTAAATTCAGGATTGCACACTTAGGTGATAAAATACCTATGGTATATGCTATTAAAGCGACGAAAAAGTAAGCCATTTTATTATTATTTTTGCAGTTCAAAACAAACTAACAATGGAAAGCATATTCACTCCTCAGGGAAACAAAAATATAATAGACCGCATTGAACAGCTAAGCCCAATCAGCCTTTCGCAATGGGGTAAAATGACAGTAAGCCAGATGCTGGAACACTGCCAGCAGCCTATAAAGGTAGCTTATGGCACCCTGCACGTAAAACCGCAGCGCCTTATGAGCTTCTTATTTGGCAAATCGGCCAAGAAGAAACTGGCAAGCCGACAGCCTTTTGGCAAAGGGATGCCTACAGCGCAGGAGTTCAAAATAACACGTGAACCTAATTTTGAAATCGCAAAAAAAGAACTTATTGAGCTTATTGAGGTTTTTGCAAAAGAAGGCCATGCAGCTATAAAAATAGAAAAACACCCTTTCTTTGGCCACATGACCCACCACGAATGGGATTTGCTGCAATGGAAACACCTTGACCACCACCTAAGGCAGTTTGGAGTTTAATTAAAATGACAATGTAGCAATTCCCTAATGTAACAATTTAGTTTAGTGAACCTTAGCTGTTGCATTAGAAAATTAAGATTTTGATAAATTAAAAACAGTAATTTTGCCGGCATAAGTAATTGTTAGATTAAGCAATTGCTACATTGAATAATTATCGCATGAGAATAGACATCATTACCGTACTTCCTGAATTATTAAGAAGCCCTTTTGAAGCATCAATACTTAAACGTGCCCAGGACAAAGGCATCGTAGAAGTACACCTTCATAATCTAAGGGATTACAGCACCAACAAGCACAAAAACGTAGACGATTACCAGTTTGGCGGTGGTGCAGGTATGGTCATGATGGTAGAACCCATAGATGCCTGTATTACAAAATTGAAATCGGAGCGCGAGTATGACGAGGTTATATATATGAGCCCCGATGGCGAAACCCTTAACCAGGGCATGGCAAACCGTATGTCGCTGCTTAAGAACATCATTATACTTTGCGGACATTATAAGGGTGTAGACCAGCGTGTACGCGATCATTTTATTACAAAGGAAATATCAATAGGTGATTTTGTGCTTTCGGGTGGCGAGCTTGCAGCAGCAGTAGTAGCAGATAGCATCATCCGCCTCATACCGGGTGTATTGAGCAACGAGACATCGGCACTGACAGACAGTTTTCAGGACAACCTGCTCTCCCCTCCTATATATACACGCCCTGCGGAATATAAAGGCTGGAAAGTACCGGATATCTTATTAAGCGGCAACTTTGCCAACATAGACAAGTGGCGTGAAGACATGGCTTTAGAACATACTAAAACCAGAAGGCCAGATCTTTTAGAATAAATATTTGTTTCAAGTTAAAAGTTTAAAGTTATAAAAAACAAGTATGTATTGATTATCAACACTTTGTCATCTTATTTTTTTTTAAACCGAAACTTTAAAAAAAACTCTGAAATTTTAAACTTTAAACAAAAAACTTCTATATTTGCACCCTCATTCGGACCAACCTCTGGCGATAATCGTGAATGTTGCTTTGAATCAATCACTTAAAAATAAAATCATGTCTGATTTAATTAAATTTGTACAAGACGAATTTGTAACAAGAAAAGATTTCCCTGAATTTAACGCAGGAGACACCATCACTGTTTATTACGAAATTAAAGAGGGTGAAAAAACAAGAACTCAGTTCTTTAAAGGTGTTGTAATCCAAAAAAGAGGTCCTGGATCAACTCAAACATTTACAATCCGTAAAATGTCTGGAGCTGTAGGTGTAGAGCGTATTTTCCCGCTTAACATGCCGGCCCTTCAAAAAATTGAACTTAACCAAAGAGGTAAAGTTAGAAGAGCTCGTATATTCTACTTCCGTGAACTTACTGGTAAAAAAGCTAAGATCAAAGAAAGAAGAAGAAGATAGTCTTTTCTCAGAGATATACAGGAATCCCATCTGCTACGGCACGATGGGATTTTTTTTGATATTACTAAACAAAAAAGGCAGCCTTAAACCGACTGCCTATTGTAACATCAGATATACTTTATTTAAAATTTAAAGTAGGGACCATACTCCTTAGTCAACTCCATAACCAGATTAGAAGTAATATCAGGACATATTTCTAGTGATTCTGCCAAATACAAGTAAAGCTCTTCATTATTTTTCATAATCTCCCAGTTAGCCATTACTATTTTATAATCTTCGGCTTCAGCTTCAGCACAATCTTTAAAACCTGTTTTTTCAATATTATTTAGCACCCAGTCATTTACTGTAGATTCTTCTTCACGCCAATTTCTTTTAGCATAATGCGCCTTTGCCATATAGTCCCGAACGAGAATCATATATTTTTTTGATTCTTCTGAGTCCAGCATCTTCTTATACATAGTTTTAAGCTTTACATACCGTTCAGTATACTCATTTGTACCCTGAAAACAAGGCTCTTTCCTATTAACATCATTTTGCGATTGCATCGTGTAGGTACAGAAAAGAAATAGCGCAGAAAATAACAGCATTAAATTTTTCATAATAGTAGATTTCTAATTTTTAATCCTCATCACAATCGTCAATACAATTATCATACTGGTTTGCGAGAAAAGTTAGTTGACCACTATACTTTTCAGTTAAATCAGCGATAGATTTAGAAGTATTGTAAGGCCCAAAAGTAAATCTATTTTTAGCTATCTTTGCAATAGCTTCATTAAATGCTGTCGTGGCAGCCTTAACACTACCCTGATACTGATCCCAACAAGAACATGATTGATAAGGCGTAAGCTGAGGCAACTCATTAATAAGATGATTATAATAAGCTTTCGAACCTTCCGGCTCAGCCGCTAATGCATCATAGAAACCGAGATTAGCCTGAAAAACTAGTAAAGTTTTATCAGTTATTAGCCTCCATTCCGCAACAGCCTGATTATAACTAATGAAGTCAGTATCAGAAATATTTGCATTAATCCAGTCTAAAAATTCCTCTCCTGGCTTCAAATCCATCATTGGACCAGTATAATGCATTTTATTATTGAAACTATTTCTTAATGATTTTAATTCAATATAATCAGAAGAAGTTACCATTTCATTATATAAAGAATCTAGACGACTACTCCCTGATTTTTGCTGAAATCCAGCTCTCGAATTTGCATTATTATCTGTGGATTCTTCATTTGAACATGCTGCAAATATAACTAAAAAAGTTGCAGCTAAAAACAACGAAAATTTTTTCATAATCTAAAATAAATAATATTGGTTAATGCTTACTTCAAGCTTTAAGGCCTTTGTTTCAGCTTATTCAGGGCCAGATATCTTTTATAAAACTATTTATTTTAATTGTAAGTAATAGCTTAAAAAAAAAAAACGATTAACTGCATATTATCCAGATGAAATACATTTTATGTTATTTCTATTAATGATTACCTTTACCCCATGGATCCGATTTTTATAAAAATAGCCGATATACGCGGCGGCGTACACTTTGTAAATATTAAGCATATTTATGAGGTAGAAGAAGTTACAAGCGCAAAAGCAAAACTTACCCATGTAAGGTATTATTCTATCCCAGACTGCAAAGGACAAATAAACAAGGTAATTACTAAAGAATTTACCAATGTGCTGCTGGAAAGGATAAACCAGCTTAAGGAAAAACCCTAACCAATAATAAGGCGCATCGCTTCCTTAAAATATTGCGAATAGTAAAATAACTATAACGATTTTTTACCGATTTACCAACAGCCTGTTACATAAGATTTTCCTATATTTGCGAGCCTTGTTTACAGTAAGGAAGCACTAAACGCGCCTTGTTGTAAGCAACTCAAACAAACACTCAAGTAACATATTAATAATCAGCCTTTCGGCATTTGCCGGAAGGGTCATTAAACAACAAACGCAATGTCCAAAACATCAAAGATCATTTATACGATAACTGATGAGGCCCCTATGCTGGCCACCCATTCATTACTTCCTATTGTGCAGGCATTTACTGCACCTGCCGGAATAGAAGTTGAAACCCGCGACATATCTCTTGCCGGAAGGATACTTGCTAACTTCCCGGAAAACCTTACTGACAGCCAGAAAATAGGCGATGCGCTTACAGAACTTGGCCAGCTGGCTAACACTCCTGAAGCTAACATCATTAAGCTTCCTAACATTTCTGCTTCACAACCTCAGCTTAAAGCTGCAATCAAAGAACTTCAGTCTCAAGGCTATAACATCCCTGACCTTCCTGAAGAGGCAAAAACAGATGAAGAAAAAGCGATCAAAGCTAAATATGCTAAAGTATTAGGATCTGCAGTTAACCCTGTACTACGTGAAGGCAACTCTGACCGCAGGGCTCCTAAAGCTGTTAAGAATTACGCAAAAGCACACCCGCACTCAATGGGTAAATGGTCTGCTGATTCTAAAACTCACGTTGCAAGCATGACAGAAGGTGACTTCTACGGCAGCGAGAAATCGGTTACTGTAAAAGAAGCTACTGACGTTAAGATAGAATTTACTGCAAACGACGGTACTGTTACCGTTCTTAAAGCAAGCACTCCGCTTAAAGCAGGAGAAATAATAGACAGCTCTGCACTTAGCCTTAACAAGCTGAAAGCATTTATTGCTAAAGAAGTGGAAAGCGCTAAACAACAGGGAGTCCTTTTCTCTGTTCACCTTAAGGCTACCATGATGAAGGTTTCTGACCCTATCATCTTTGGTGCTATTGTAGAGGTATTCTACAAAGATGTTTTCGAAAAATATGCTGACCTTTTCAAAGAACTTGGCGTAGATACACGTAACGGACTTGGCGATGTTTATGCTAAAATAGCAGGAAACGCTAAAGAAGCTGAAGTTAAAGCGGCTATCGATGCTGTTTACACTACCGGCCCTGCCCTTGCAATGGTAAACTCTGATAACGGAATTACCAACCTACACGTGCCAAGTGACGTAATTGTTGATGCCTCTATGCCGGCAATGATACGTACATCAGGCCAGATGTGGAATGCAGAAGGCAAAAGCCAGGATACTAAAGCGATCATCCCGGACAGGTGCTATTCTGGTGTTTATGTAGCTACTATCGAAGACTGCAAAAAACACGGTGCATTCAACCCGTCAACAATGGGAAGCGTACCTAACGTAGGGCTTATGGCTCAAAAAGCGGAAGAATACGGATCTCACGACAAAACATTCCAGGCTGCTGCCAATGGTGTTGTTAAAGTTACAGACAACAATAACGGTACTGTATATATGGAACAGAATGTTGAGGCTGGTGATATCTTCAGGATGTGCCAGACAAAAGACGCTCCTATCCAGGACTGGGTTAAGCTTGCTGTAAACCGTGCAAGGCTATCGGCTACACCAGCTATATTCTGGTTAGACGAAAACAGGGCGCACGATGTACAGATCATCAACAAAGTAAACACGTACCTTAAAGACCACGATACTAACGGCCTTGATATCCGTATCATGAACCCGGTAGATGCTACTAATTTCTCTCTTGAGAGAATCCGTAAAGGAGAAGATACTATCTCTGTAACAGGAAACGTACTGCGTGACTACCTTACAGATTTATTCCCAATCCTTGAGCTTGGTACATCGGCAAAAATGCTTTCTATCGTTCCTCTTATGAACGGCGGCGGATTGTTTGAAACAGGTGCGGGAGGTTCTGCCCCTAAACACGTTCAGCAGTTCACCGAAGAAGGTTACCTTCGTTGGGATTCTCTTGGTGAGTTTCTTGCTCTTGGTGTATCATTAGAGCACCTTGGACAGACTTTAGACAATTCTAAAGCACTTGTATTAAGCGAAACGCTTGACGCTGCTAACGAGAAATTCCTTGAGAATGACAAGTCTCCGGCACGTAAAGTAGGCGAAATTGATAACCGCGGTTCTCACTTCTACCTTGCGCTTTACTGGGCTCAGGCGCTTGCTGCGCAAACTAAAGATGCTGAACTTAAAGCTAAATTTGAGGAGATCGCTAAAGACCTTACTGAAAACGAAGCTAAGATTGATGCTGAACTTATTGGTGCGCAAGGCAAGCCACAGGAAATAGGCGGTTACTACCACCCTGACTATGAGCTTACCGACAAAGCAATGAGGCCAAGTGCAACATTTAATGCAATACTCGCAAAACTGGTTTAATCCTGTTTTGAATTCATATTTAAAAGCTATCCGAGAGGGTAGCTTTTTTATTGCCCTATTTTGTCAACCTGACATTAACCCCCTTACTAATAGGGTTTGGTATAAAAAATAAGCGGTTTCGTATTAAAAAACTGTAAAATCGTGTAACACATCATAATTAACCGCGTCTAATTTCGTTATAAGAAAAACTTTAAACAATGTATCTATAAAACACGGAAAACAAATCCGACCGTTCAATCATCAATCAATCGCGGGATAGCCCCTACATCCCGTTAAAACCAAATCAAACATGATCTTACAAAAAAAAGGATACCTCACGGTATTCCTTATGTTCATTATGGCCAGTGTATTCGCTCAGGAAAAATTTACCCTCAGCGGTACAATATCAGACAACAGCAGCAACGAAACCCTTATTGGCGCAAGCGTTTATATTAAGGAGCTTCAAAAAGCTGTTTCAACAAACGAATACGGCTTCTTCTCTATCTCTCTTCCGTCAGGCATATATACCGTTCAGGTTAGTTATGTAAGCTTTATCGGCAAAGAAGAAATTATTAACCTCAACAGTAATATTCGAAAGAATTTCAGCCTTGAACAAGACAGCAAAGTACTTGACGAGGTGGTAATTACTAACAATGTTAAGCGCGCCGAAATACGTAAACCCGAAATGAGTGTTAACAGGCTTACTGCCGAGGAAATAAAGAAAATGCCCGTGGTAATGGGCGAAGTTGATGTACTTAAATCGCTGCTCACACTGCCGGGAGTAACCAATGCAGGTGAAGGCGCGTCTGGGTTTAACGTGCGAGGAGGATCGGCAGACCAAAACCTTATATTGCTTGACGAAGCCACCATTTACAATTCATCACACTTATTCGGGTTCTTTTCGGTATTTAATTCAGATGCCATAAAAGAACTTAAACTATATAAAGGGGGAATTCCCGCCCGCTTCGGCGGAAGGTTATCATCGGTACTGGATATCTACCAAAAAGAAGGTAATAATAAAGAATTTCACATGACAGGCGGTATAGGCGCCATATCAAGCCGTTTACTTGCAGAAGGTCCTATCGTTAAAGACAGGGGATCATTCCTTATTGGCGGAAGGGCGTCGTATGCACACCTCTTTTTAAAAGCGTCGGGAAGCGATAACTCAGCGTATTTCTATGACCTGAACACCAAATTAAGCTATAAGCTTGGTGAGAATGACAACTTGTACCTTTCGGGCTACTTTGGGCGCGACCTGCTGGACATCAGCGACAGCTTTAATAACGTATATGGTAATGCCGTTTTAAACCTACGCTGGAACCACCTTTTCAGCGATAAGCTGTTTGCCAATACCAGCCTTATATACAGCGATTACTATTATGGGCTGGAACTTGGGTTCGTAGGCCTTAAATGGGATTCGGGCATAAAGAACTACAACTTTAAGTACGACCTGAAGCACTACATAAGCGACAAATTCAAACTGAACTACGGTGTTAATGCCATTTATTATGACTTTAACCCCGGAACAGTAACCCCAATAGGTGAAGATTCATCCATCAACCGTGACCAGCTTGAAAAGAAACACGCTTTTGAGCCTGCCCTGTATGTAGATGCAGAACATCAGCTTAGCGACAGGATAAGCGTGAGCTACGGGCTGCGTTACAGTATGTTTTACAGATTGGGTTCGCAGAATATGAATATCTATGCCAACGACCAGGCTGTAACCTTTGACCAGCAGCTTAAGATATATGAGAAAGGAACGCCCATAGGCACCGAGTTTTACAGGAGCGGCAAGACCATAGCCGACTTCAGCAACTTTGAGCCGCGTGCCTCTATATCGTATATGCTGAATGAAGATCAGTCGGTAAAAGCCAGCTATAACCGTATGGCGCAGTACCTGCACCTTATTACCAATACCTCATCGCCTACCCCTCTGGACGTATGGGCGCCGAGTGATAACTTTACAAAACCCGAACTGCTTGACCAGTTTGCCGTAGGTTATTTTGCCAACTTTAAAGATGATACCTACACTCTTGAAGTTGAATCATTCTATAAAAAGATAAAAAACAAGCTTGACTACATAGACGGCGCCGACCTGATTGCTAACAAAGCGATTGAACAGGTTCTACTTAACGGAAAGGCCAGGTCATACGGACTCGAACTGCTTCTACGCAAAAACAAAGGAAAGCTTACAGGATGGGTATCGTATACCCTTTCACGCTCTGAACAGCAGACACCGGGGCGTGCACCGGGAGAAACAGGGATAAATAACGGCGAATGGTACCGTGCGGGTTACGACAAGCTGCACAACCTGTCGGTCACAGGATCGTACCAGTACACCAACAAGTGGTCGTTTGGGGCAATATTCGTGTTACAGTCTGGGCAGCCTGCCACCTACCCTACAGGACAATACCAATATGGCGATATAAATATACCCGTATTTGGTTCAAGGAATGGCGACCGCCTGCCTATCTATCACCACTTAGATATTTCGGCCACCTATGTGCCTAAGCCTGATAAAAAACAAGGCTGGCAGGGCGAATGGGTATTTAGCATCTACAACCTGTACAACAGGCAGAATTCGGCCTCCATAACCTTCAGGCAGAACGAAGACAGCGGAAGAAACGAAGCCGTAAGGCTCTCGATCTTTGGAGTTATTCCAAGTGTAACATACAATTTTAAATTCTAAGCATCATGAAAAACATACGATATATAATCCTTATCATGGCAGCGGTTTTCTTTACAGCCTGCGAAGAAGTGGTAGATGTAGACCTTGACACCTCTAACCCAAGACTCGTGATAGATGCGTCCATCAACTGGATAAAGGGTACCGCAGGAAACGAGCAGACCATCAGGCTTACCACTACCGGAAGCTATTATGAAAACACCGTACCTGTAGTTTCGGGCGCTACCGTGTTTGTAACCAACAGCGCTAATACTGTCTTCAATTTTATTGAAACACCAGGCACCGGCCAGTACCTGTGTACTAACTTTGAACCGGTTATAGGCGAAACCTACACGCTTACTGTTCAGCATGACGGCGAAACGTTTACAGCTGCCGAAACACTGTACCCTACACCTGATGTTGAGAACATTACCCAACAGAATGACGGTGGCTTTACCGGTGATGAGATCGAAGTAAAATATTATTATAAAGACAACGGTGACGAAGATAACTTTTACCTTGTGCGCATAGATACAGATATTTATCCTTTTCCCAGGTATGGCGCTCGCAGCGATGAGTTCCAGCAGGGAAATTTACAGTCGGTTTCCATATCAGATGAAGATTTAGAGGCAGGTAAATTACTTAACTTTAAACTGTATGGCATATCAGAGCGTTATTACAATTATATGTCGATCATAATATCAATGGTTGAAGGCGGTGCCGGAAGCGGGCCTTTCCAGACCCCTCCGGTTAATGCACGCGGTAATATCGTAAACCAGACTAACGAAGGAAATTTTGCACTGGGCTATTTTAGATTAGGAGAAGTTACAGCTGTTGAGTATACGATACAATAGATTTATAAGTCATAAAGTCGAAAGTCATAAAGTCTTGACGCCATATATTTAAAATATGTATGTAACTTTGAGGTGGCCGTCTCAAAGGTGTCATTTTGAGCGGAACGAAGTGCAGTCGAAAAATCTCAATAGAGTAATTTTGAGATTTCTCCACTTCGCTACGCTACGGTCGAAATGACAGAACGTCTATAAAATTACTTTTCAGACAGCCCCTGTTACTTTATGACTTTATAAACTTTAGACCCAAGAAATGTCATCACACCATATAGTACGCGACGACCAGGAACCCGCTTTAATAATTGCCAATGGCGCAGAATGCAGCAGGGAATTGCTGGGTCAGCTTTTGGAATGGTCGCCCCTGGTGATTGTACTTGATAGCGCCATGAACCGGGTACTTGACCTGGGCATTAAAGTAGATGTCCTGCTGGGCGATTTTGACCGTGGTTTTGACCCTGATTATTTTCTGGAAAAGCAGTATCCGTTAGAAATCGTACATACACCTGACCAGGACAAAACCGATCTTGAAAAAGCTTTTGACTACCTGGTAACACGCGGCATTCCCGCGGCAAATGTTATCTGGGCTACCGGTAAACGCGCCGACCACACCATTACCAACATAACTAACATTGTACGTTTTCGCGACAAACTGAAAATTGTAGTGCTGGACGACCATTCTAAAGTGTTCCTGCTGCCTAAAAAGTTTGAAAAATGGTATCCGGCAGGTACTCCCCTTTCGCTTATCCCCGTCGGGAAGGTATCGGGTATCGACAGTAAAAACCTGAAATATGAACTAAGCAACGACGAACTCACAATTGGCTACCGTACCGGAAGCAGTAACGAAGCGCTTAATGACGGCGTCGTACTGATAAAGCATAAGGACGGTGACCTGCTGATGATGGAATGTTTTGATTAAAAGTTGATTTTTGCTATAGTCTTTCGGTTATCCAGATGTTACAAATAACCAAATGGACAAATAACCAAATCAACATTTTAGTATATTTGTGTAAATATATTTGCCATGAATACTTTAGAATTAAAAAACATCGTGATTTCGCAAATTTCACAAATTGAGGACAAGTCATTTCTTTCTGCCCTTAAGACTATTTTAGATTCTAAATCGAAAGAAAAAATCACGCTTTCTAAGCATCAAATAGAGGAAATTAATGACTCTAAAAAAGAAATAGCGAACAATCAGTTTCAGGATAACGATTCTTTAGATAAAGAAATTAAGCAATGGCTGACAGAAAAAAATTATATGGTCGTCTAATGCAAAGCGTAAACTTTTAGCCATTTTAGAATTTTTCATAGAACGAAATAAAAGCAAGACCTACTCTGCAAAGCTTTATAAAACATTTCAGAAACAGTTACTTGTTGTACAGAAAAGTCCGGATATTGGCACAAAAACTAATATGAAGGATGTGCGAGGGCTTATCGTTTTAGATTACACCTTGTTTTATGAAGTAACAGATAATAGTATTATCGTTCACACGGTTTGGGACAACAGACAAAATCCCAAAGATCAAAAAATCAAAAAATAACAGAATGAGATTCAACGTAGTATCTGAATATAAACCTACGGGCGACCAGCCCCAGGCCATAAAAGAACTTAGTGCGGGAATTGATGCAGGAGAACGTTTCCAGACGCTGCTGGGGGTTACAGGTAGTGGTAAGACCTTTACCATGGCCAATGTTATCCAGGAGGTGCAGAAACCCACATTAGTACTGGCACATAACAAAACGCTTGCGGCACAGCTGTACAGCGAGTTCAAACAATTTTTTCCTAACAATGCGGTGGAGTATTTTGTATCGTACTACGACTACTACCAGCCCGAAGCCTATATACCCGTTACAGGAACCTACATAGAAAAAGACCTTTCCATTAACGAGGAGCTGGAAAAGATGCGCCTTAGCACCACCTCTTCCCTGCTTTCGGGCAGGCGCGATATTATCGTGGTGGCATCGGTTTCGTGTTTGTACGGTATCGGTAACCCGGTGGAGTTTCAGAAGAATGTGGTATCTATTGCCCGTGGCGAAATGATATCGCGTACCAAGCTGCTGCACCGTTTAGTACAGAGCCTTTATGCACGTACTGAAGCCGACTTTACTCCCGGCACCTTCCGCATTAAAGGCGACACGGTAGAGGTTTTCCCGAGTTATGGCGACGAGCCTTTCCGTATCCACTTTTTTGGTGATGAGATTGAAGAAATAGAAGCGTTTGATAAAGCAACCTCTAAAGTTATAGAACGTTATGACAGGCTGAACATTTACCCTGCCAATATGTTTGTTACCAGTCCCGATGTGCTTCAGGGCGCTATCTGGGACATTCAGCAGGATTTAGTAAAACAGGTTGATTATTTTAAAGAAATAGGCAAACACCTTGAAGCAAAACGCCTTGAAGAGCGTACCAATTTTGACCTTGAGATGATCCGCGAACTAGGCTACTGTTCGGGTATTGAGAATTACTCGCGCTACCTTGACCGACGCCTGCCAGGCACACGACCGTTCTGCCTGCTTGATTACTTCCCTAAGGATTACCTTATGGTTATTGACGAAAGCCACGTAACGGTGAGCCAGGTGCATGCCATGTACGGCGGTGACCGTTCACGTAAAGAGAACCTTGTGGAGTTTGGTTTCCGACTTCCTGCCGCGATGGACAACCGTCCGCTTAAGTTCGAGGAATTTGAAGCCATGCAGAACCAGGTGGTCTATGTAAGTGCTACGCCTGCCGACTATGAAATGCAGAAATCAGGCGGTGTATATGTAGAGCAGATCATAAGGCCTACGGGGCTATTAGACCCAATTATCGAGGTTCGCCCGAGCCTTAACCAGATAGATGACCTTATTGAAGAAATACAGCAGCGTGTGGAACTTGACGAACGTGTACTTGTTACCACGCTGACCAAACGTATGGCCGAAGAGCTTGCAAAATACCTGACAAAGGTATCTATACGATGCCGTTATATCCACTCTGAGGTAGACACGCTGGAGCGTGTAGAGATCATGCAGGATTTACGACGCGGAATATTTGACGTGCTTATTGGTGTAAACCTTTTAAGAGAAGGGCTTGACTTACCCGAGGTTTCGCTTGTGGCGATACTGGATGCCGATAAAGAAGGGTTTTTGAGAAGCAACCGTTCGCTTACACAGACAGTAGGCCGTGCAGCACGTAATGTAAACGGTAAAGCCATTATGTATGCCGATAAGATTACCGACAGTATGCAGCGCACCATTGATGAAACCAACTACAAACGTGAGAAACAGCACAACTATAATGTTGCACACGGTAAGGTGCCTATGTCGCTGAACAAGAAGATTGAGAAGAACACCCTTGGCAGAAGTGAAGCCTACAAGCTCGAACACGCCCCAAAAATTGCCGCCGAACCTGATACTACCTATATGGCAAAAGGCGATATAGAAAAAATCATTCGCGATAAGCGTAAATCCATGGAAAAAGCCGCTAAAGAACTTGATTTCTTAATGGCTGCAAAACTGAGGGATGAAATTAAAGCGTTGCAGGAGAAGGTATGATCAATACTATGTTTACAATTTTTTCAATAATTGCCGTTGCGTCAATATCCTGCACAGTAATAGTTTTAATATTTTATATATTCAGATATCAGGATTCTGTTCAGGAAGCTAACAGGCGCTTTATGAAAAGTGCATTGGGAGTTATATGTACTGTTAATTTTATAATCTCTGCCCTGTGTGCAACTTTTATACATAATAGAATGATTGCATATGCTGAGAAAGAAATAAATTCTATTATAAAAGCTTCACCACAGGTATATGTTAATGGTAAAACACATAGTAAAGAAATTTTAGATGATATAAAAAATATCAAAAAAAACTCCGGAAGCAGAGTCTGGAGTGATTCTGTGATTTCGATAAAAATGATAAAAGATAAAACTGTTATTGAAATAAATGCTTTCAGAAACAGAGATGATTCAATATTATATAGTATTTATTATCCTAAATATAATTTAACAAGGATTAATGCTATAGGAGAAATAAGAACAAAACAGTTGAATGATTATTAGTTTTTCTGCTTGTGTGATTTTCTGTCTGCCTCATATATGACAATGCCATATTCAAACATTTTTTATATTTCTCTTCATTTATGTTAATCAATGAAACATTTTAAAAGCCTGATAGATTTAGATAAAATAGCTGCATCAGAAATAGAATTGAAAAATAGCTTATATTCAGCGCAAAATACAAATGATATTGACTTTCAGTTCAATTTAATTTTTAAAACTTACGCTAGCAATGTTGATGACATTGAAGCTTTTAAGCGTGGTATATTCTACATTTGGTATTCGCGCCTCGAACCAAATTTCTTAACGGGAATAAATGTTTTAGATAAAACATCTCTCGACTTAATAATTAATAAAGCTGTAGAACATTTGGACAAAATAACATACGACTTTGAGTTAGACTGGATGCTGAGTTATTACTCTAATTGGGATTTTTTGTTTGAAGACTATCCGGAATTTCATACCCTTTTGATTGAAAAGCAATTTATTGAACGACCTGTGATGGATAATAATTTAATGGTAAACAGAGATTTGATGAGATCTTATTTTAATGAATTGCATTAAATGCCTGTAACCTCCTTATGAATTTAAACCTCTAACTACTACACAGATGATACAAAGAATCACAACCTTATTTGCCATCGTAGGCGTTACACTGCTTGCTGCGAATATCTATAGCTTTTTCAGGCATCAGTCAATCACCTCTCAATATTGGGAAAACTGTAAAAAAGTGAAACCAGGAATGACTCTTGAACAGGCACGCACTATTATTGGGGATATAGGATACCAAAATAGTACACAAGACGACAGGTCAGGAGAAATTATTATTAATAAGCAATCAGACGGAACTGTTGAATACAGATTAGAATATGATATGGTGTTTGCAGGATCTGACAGTCCTAAAATATATTTTGACCCAAAAACATTATCCGTAATAAAAGTGCAAGAAGGTGAATAACCAAAGTTCCCTCGCTGGCGCGAGCGTCACGCTCGTGCTATTTTAGCTTAACCCCTACACTACAATCCCGCTTCCTTCTTAGTCAGCAATGGTACTATTCTTTCATTTACCATTTTGGTATCATCTCGCCAATCGTTGCCTTTATTATCTTTATATGCAGTAACCATTATTACCTCTCCTTCTTTGTTCAGCAGGATATATTTTGAAAAATCATTGATGTTTTCAAATTGCGGGGGTGTCATTTCGGTAACAAACTGTTTGTTTCTTTTTTTGGTTTTCAGGCCATATGTTTCGTCTGAAAGCACACCTATATTAAATTCTTTTCCAAACTGATAAAGATAATCTGACGCCATATCAGCCAGTTTACTCTTTTCTGAATCTACAATTACGACGAACAGGTCAAGGTCATACTCTTTTGCCAGATTTATGGCTGTAGGAAGGTGTAGACGGCAAGGTTCACACCAAATACCAAATGTATATAGCAGCGTATTTTTCTTTTTAGAAAACTTAGCAACTTCGTTGATACTGGCTGCATCCAGGCTATAAATAATTAGCGAATCACGAACCTTCTTTTCGGTGGTTTCCTGCGCATTGGCAATAAATGAAAATAGTAATACAGCAACGATTAACAGCTTTTTCATAACGAGTGTTTAAAAGGTAATTCCTACTTTTTCAAAAGTATTAAAAAAGCGTAAATCAACAATATAATTCAACATATTCATTATGCTAATTACAATTTCATAAATACCCCTTAGTATCAAAAATTATCTTGATCACGGTTCCGCCATCATTATAAATGGAGAATTCTCCATTGAGGTCAGAGCTCAACCCGCTGAGTAACTGCATGCCCAGAGAATCGCAGTCCTGAGGGTCAAAACCCTCGGGTACACCTTTTCCGTTGTCAGAGATGGTAAGTTCGTAGACGGTGCCGTCCAGTTGGCAGAGTGAAATTCGGATAAAACCTTTTTCGTTAGGGGCAAAAGCATATTTAAATGAATTGGTAACCGCTTCGTTAAGAATGAGCCCTATAGGTATGGTTTGGGCAACATCAAGTTCTATATCGTCTACATTAATCTCAAACTTAACGAGCGAACTGTCGTACGTGTCCTGAAGGTACGAAACCAGCTCACTTATGTAACGGTACATCTTTATTGCCGAGACATTATCCGACTTATAGAGCTGTTGGTGTATCAGCGCTATGGAGTGCATCCTGCGCTGACTGTCGCCTATAGCTTTTTTGGCCGATTCATCCGTCAGGTAAGCCGACTGCGTGTTGAGCAGGCTCATAACTATCTGTAAGTTGTTCTTAACCCTGTGATGTATTTCCTTTAGCAGCCATTCCTTTTCGTCTACTAATTTGTTAAGTGTATCGTTTTTGTCTGTAATCTCTTCTTTTTGCTGCTCCAGCAGGGTGTTCAGCCTATTTTTGTTACGGTAGGCAAGAAATATCCCAAAAGCAGCCATGAGGGCAATGGCAACACCGCCAAGCGCTACATTCTTTTGGATTCCTGTTTGTTGTATCTTATGTTCCTGAAGTTCTTTTTCCTTATTCAGCAGCGAAATGCTCTTTGCCTTGAGCTGTATGTCCTTGTCCTTTTTCTCCGACTCATAAGAGATCTGTAACTGCGATATTTCTTTGTTCTTCTCAAGGTTAAAGATGGAATCATCTACCGTTTTAAGTTTTTTAAGGTACTCTATCGCCCTTGGCAGATTAGCCTGTGCCGAATCCAGCTGATAGGCAAGTATATAGGCGTTCTTTTTTGCAGTAAATTCCCTGTCACCAAGAACACTTAAATTGGCATCAAGGTATTTTCTCGCCGTTGCATAATCTCCCTTAGCGAGGTAAAAGCGGCATAGCGAAGAATTAGCATACGTATAGATCTGTTTTGGCATTTCTGCCTTTTGTTTGTCCAGCAATGCAATCATTTGGCGGCAATACGGTTCGCCCTTGTCAAATTGCTTCAGTTTGATGTAAATCCTGATAAAGCAAGCCTGAACAGTAATAATGTCGGCAATCGTTACGGGTTTATGCTTTGCATATATTTTCTTAAGGAACCGCTCTGCTTCTTTATAGTTTGATTTATTGATAAGCCCGGAAACAATGTTATTGGCAGCCGTGTAAACCGACTCGGTGTTTCCAGATTTCAGCGCATAGTCAAACGATTTTCTGATATACGTATCGGCAAGCGCCGTTTCATTGAGGGCATGGTAATTGGCCGACAGCTGGTTATAGATATGCGTTAAAAGTTCGTTATCCTGAAATTCCTTATTTTCTGAGGCGACGACTGCCTTAAGCAGAAAGTCAATAGATTTTTTGTAGTCGGCCCTTGAAGCGTAAAGGCTGCCTGCCACTCTGTAGGCATTAACCATATTTTTATGCCCTATAGCTTTATAAAGCGAAAGCGCTTCTTTGAGGAATGCTACAGATTTATCGGCGTCGCCCATGTAGTTGTAATCTTCGGCAGCTATGGTCAGGATGTCAGCAAGCTGAAGTTTAGTACTCTTTTGCCTGAAAGCCGCGATGGCTTTCCTCAACAGTTCCATTTTTTTGGTAAGCTCATCGTAGTAATTGCACTGCGCATACAGCTCTTTATAAGCTTCACCGCAAATATCCTGATAATTGTTAGCTATAGCCGTCTTCAAAGCCTTATCGGCAAAGTAAATAGTTTTGTCCTTATCCCTTCTTTCGGCGTAAATCCTTGCGTAAAGTGACAGTGTACGGCAGTTTGCCCATGCATAGTTTATCTTTTTGCTTTCGGTCTCTGCCTGTTTTGTAAAAATATAAGCACTGTCAAGATCGGTTTTTGCCTCTCCCCTTTTGTAGATATAGTAATTACTTAGTTTAAGAAGTATGTTTACCCTTTCTGACCCTTCTTTTTGTTGTTCAAGGTTTTGCAGCAGGCTTTTTTGTTCCTGTGCCTGCAATACAGCCGAAACAAGAAAAGAAATAAGGAATAAAAGAAAAGAATATTTTTTGGAAACCATGGAATTCTGTAAGGTAAAATAAACGCTGTTAAAGTTAACTAATAAGATGGTTTAAAGTGCAATCGCCGGGAAAAAGTAATGTAGTAAGCAATATGTAGTAATTATAGAAAAGATAAATAAATTAAAGCGTAAGATTTAGACTGCAATTTCAGATATTAGCAGTCCAATCTAAATTTTATGAAAAACTTTAAACACATAGTATCATTATTAGCCCTTCTTTTTTCGTTGACAGTCTTTTCTCAGGATGCCAAACCTATGGTAGACAATGAACCTTATGAAGTATGGTACAAAAAATTAAAAGAACTTTATACCAAACGCATAGATTCTGAAAATTATAAAGCTTCTGAAAGGGCATCCTGGGTATATTATGATATGTTGAACATGGATGCGTCAGATGGTGTAGAAGTTACGAAACTCGGACCATTAGAATGGAGCAAAGCTAATTTATATAAAACCGATTTCGGTTCTTTTGAAAAAGCTGAAAGGGAATTCAAAAAACTAGAAGAAGCGTCGCAATTAGATATAAAAGGAAATGCCGAATACTGGAACTACTTTACAAAATGCCTAATGGCTACAGATATTTATGACCTTGAAATAAGATTAGAAGAAGAACTCAGGGAAGAGCATCCTGAAAAATTCCAAACCCGTCCAGCCAAAAAAAAGAAAGAATCGTTTCTGCTTAAGTTCCCATCGCTGCCTAAGCCTTAAAATATTTATATATCATTAAAAGCTCCTCAATAGTAGTTTTTTTAATTTGGCACTACATTAACTAAGCCCTAACACATCTTCACACCTTTTAGCACGAACTTTATGTAAATAACATAATTTCAATCAGCTATGAGCAGAACAAAAAATATTATTGCCGGACTTGGCGGAGCCATTGCCCTCAACATACTTCATGAAGCTTTAAAGAAACGTGATAAAGACATGCCGCGTGTTGACCTGCTGGGCGAAGAAGCCCTTGAAAAAAGCCTTGACTTTTTTGACGCCGAGATACAACGCGAAGATACTTTGTATAAAATGACGCTTGCGGGCGATATTATAAGCAATACGCTATATTATAGTGCCATAGGTGCAGGTGCTTCTGAACACGTTTGGTCAAGGGCTATAACTATGGGTATAACAGCCGGTATAGGCGCAATTACACTCCCGGAACCTTTAGGACTGGACGATAAACCTGTTGCCCGAACCACAAAAACCAAAGCACTTACTATAGGCTACTATCTTTTAGGGGCACTGGTTACCGGTGCACTAGTTAAGGCATTAAATCGTAATGAAGAGTAATAGTTACACCTTCGCTGCCAGGTAACGTTTTTCGCACTCGGCATCCCTGTACATCTCATAGCCTTCCTGCCACCATTCTTTCATTTCCGATGCATTAAATATGAACGAACGTGTGGTAAGGAGCCTGTTGATGTGGTAGAAAGCCACGGTAACATTTTGGCTTGCTGCCTGAAGGTTGGCTATCAGCAGGTCGTCTATCGCGATTTGGTTGAGCATAAAGTCGTAAGTGCGCGCAAAAGAGTCGAGCGCATTGTGCAGCGGCGGATTGCTGTAAACGCCGTTCTTTAACCTCAGCACAATGGCATCAATATAGGACGCTCCCTTTGATATGGCATGCTGAATTGGGATAAGATTGCCAAAACCGCCATCGGCATATTCATTACCGTTTTTTTCCACCAGGCTCATAAGCGGAACCATATTTGCCGATGCCCATATCCAGTCGCAAAAATCTTTATATTCATAATCGTTAGACGATTTATACTCTATTTCCTGCGTAGTGAGGTTAGACACGGTTACAACAACTTCTTTGCCCAATTTTCGTAGCTGTTCAAAATCTTTTTTAGTAAAACTCTTGCGAATAAGATTGCGCAGTGCAGTGCTGTCACCTAAAGTTTTAGAGCGTTTTATAAATTGCTGAATGATGCCAAAATGGTTCATGCTGGTCTTAACCTCTCCATTTTTTATCTTTATTTTAAACGGGCATACGGTAAAGATATCCTCCTGCTTGATAGTGGTGTATATCTTTTTGATGCGCTCTATATCGCCAAGGGCAAGAAACGGAACCAAAAGGCTCCCTGTAGATGTGCCTACGAATAACTGATAGTTTTTCTGCTGTATTTTGAGAAGATATTCTGAAACTCCGCCGGCAAAAGCGCCTTTGCTTCCGCCACCGGATATAACCAATGCATTCATGTACGTAAAGATGTGTTTGTTTGTACTTTTTAAAGATAGTTAATCATTAAATAGTTACAGCAAAAGGATAATAATTTTTACCTAATTGCTTTGATAATTCTTACGGAATTTTATTTTTGTAGTACAATTCATCAATCCATGGAAAAACAGCAGCGACCTCTGTTAAAAATTGAAATTACAGGCACCGATAAAATAATTGAAGGGTTAAGTTATATTGCACTCGTAGCACTATGGATCTTTGTATGCGTAGTGTACACTAAGCTCCCTGAAACAATACCTACCCATTTTACCGGTTCGGGTAAAGCAGATGGCTATGGCGATAATGAAACTATTTTTCTTGGCGCAGGAATATGTACTGTTATGTTTATAGGCATGAGTTTTATCCAGCGTAAACCGCACTGGTTTAACTTTCCTGTAGAGATTACCCCCGAAAATGCCCAAAAGCAATATACAACGGCCATGAAGATGATACGTATGCTAAAGCTCACAATAGTAATTATTATCGGGCTGATAGAGTTTCATACCTATAAATCTTCAATAGGTATTACTGACGATACCAGTCAATTATACATCCTGGCAATACTGGGATTAGTATATATCCCTATTTTTTATTTTTTAATACAGTCCTCTAAGAACTCGTAGTTACTCCGGCAGCACATAATTAGTTGTATCTGTCTTAAAATACCCATCGGCGGCCTTACCAAACTTTTGGAGTGTCATGTAATTAAAAGTACCGCCCACCACTGCACCGACTCCAAACGGAATAAGCCTGCCCAACACGGCACCGCCACGCTTAGAGCCATATTTGGTTACCAGCTTGCGCGCAATCTTCTCGTTCATCTTATTTTTAATCCTGTCGGTAATATGCTGGTCAAAGTGGCCTATGGTAATTTTTTCGCCTTTGCTTAGCGCTGCCTTTTCGGGAACGATCACTTCTGCCCAAATACCCAGTACAAGCGTAAATTCATCTTCAAAGGAGTTCTGAGTATCGCGCCCGTAGATCAGCCCGGTTCCATAACAGATGCCCGCCATCCAGCGGAGCATCAATGCGACATCTGCCGATATCGCACCTGCCTCGAGCGCTATCTGTGCGGCTGTACCCAGCCCCGGGATAACACCCGGCAGTGCAGACACCGCTCCTACCGACGCATACTTATTCCTCGCCCTGTTTATAAACAAGCGCGACAATGCTGCGGGTGGCTTTCCCGGATTTTCCAGCTTTAATTTAATGACCTGCTGCTTAACATCGTTAAACGAGGGCATAACCTTTACTATCAGTTGGTGTAGATCCATGATTAAAGATAAGCAATAACCGTTCCTGTTTGTGCAAAAAAAAAGCGGACTCTAAAGTCCGCCCCCTGTTTGATCGTAATGTCTATCTTTCGTCCCCCAACTCAGATAGACGATCAGAACTTCTTCAAAAATCTTTTTCTGAATGGTGTAAAAGTACAATTTCTTAGGCGTTCAAAAATACCTATTGATAGGTATTTTAACGAGAAAAAGTCACAAATTGTCTATTGAATGTGCCGAGATATCTCAAACGGATATTTTTCAAGGTATTTTTCAAGCAGTTTGCCCTGCTTAAAGCTTAGTTTCCAAAGTATTTTGTTGCTCATGGTGTGGCACCACAGCTCGACATAAAAATTATTTATGGCATACAGGAGTTTTTTAACGTGCCCATCCATACAGGCATCTATAAGTATTCCCTCGTTCCAGAGGATACTGTATTGCTGTTCTTCGCTTAATTTTTTATAATCGTATAGCTTCATAATTCATGTAATATCCTGCAGCATACCGTTGCCGGTTTCACTATCATTAAAACGCAGATACCGTGCCATTATTACAGACAACCCGGCAGATGCACATCTATTACAAATATAACACTTTAAAAATTAAGCATTTATTAGCATTTGGTTAGTAAAATTTATGATTTGTAATATGGAAATTGCGGTATGTAAAATTAAATGCCAAAGATTATGAAACTACTGATGTTATTACCCAATTTAGTACTTATTGCCGTATCAGGCTTTAATATTTCTAACGAATATACCACGCATGGTGCAAACAACTTTGCTGTTATGGTATTGCATGCATCGGTACTTATCATGTGCCTTGTGTTTGTTTCCTTAATCATAAGATCAATGTTTACTATTGTGGAGGTGGAAGACACACGCGAATACGAGACCGCAGATGAACACAGCGAATTTACACCTCAAATGTCACGAACATAAAACAACTTTTATATCTATATAAGCAGAAAGGCCCGAAAGCAATGTTTTCGGGCTTTTTGATTATTTATGGGTAAATTGTTATATTTGTAATATACAATATGGCAATGATGTCTGCCCCGAACCGCTTGGTAGTAAGCTGATGACGTCTATTAATAGCTTACGCTGCTTGCAGCGTATTTAATAGCGTACTTAATTTTATGGAAAACAAAAGGTTCACAATCCCGAAAATCAATTTATTATTAAAATTGCTCCTGATAGCCTGTCTAGCCGGTGTGCTCATCGGTTCTGCATCGGCATTTTTTCTTAATGCCCTGCAATGGGTGACTGATTATCGCGAAGCCAATCTATGGATTATCTCCCTTTTACCCGTGGGCGGACTGCTGATTGGCTATACCTACCATTATCTGGGTAAATCGGTAGTGAAAGGCAATAACCTGCTATTAGAAGAAGTTCATTCTCCCAAAAATATAATTCCGTTAAGGATGGCGCCATTAGTGCTTTTAGGAACATTGGTAACACACCTTTTTGGAGGATCTGCAGGGCGTGAAGGCACAGCAGTGCAGATGGGCGGCGCCATTGCCGACCAGTTTACCAAAATTTTCAAACTGAGCAGCAACGACCGAAGCCTGCTTATCATAATGGGCATCAGTGCAGGGTTTGCGTCGGTTTTTGGTACGCCGCTGGCAGGGGCTGTATTTGCCTTAGAGGTATTGCTCATCGGGCGAATGCGCTATAACGCACTGCTGCCATCGCTGCTTATTGCTTATGTTGCTCATTACACCTGTTTAGCATTGCAGGTATCGCACACACAGTACAACATTCCTTTTATTCCGGATTTTAAACCGGAATACGTCCTGTATACGCTGGCTGCAGGACTGCTCTTTGGGCTGACAGCAATGCTGTTCTCAAAATCCATACACTTTTTTACCAATGCTTTTAAAAAACTGATTGCTTATCCCCCACTTCGGCCGGTACTGGGTGGTGCAATACTGGCTTTAACTATATGGGCAATGGGCACTACAAAATACATTGGGTTGGGTATACCTGCCATTCAGGAATCGTTTATCATCCGACAGCCGTATTATGCTTTTGCGGTGAAACTACTGCTGACAGCCTTTACCCTTGGTGCCGGCTTTAAAGGCGGTGAGGTTACGCCCCTGTTTTTTGTGGGTGCTGCACTGGGTAATTTGTTGTTCCTGTTCATTCCGCTGCCTATGGCGCTGCTGGCAGGCATGGGTTTTGTGGCTGTATTTTCCGGAGCTACTAACACCCCTATTGCCTGTACTATTATGGGAATGGAACTCTTTGGCACAGAGTGCGGCCTTTACATTGCCCTGTCATGTATAATTGCATATCTGTTTTCAGGACCTACAGGCATTTACAGTTCGCAGCTTAGTGGCGGTGGCAAACATGTATTGTTTGGGAATTTTAAGGGGAGATTATTGGTTTTGTTTTATGGTAAGCGAAGCAACAATTAGTATCTTTAATACATGAAACAAAGCGCAGGCATATTACTCTTCCGAGACACTGGTACTGAAACCGAATTCTTCCTGATGCATCCCGGCGGACCCTTCTTTGCCAAAAAGAACGAAGGCTGGTGGACGATTCCCAAAGGCGAACTGATGCCTGATGAAAGTGCCTTAGACTGTGCCGTACGCGAATTTGAAGAAGAAACAGGCCACAAGCCCCAACCTCCATTTACCGAACTTGAACCCGTAACCCAAAAAGGCGGTAAGAAAGTACTCTGCTTTGCAGCAGAAGGCGACCTCAACGCCGATACCGTAACAAGCAATACATTTACCATAGAATGGCCACCAAAATCCGGTAAAATGAAGGAGTTCCCCGAAATTGATAAAGCCGGGTGGTTTGCACTGGCAGAAGCCAAAATACTTATTAATGAACGGCAGGCCGATTTTTTAGAGCAGGTTTTGAACAGAGATAACTAACAATTTATTTACTCCCGATTTCCCCTCCTTTGGAGGGGTGGCTGAAAGCCGGGGTGGTTTATAGTATAAATACAACTACCCCGCCCTTTGGGCACCCCTTCAAAGAAGGGAAATAAGCTTTACTCCTACCTAAAACAAGCTCATTTAAGGATTTCGGTAATATAAATCAGTTTTATAGGCCCTGCCCGGTTCTTAAAGACTATCTTTATCCATAAATACTTAAAAATGAAAAAGTTTCACATTAATGACGAAGTTTACGAAGCCGGAAAATTTGGATTAAAAGTGGCACTTTTTGTCTGGAAGATAAACAGCAATGCAAAGGGCCCAACTACCTACACATGCTCTCAGGTAAAAGGCCGTAACGAAGAAGAATACACCGAAAAACAGATTTACTTTCTTAACGAATTGTTTGTGGCTTAACCATTCACATAAAGAAAACCTTTATAACAGCAACGGTAACAGAATACAAAAACTCCGGAAAAATGGCATATCAATGTCGCCTTTCCGGAGTTTTTTGTACATGTATTTCTATAAATATATCGTTCATATGACTATTGAAAAATCCGATTGCGTAATTCAACCACTAAGAACACGCTAGGAACAAAAAGCTTTGTGCATCCTTCGTGAAAACTTTGTGTTCTTTCTGCTCTTCGTGGTTAGTCATCTTCCGTTGAGCCATATCTTATAACAGAAATGCTTGTCCCATAAAAAAGCAATGCGTATAGCGACAGGGCTGCTAAAGGCATCCACAAAGAGAATTCCTCTATAAAACTGAATAGCAGAAAAAACCAGATCAGGCAAAAAAGGGCTATTGCGCTCAAAACAAACATCAGAAGATGCACAAGCCTCCTGATTATCCTGTTTTCACGAAGTGTATCGAATATTCTGATACCAATATTCAGCCACAATAAAATACTCAACAGAAATATATGGTCATATCCCAAAAACTTCATCTTTGTAAAGAAATAAGTATAGTTCAGTAACGCTATCATTAGCAAAGACGCTACAACAGTTACCTTTTCTGTTTGCGGCAAACTTTTAATCCTCATACCCGCAAATGGTTTTACCTTTGTCTTTTGCTTCTTTAAGGGTAACTTTTATGATCTCGCCTTTACAGTTGGATAGCCCGCGGCATTCTTTGTCAAAATGATATTTCTTTCCGCCTTTGGTATCACACAGGTAAACATCCTGCTCTGCCGAAAAGGATGTCAGAAAAACAAACGCTGATAAGAGAAGCAGTTTTTTCATTTTACAGGAGATTCAGCACATTTTTTAAAATCTACAGCTACAATTTCGCTACAGCTATTCGCAAGCTATCCTTAGCATAATTAATAGTAAGCTTGCTATCATTAGTATTTACGACAAATTCTTCTTCTTTGCCCTTAAAAAAAGTTTTCGTATTCTTACGGTATAACTTGTAGCCATATTTGTATTTGTCATTTATGCCAATAAATATAGAATCCCTGCGTAACAGAATTTTATAATTTCTCTCTGCATAGCCCTCCGTCTTGAAATTACTTTTAGCTTCCCAGCATGATACCTGTTCCCTGCTACTTTTGACTTCTTTTTTTGTCTTATTCTGCGCAGCGGCAGGAACCAGAACAAATAGCAATACAATAGTGAGTAACAGCTTACACATAGTTAGGAATTTTCTCAAATATATAAATTTTAACGGCTTGCCTACAATTACTTACAAATAAAAATGCCACCTACTACGGGCAGCATTTCTTATAATTGTTTTAAAAGCTTACAGTAAACCTCCGGCAGCGGTAATTCGCTCTCCTGTTAACCAGCCTGCATCGCCTGACGCTAGGAAAACTGCCACTTTTGCTACATCTTCGGGCTGACCTGTGCGCCCCAGCGGGGTCATGGCAACCATTTGTTTCTCAAGGTCGCCGCCAATAATTCCCGCAGTATGATTGCCTTCGGTATCGGTAACACCAGGTGCAATGGTATTTACACGAATGTTTTTTGGTCCCAGTTCTTTAGCCAGTACTTTTGTAAAAGTATCAACAGCTGCCTTTGCCGAACAATACACTACAAGCCCCGCCATAGGATTGGTACTCACGGTAGAACTGATGTTGATTATGCTGCCTCCACGATCGCCAAACAGTTCAACTGCCTTTTGAGAACACAGCAAATTGCCCAATACGTGGGTGTTATATTGTCTGTGGAAGCTTTCTTCAGACACTGCCTCTAAAGGTTCAAAAGCAAAAACACCGGCATTGTTCACCAATATATCAAGTTGTCCAAAAGTATCTTTTGTTTCCTGAAACATTAGGGTTACATCCTCTAACCTGGTGACATCGGCATGAACTGCAATAGCTTTACCTCCCGCTGCTTCAATCGTGCTCACTATTCTTTCAGCTCCGGCTTTATCTGTCGCATAATTAACAACCACTCTTGCACCTGCTGCCGCAAATGCTTTTGCAATACCTGCACCAATTCCTTTTGATGCTCCGGTAATTACTGCCACTTTATCTTTTAACTTTAAGTCCATTTTAATTTATCTTTTAATGAGCTGCAAAGTTACATTAGCAGTATCTTTGTGTCAAGTATGTACTTTTTAGTATGCTACATACTAAAAAGTATGTAATATTGAATATCAATACTTTAAAGAGTAATAAAAATGAAAAATAAATTGGAAACGTCTGAAATATCACAGCTATGTGGGGTAGATTATGCCTTTAAGCGCATCGGCGGGAAATATAAAGCACGTATTTTGTGGCACTTAGGTTCAAAAAAGGTGCTGCGTTATGGCGAGCTGGGCAGGACATTGCCGGACATTACTACAAAAATGCTGACACAAACCTTACGCGAACTGGAAGACGACAAACTTGTACTCCGAAAAATGTACCACGAAGTACCACCAAAAGTAGAGTATTCATTAAGCGATACCGGACAGGAACTGCTTCCGTTTATCAAGCATTTGCACCATTGGGGCAACAAGCAACTGGAAAAGGAAGGCTATTCGTGTGAAGAGGAGATGTAATTTTTTTTATAGGAGCGTGACCCTCTGTCATTTCGACCGGAATGAAATGGAGTGGAGAAATCTCTCGTTTTAACTTTAAAATATCGAGATTTCTCCACTTCGCTGCGCTGCGGTCGAAATGACAAAACACAAAATCTTACTTCGCCTTGATCTTTGTCCTGTGCTTTAAACCAAAAGCGATCAGGGCATTAATAACAGGGCGTGTTTCGGCGGCGTGTTCTGTAAGTGCATACGATACGGTAACAGGCTTGGTAGCATTTACCGTTCGGGTAATAAGCAGGTTTTCTTCCAGATCCTGCAATTCTTTTGACAGGACCTTTGGCGTAATGCCTCCCACCGAATTGGAAAGCAAGTCTTTAAACCGCTGCGTCCCGTGGATATAAAGGCTCAAAAGGATACAAAATTTCCATTTTCCGCTCAAAAGCTCTAAAGCGTCTTTCATTGCCAACATACTTTCGTTGCCGGTATCTATACATTCCTGTGTTTCCATAAATAGTAACTTTCCTAAAGGTAATCGATAGCAAAAGTATAGTAAATACCCAATAATTTTGATTTCAGTTAAATAATAATTCTCATAATGGAAAATAAACTGAATTACATCAAAGACCTTGAAGGTAAAATTGCCCTTGTAACAGGCGGAACCAAAGGCATAGGCAGGGCTATTGCCGAAAGGTTATCAGAAGCTGGTGCCAACGTAATCGTAACAGCAAGGAACACACCTGAAGATGCCCACCCTGAACATCACTTTATAGCGGCAGACGTTACCAAACCTGCTGATGTTGCAAAACTTATTGAAGAAATAGACGCAAAGTTAGGCGGTGTGGATATACTTATAGACAATCTGGGCGGACTTACAACTCCCGGCGGCGGCTTTAGCGCCCTGACCGATGAGCATTGGGAAAGCGAACTCCAACTGAATTTACTTTCTACAATAAGGCTTGATAAGGCATTGCTGCCTAAGATGATCGAAAAGAAAAGCGGCGTTATCATTCATATCTCCTCGGTAGCGGGATTACAGCCGTTGTGGAATTTAAACCTGGCGTATGCCGTGGCTAAATCGGCTTTAAATACATACAGCAAAGCCTTGGCAAGCGAACTCGCCCCACAGGGAATACGTGTGCTTACGGTTTCGCCGGGAGCAACCAAGACACCACCTATGGAAAAATTCATAGAAGATTTTGCAGCGAATTTAGGAGTAGGCGTTGAAGAAGCAATGACACAATTAATGAGCGCAACGGGAGGCATACCTATGGGCCGCATGGCAGAGCCGGAAGAAGTAGCCGAACTTATTGCATTTTTGGTTTCAGAGAGGGCAAAATACCTTACAGGATCTAATTATCATATTAATGGCGGAAGCCTTCCTGTAGTTTAAACACTTAACAGATTATAGTAACAAAGCCGTCAATTAATTTTGACGGCTTTTGGTGTAAGTACACATCTGTATAGTATGCTAGATTTATTACATCGTGTAAGTATATAGAAATACCTCATCATTATCTGTAAAAAAGCAATAGCCATGTATAAATGAGTTTTTGGCAAAGGCATCAACATTGTAAACATCTTTAGTTACAGATAAATATTTTCCATTATTCTTAAAGCAGGCCTTTACCGATTCAGTATACCAATCTTTCATGATTTCCTTAGAAAGACACTCATCTTCAATGGGCTTAAGCATCTTATGTTCTTTATACAATGACAACCAATCGGTGTGATTGTATTTAAGGACTGCTAAAATCTTGTAATCAGATGGCCCCAGCATTCCGTCTCCTTCCGTTGTAAAAACCCAACGTGCAGCGACAGGCTTTACTGCAAGATTTATGCTTTTTGCAAGCTTATCCACATCGGTATTTATCGTTGGCTCTTCTTTACTATTACAACCGATACAAATAACAATCAGGAATGCTGCCACTATTTTAACGAATGCTTTCATTTAGATATAAGTTATAGCGCAATATAACAATTTGCCCGTTAATGCTTATTTAATGGCAACGTTCATCCCAATAACCCAGCAACTTTACTCTATGTAACTTTGAATCTTCCTATATTTACATTTCTAACATAATCGCTGAAAAAGAAAAAATGAAAACATCATATCTGTTACTGCCGTTATTGGCATTGTTTGTTGCCTGCGGTTCTGCATCATCTGATAAGGCTCCTGAAAAATTTACATCTGCTTCTGAAAACGGACTCGCGGTGGGCACGATCACTTTTGAGAGTGCCACGCCAAAGAACGATATTTACCGCTTTTTGTATGAACCGCAGTCGGACGACTCTAAATTTGTAAAAAAGAACGACGGAAAAATCGAGATTAAGTCACGAAACGGAAAAAAGCGAGGCTTTACAGGCGATTTCGCTAACGGGCAGTCGTATGTATTTGTTATTGAACGTGCGCCGGGCAAGTATGCCTTTAACCAGCACACGGTGTTAACAGGGCTCGGCTCTATGGGGCAGGTAAACTACAGCAAAAAATATGCGGTACCGTTTGAAATAAAAAAAGGCGAGATCACTTACCTGGGCGAACTGTCGTATAATGACCTATCAGAACCCGGCACACCACGCATTGTGGTGTATGACCGTTTTGACCGCGACCTTAACGAGCTGAAAATGAAGTATCCAAATATCGACTGGAATGCCGCTATTGATAAAACAGCAAAATCAGGCAACAATGGAGAGGGAATTATAGATTTTAGATAAAATCTACAAGATTATTTTAACATATTTCTAACATTTAGTCAGATTTCCTGCATTAATACGACAACTTATTGTGCGTGATGTGTTAAAGTTAATTTTTTTAACATTTTAAATAATTATTTGTGTATACTAATTCTCTATTTTTATCACACCTAAACTATTTAAAACATGGAGAAAATTACTTTAGACGCTATGCGTAATTACATTATCGAAAACGAGCTTACAGACAGTGTTGCAATCACGCTTCACCCGGACAGCTTTGATGAACTGGTACTTGAGTATATTGATACAAACAATATGCAGATTGAGCGCCCATTTGAGATCCTTAGCATCGAGATCCTGCAGGACACTACAGGCAACGTAGCTAAAGGCAACATCCAGACGCTTAACGCTGTTGAATAGTCAAACCAACCAGCCAATTTTCATCTTACAAAAAGAGAACAAACCCACGCTTACGGCGTGGGTTTATTTTTATACTACAATGGAGATCAGTGATGTTTGGACACAAAAAAGCCGCTGCAATGCAACGGCTTTTTGTATATAGTATGATTTACTTACTGTAAACGTTCTGTCAGTTCTTCAAGGCTAACGCTTTCCTGTTCGCCCGAAACAAGGTTTTTTATCTTATAGGTAGATGAAGCGATTTCTTCATCGCCACACAGCACCGTAAACGGAATACCCCTCTTGTCAGCGTGCGAGAATTGTTTGGCAAGCTTGGCTGCATCCGGGTACAGTTCTGCTTTAATGCCTGCCGCCCTCAACGCTGCAATGGCTTTCATGGCATATAACGCTTCTTCGTTGCCAAAGTTTATGAACAGCACCTTTGTAGCTTCGGTAACCGTATCAGGAAAAAGGTTCAGCTCTTCCAGCACAAGGTAGATCCTGTCAAGCCCAAAAGAGATACCCACACCGCTCATATTCTTAAGCCCGAATATACCGGTAAGGTCGTCATAACGGCCACCGCCGCCTATAGAACCCATTGCTACCTCTTTAGGGGCAGTAACTTCAAATATGGCACCGGTATAGTAATTCAGTCCGCGGGCAAGGGTAACATCAAGGTCGAGGATTGATTTTCCAAGTCCAATCGCCGCAACGTTATCGCAAATAAAACGCAGCTCCTCTACCCCTTTTGTACCTTCTTCCGAAGAAACAAGCAGGTCAGACAGCTTAGCAAGCTTCTCATCAATGCTTCCTGTAAAATTGAACAATGGCTGTACTTTAGCAATAGCATCTTCGGTAATGCCTTTTTCAAGCATTTCCTTTTTCACGCCGTCTTCGCCTATTTTGTCGAGTTTATCAAGGGCAACCGTAAAGTCAATCAATTTGTCTTTAGCGCCAATAACCTCAGCGATACCGCTAAGTATCTTGCGGTTGTTTATCTTGATTACCGCGCCGTTAAGGCCCAGTGTGGTAAATACGTTATCATACAGCTGTACCAGCTCTACTTCCTGCCAAAGCGAAGTTGACCCTACAACATCGGCATCGCACTGAAAGAACTCTCTGAAACGGCCTTTCTGCGGACGGTCTGCCCTCCATACCGGCTGTATCTGGTAACGCTTGAACGGAAACTCAATTTCGTTCTGGTGCTGTACCACGTAACGCGCAAAGGGCACAGTAAGGTCGTAGCGCAGGGCTTTTTCTGATATTCTTGCTGTAAATTTATTTAGCTGTACCAGCTGTTCTTTGTTAATAGTTTCAGATGAATTCGCTAACAGTTCATCTAACGATTCAGGCAATGCAATTTTACTCTTGTCAAAAAAGAAGTTACCCGAATTTAGTATCTTAAAAATAAGCCTGTCGCCCTCTTCACCATATTTTCCCATAAGAGTATCCGAATTTTCGAATGATGGTGTTTCGATAGGCTGGAAACCAAAAGTCTCAAAATGATGCTTTATCGCCCCTATAATATATTGACGCTTAGCCACCTCTGATGGTGAAAAATCTCTTGTACCCTTTGGGATTCCCGGTTTTGATGCCATTTTTAAAATTGTTTAGACTGCAAATATAAGGAGTTTCAAGGTTTTTGGAGTTTCAAAGTTGCAGAGTTATTGGGTTAGAGTAACGCATCTTATGGCGATAGCTGTCCTGACCATCAACAATGAAAATGCATGCCGTTCATTTTACTTACCAAAATTGAGTGAAGCTGGCTCCCTCTTGAGAGGGACTGGGGGTGTGTTATTAGTAATCCACTGGAGAGGTATCTGGATAGCAACAATTCCAAACAAAAAAATCCCTCCGGAGAGGGACTTTCACTACATGGTCTAAATGAGTGGCCGGGAATTAAAAATGACAGACTGCTGTTACTACCAACAACCTACATTGGGAATTCTCCTGCATGGTAAATTTACATCATGTTTTATTTCTTTGATTTACACTATTTTGCAATTAAATTACACCTTAAGCCAAGTGCATTTTCACATAGAAATCTGCCTACTGTGACTATAAACCGGATACAAAAAATTACGCTTCGTCCAGGTTAATTACCTTCTTATCAAAAAGGTCAACAACATCTTCCTCACCTTTTTGGAGGTTCCATACCTGAAAGCCCAGGGCAGCGGCAGCATCGGTATTGAATTTTTTATCGTCTACCATCAACGTACGTTTAGGCTGTATATCGTGCTGGTTCAGTACAAAGTTAAACGCTTCGGCATCGGGTTTGCGATAGCCTATTTCATGAGAGAAATACACTTTTTCAAAACATTGGTAAAAATCCATGTAAAAGGAAGCCTCCACATCGCGTTCAAATTTTTCTATATGTATAGGGTCGGTATTGCTTAGCAGGAACAATCGGAACTCTTCCGACAGCTTTTGCAGAAATTCAAGCCGGTACAGCGGAAAATCGTCTATGCCGGCATTCCATGCTGCCTTAATTTCTTTCAGGCTGGCATCGGGCATTGATTTTTGAAGTCCCTTTAAAAAAGCTTCACCGTCTATCTTTCCGGTTTCAAGCTTTTTCTCCAGTTTCTCATGCTCATCATTCCATTCATGAAGGCCAAGTTTAGCGAATGCCGCTACCTTTGCCTCTTTATTCTTATTTAGAAAAACATCGCCAAGATCAAATATTATTGCGTTCACCATAGTTCCTGTATGTTATAAGTTCGTCGTCCAGAATTTTTTCACTTTTCGCCGCTTTGGCCTTAAAAACCGGTGCCTTAGTACCCTCTGTAAAAACAGCCGTGCCCTTAAACACCCTTGCCTCATCCCACAGGTTAGCATCAATAAAAGACTGAAGCGTTTTGGCTCCTCCTTCTACGATAACCGACTGCAGATTGTGCCTAAACAGCACTTCGGCGATTGTTTGCGGCAGCTTGTCGTTAAACGCTATGCATTCATACGTAAAACTATCTAAGTTAGTCAAATTGGAATTTTCTGTCAAAACAATTGTCTTTATTTTTTGATTTTTAACAGAATACGAACTATCAATACGCCCCGTGCGATCCAGGACGATACGCACAGGATTTTGCCCCGTCCAGGTACGGACATCAAGCGAAGGATTATCGTCAATAACAGTTTGCGTACCTACCAGTATCGCCGTTTCTTCACTGCGCCATTTGTGTACCAGCTGGCGCGAATAAGGATTGGTTATCCAAACGGGACGTTGATTTGTGGATTCGGTAATTTGGTGATTTGAAGTATCTGATAATCTATCCTTCGGACTCAAAAAACCATCGGCACTCTCTGCCCACTTCAGTATGATATAAGGGCGTTTTTGCTCGTGAAAAGTAAAAAAGCGGCGATTGAATTCGCGGCACTCGGCCTCAAGCACGCCTACAGTTACGTTTTTGCCTGCTTCCTGAAGTTTACGTATGCCATTGCCTGCCACCTTTATATTAGGATCTACCGTGCCCACAACCACGTTTTGTATCTGCTGTGCAATAATAAGGTCACAGCAGGGCGGTGTCTTGCCGTAATGGCTGCACGGTTCAAGGCTTACATATAATGTAGACATCGGTATTAGGTGCCTGTCGGCTTCTGCAACCGAATTTACACAGTTTACCTCGCCATGGGGTCCGCCAAAAGGAGATGTATGGCCTTCGCCGATAATCCTGCCGTCATAGACAAGCACAGCACCTACCGATGGGTTAGGCATGGCTTCGCGCAGGCCGTTTTGGGCAAGGTCAAGGCAGCGCTGCATATAGATTTCGTGGGTTGTTTGTGACATAAGAGTTGCAAAGTATCAAAGTTACAAAGTTTTTAAGGTTAAATAGTAGTAGTTTTGCTGTAAGATAGACTATGGAAATGATCATACGAAAAATAGAACAAAAAGACAACGCACAGGTGGCTGCGCTCATCCGCAGTGTGCTTATAGAATATAACGTACCAAAGGTAGGTACTGCCTATGCCGATGCAGCTTTAGACTGCATGTTTGAAACGTATTTAGCAGATAAGTCGGCGTATTTTGTGGTAGAGGATAACGGAACACTGATAGGCGGTGCGGGCATTGCCCCGCTGGAAAACGGACCCGAAGATGTTGCCGAACTTCAAAAGATGTACTTTCTGCCGCAGGCACGCGGTACTGGGATGGGCTCCAAAATGATGGATACCTGCCTGGCCTTTGCAAAAGCCGAAGGTTTTGAACGCTGCTACCTTGAAACCATGCCCTATATGGAAGCCGCCCAAAAGCTGTACCGTAAAAGCGGGTTTAACTACCTTGACGCCCCAATGGGCAACACAGGACACAACTCCTGCCCGGTGTGAATGATTACTGGTTTAGTTTAATTAGCCGGACGCCTTAAGACACACCCCTAACCCCTCTCAAGAGGGGAACAGCTTCACTCCTACTTTATAAGAGTAAGCAGGCAAGAGTAAGAGTTCCCCTCTTGAGAGGGGTTAGGGGTGTGTTAACTAGCAACAAATAACCCTAAACAAATGAAGCTAAAACAATACAGAACCTATTTCCTTGAAAAACTCACTCCGCTGTACGACAGTATGGAGGCCGAGCGCTTTTTTGCCATTGCCCTGGAAGAGCTTAAAGGCTGGAAACGATCTGACCTTGCCTTAAACCCTGATCCCCCAATAGGCAAGACAGGCCACAGCTCCTGCCCGGTGTGGATGATAAAAGGGTTGTAATGTTTAGTGTCTTCTGTCATTTCGACCGCAGCGTAGCGAAGTGGAGAAATCTCAATAGCATATTGAATAATCTGAGATTTCTCCACTCCATTTCATTCCGGTCGAAATGACAAAACGTTACATTAGCGTACTATCTGAAACAATGTATTTATAGAGCAAGAGTAAAAAATCTGTGGCCATCCGCTAAAATCCGCGTCATCCGCGTTCCATGAAATGAAAATAAGAGACTACCGTAAATACTTCCTTGAAAAACTCACTCCGCTATACGACAGTATGGAGGCCGAGCGCTTTTTTGCCATTGCCCTGGAAGAACTTAAAGGCTGGAAACGATCTGACCCTGCCTTAAACCCTGATCCCCCAATGGGCAACACAGGACACAGCTCCTGCCCGGTGTGGATGATTACTGGTTTAGTAGGAAGTTATCAATAACGTTTTATTATGTTCTGTCATTTCGACCGCAGCGTAGCGAAGTGGAGAAATCTCAATAACATATTGAATAATCTGAGATTTCTCCACTACATTTCATTCCGGTCGAAATGACAAAACGTTACATTAGCGTACTATCTGAAAGAATGTATTTATAGAGCAAGAGTAAAAAATCTGCGGCCATCCGCGTCATCCGCGTCATCCGCGTTCCATGAAATGAAAATAAGAGACTACCGTAAATACTTCCTTGAAAAACTCACTCCGCTGTACGACAGCATGGAGGCCGAGCGCTTTTTTGCCATTGCCCTGGAAGAGCTTAAAGGCTGGAAACGATCTGACCTTGCCTTAAACCCTGATGCCCAACTAAGCGGCGGCGACATGGAAAAATGGAATGACGTGCTGGCAGCACTGGAAACACAGAAACCCATCCAGTACATCTTTGGCGAAGCCCATTTTTACGGACTCGAGTTTGAAGTAAACGAGAATACGCTTATCCCCCGCCCTGAAACCGAAGAGCTTGTAGAATGGATCATCAGCGAGAATAACGTTAAGGGTTCTATAAACATAATAGACATCGGGACAGGCAGTGGCTGCATTGCCATTGCGCTGGCTAAAAACCTTACGGATGCTTCGGTTTCGGCAATAGATGTTTCAGAAGGTGCTTTGGCTACAGCCAAAAGAAATGCGGTGCACAACAAGACTTCCGTAAACTTTATCCTGAAAGACATATTGGCGGCTGACGAACTTCCGCAGCAGTATGACGTTATAGTGTCAAATCCGCCGTATGTGCGCAACCTTGAAAAAGAAGAGATAAAAGAGAATGTATTGCAGTACGAACCGCATCTTGCCCTGTTTGTAGACGATAATGACCCGCTTATATTCTATCGCAAAATAGCCCTATTGGCAAAAAAATGGCTTTCGCCGAATGGCAGGCTGTACTTTGAGATCAATCAGTACCTGGGCCCCGAAACCGTACAAATGCTGGAAGATCTTGGCTTTACAAATGTTGTCCTTAAAAAGGATATGTATGGTAATGACAGGATGATTGGGTGTGGGTTGTAGTAAGTTTGATGTCCGATGTCCGACGTCCGATGTCCGAAGACACACCCCTAACCCCTCTCATGAAGGGAATACTCATACCCGCTAATTCTGCTGTAGAGATTGAGTGAAGCTGTTCCCCTCTTGAGAGGGGTTAGGGGTGTGTTTATATGTGATTGATTAGTAGAAACGTAATGTACTCATACCACTTTCTGTTAAAACCTAACGAAGCATTTCAGCCAGGTAATGATAGAACTTTGTCATTTCGACCGAAGCGCAGCGGAGTGGAGAAATCTCAAATCTTAAATTTCATCATTCAAGAATCTCCATTCGGGATCAAAGCCCGAAATTAAAGCATCCTTTTTAGAACGGCTCCACTTTTTTAATTGTGTTTCTCTCTCAATACCCGTTCTGCATCCTGATAGTACTCAAAATAAACAAGATACCAACACTTATATTTAGCTGTAAATGCTTTTGAATTGGCTTCTGGATTTTCGTGGTAATGTATTCTTTCTCTAAGATTATTCGTAAACCCAACATACAGAGCAGATTTTATTTTGTTAGTTAGGATATAAATGTAATAATTATGTGTCCCTAAGGTTTTTAGCACAAAACTGCATTTAGATTATACTTAAGCAGTTTATGAGATTTCTCCACTTCGCTTCGGTCGAAACCTAACGAAGTGGTTCAGCGGAGCTAAATGACAGACTGGGCAAAATTGTAAACCGACACTGAACACTGAACTATTCATACCTAAGCGCCTCCACAGGATCCAGCGACGCTGCTTTGATGGCAGGGTATAAACCTGACACTATGGTAACGGTAATAACAGTGATAAGTGCAGCAACAACAGCCATCCACGGCATTGGGAACGCTACATTAAAAATAAGCGATGCGCCTACTCCGCCAACAAGGACTCCCAATACAATACCTACAAAACCACCTATTATACTTATAACAAGTGTTTCGGTAAAGAACTGCATGGCCACGGTGGTCTTTTTAGCACCCAGTGATTTGCGTACGCCAATCTCCCGGGTACGTTCGGTTACCGATACAAGCATGATATTCATAAGTGCTATAGACGATCCAAAAACGGTAATGATGCCTATTACCCATGCGGCAATATTAAGCGTCTGCGTTTCAGAAAGCAGTTGTTTTAGCAGTTCGTCACTGCGTTCCACGCCAAAGTTGGTATCCTGAACAGGGTTCAGCTTACGCACGCGTCGCATGGCAAGGATAGCCTCATCTACTGCCGAATTAAGCATATCGTGGTTGCCTATCATTACTTTTACTTCATAATCTATATTTGGCGCCGTAAATAGTGAACGCGCTACCTGAATAGGGATTATAAGCCTTAAATCCTGACGGTTGCCAAAAGTAGAACCTTTCTCCTTAAGCACCCCGATTACCCTGAAACGGGCACCGCGCACAGAGATTATCTTGTCGATCGGGTTAATGTCCTTAAGCAGGCCTTTGGTAAAATCGCTACCTACAATGCACACGTAGTTATTGTTGGCAATATCAAAGTTATTGAAGTTACGCCCCTGCGTGGTTTCCAGTCCCGAGTTGGGTAGAAAATATTCATCCGCACCCATAATGGTGATTTCGGGATCTGTCTTTTTGTCTTCGTACTTTACCTCGGCACTGCTGGCAGCGGTAAACGACAGCGATGTGGCAGCCGAAGGGAAGTTATACTTATCCTGGAATTCCTTTGCCTGCGGATAGCTGATGATGGGATTAACCTTTTCCTCTCCGCTGTTACGGCGTATCTGCGACGAAAAATCGTAGCGGCTGATAGAAAAAGTATTGGTACCCATAGATGCAAAGTTGCTTGTAACAGTGCTTTCCAGCACGGCTACGGCAGCAAGTATGCCTACCAGGGCAAAAATACCTAGGCCAATAATAAATACCGTTAATGTAGTGCGCAGCATTTGGCTTCTAATAGAATCAATTGCTATCTTTGTATTTTCCCTGAACAGGTTAAACATGATTCGTTTTTTGATGGCACTAAAATACGCTTTTTTGTTTAAGTTTCAGAGTGGCAAAGAAGCAAAGTTACTTACAGGATAACACACCCCTAACCCCTCTCAAGAGGGGAACAGCTTCACTCAATCCCAATATAAGGAGTGAGCGGGTATGAGTGTTTCCTCCGCCTCGGCGGAAGGGGTTAGGGGTGTATCTTCGGACTTCCGGCACCGGACTTTGTGACTTTCGACTACATCAAGATTTGACTACATACTATTGCAATGAGCGATGTTCGCTATTTCAATTTTCCTGTTGCCCTGCTTCGGGATTTCATGACCGATTCGCAGTCGGTGCTTAAAAACATTTTGTATTATTCGTTGTATTCCCACTCCCTCCGGCTTGACTACGGAGATGAAATGGAACGGTTTAAGAACGCCATTGACTATTATGAAATGCCTATTTTTCCCACTCCTGATGTATTTTATGAAGCACAGGACGTGTACGAGTTTATGCCAGTCAATTTACCCATGGTAGGACTTAACACTGAGATATTCCTTAGATTTTTTCTTAGTACAAAGTCTGATTATGAAAAAGCAACACTGCTGGGTTTTCTTGCCATAAAAAGTATTTTAGGTGGTAAATCGTATTGCAAAATAGATAATCGTTTCTGGCTTTCACGCATGGACGGACTTTCGCGGTCTTGCGATATCTATTTATTGAGTGATGGCATACGCAAATACTCGACCGAATACATGACAAAAAAAATAAAGAATGAGCTAAAAGACAATTGGGGATTAAAATCATACAGCCGCTACACCAGGGGATTTTATGTAAGTTTTGACATGAGCCTTGAAAACTTAGTCAAGACGGCCGAAGCAGCGCGTAAAGCGGTCAAGGAAAAGCAGAAACGCCTTGAAGAAAAAGCGCTGGTTCAAAAGGCATTGATGGAAATAAAGGCGTCACAATAATAATGTATCACATATTGCCCAACATCCTTTATCAGTATTTTACAGGATATTTTTGTGATATTTTTAAACTGATTTTAGAAACAATCACGACCTATATAAAGATATACTAATAAAGGTATTATATAAAGAGATAAAAAAAGAGTCAAAACAAAATATCAAAAAGCTATAAATTTGAATTTGTAATTTCATATTCAATCTCAACTTCAAAAGTTGATTGATTTTTTGAAAAGATTCTTTTTTTTCTCTTTTCTTTTTTTTGATGTTTACTGAGAATGAGAAAACGACTCACTCCTGCACAGGCACACCCGGGGGCTGCGGATTTTAGTTTACAGTGTTCAGTCTCAGTTTACAGTTGCAGTTTAGTTGTGATTATAGCAGAGCATTGGCAATTAAAAAGAAGATGATTTCCTTAGAAGATATGTTGAGGCTGGAGCTTTATGTAAAAGGTGTTGTTTATTTAAAAGCTGCTATTTTGCAATTTGTCTTAATTTTTCAAACTCTCAGTCCATCCCAAAATTATCGGTATCAGCTTTTGTTCCTATAAAATCACTTAGCCCGCATTCATAACAGAGTTTTGCAATACCCGAAACTTTTCCATTTTTCCTAAAGACATATATATCGCGGTAAATTGGTTCGCAAGCTACCGATTCTGTACGTTTAGATGGTTTCTCGGTGAATATACTTCTAAGTACATCATGTTTTGAAACAGGTATGACGACTTTCTTAAACCCTATGCTTTCTAAATTTTTAATCGCTGTTTCGTAAGAAACAGGCTGGTCAAAACTTGACATTATCTTAAGTGTAACCTTGTCTTTTAATGTTTTGTTTTTCTTATTATAGTTAACTGCTAAATCTTTAAAGCCTTTATCGGTTATATAATACTCAACGACATCAAAGTCAAAATAATATTTTTTCGCTTTGACATTCTGGTTTTGTTTATCCTTGCAGGCTATGATTGAAAAGGAAACACATAGCGCTAAGAGAATTATTTTAAATGCGTTTTTCATAGGGAATTATCTTACCACAAGTATACTGAATTTCTTTACTTAGAATTATAAATATCGCAGTCAATTGTTCCGCCAACATCATTAATGAACTTTATGGTGTGTTTACTAAAGTGCAGCCCGGGTGTTTCATCACCTAAACAAATCACAACTTCTAAAACATAGGTTACAGAAGGATATTCTTTTTTAAGCCTCAGGAATTCTGGCTTATGCTTTTCTAACATATCTGTCAATCGCCTTATTTCTTCAAAATAAAAAGGATTTACCAGCTTATCTGTTCCATATTCCCAAATGGTACAAACAGGCACGTTGCCTTTTTCGAATTTCTCTTGAAAACGGGTTGGTTGTATCGTAAGATAGTTATTAAACCGTTCAATATTAAAATTATCTTCTTCGGTTTTAATGGCAAAATAAACATAGCCAGTTGTATCGGTCATATATAATTATTTGCTACAAGTATACTGATTTTTCTTTCTTTCTTTCTTTCTTTCAGGTAACGCATTATTAATTCCCTACGGGAAAAAACAAATTGATTTTGTGGAGCTACCAATATTGTTTCCCTAACGGGAAATTGGAGCTGCTTGAAACTGCGGTTATCTGCCTAAATTCGCGTCATCCGCGTTCTGGTATCAGGAAATAGCTCCATCACCAGCATCCGACCTTGGATTTCGGACATCCGACTTCCAACAACCATCAACTAAAAAAAACTCGTAAATTTGCAGTCCTTATGGAAAACGATACCTATAAAACGCTCGCTTCGCCGTCTGAAGAAACCCTGTTTAAGGAAAAGAACAGCAAGTTCTTTGGCTATGCCTACCCTATAACCAGCGAAGACGAGGTAAAAGGTATCCTTGAAGAATTACGCAAACAGCACCACTCGGCGCGCCACTGGTGTTACGCGTTCCAGTTGGGTACCGATAAGATCTACTACCGCGCTAACGACGACGGCGAACCCAATAACTCGGCGGGTATGCCTATTTACGGACAGATACAGAGCTTTGGCGTGACCAATGTGCTTGTGGTATCGGTGCGCTATTTTGGGGGCGTTAAGCTTGGCGTAGGCGGATTGATCTCGGCATACAAGACCTCTGCACAAATGGCGTTGGAAGCGTCTGATATCGTAGAACGCACGATTGACATACACTATACTTTGAAATTCGGTTACCAGAACATGAACAAGGTAATGCGCGTCATCAAGGAAAAAAACCTTGACATCGTTTCCCAAAAAATGGAAATGGATTGCGAGATTGTTATTTCAACACGCAAAAAAAATGCCCCCGCGGTTCTGGAGGCATTTACTAATTTGTATGAAATAGTTGTTAGTTGATGGTTGTCAGATTTACACACCCCTAACCCCTCTCAAGAGGGGAACAAGCTTCACTCAATCTCAATAACAGGAGCAAGCGGGTTTGAGTGTTCCCCTCTTGAGAGGGGTTAGGGGTGTGTTATGTATATGATTTTTAATAATCTTTTTTGAGTGAAGCTTCCATCAACCATCAACCATCAACCATCAACCGGCAACTTTAAAAATCCGACGAACGGCACTAAAAATCCGACTAAAAGCACCCTAAACTAAAGGCTTCAGCTTCTCTTTTATATATTCCGGCGGGGCTGTTGGGCGGCCTGTTTTCATGTTCACAAACACCAAAATTGAGTTGCCCGTTGTTAATAACTCACCCGCTTCATTTTCTATTTCGTAGTCAAATTCTATCTTAACAGACTCCTGTTTTTTTAGTATCGTGCGCACTGTTAACAAATCGTCATAACGGGCAGGTTTTTTGTAATTCATTGTTAAGGAAACAACAGGAAGCATGATGCCCTCCTCCTCCATCGACTTATAGCTAACTCCCAGATTACGAAGCCATTCCACACGACCCATTTCGAAGTATTGTGCATAATTTCCGTGATAAACAACCCCCATCTGATCGGTTTCAGCATACCTTACCCTTACTTTAAATTCGTGAAAATTCATATTTTTTTTTCGTTAATTTTTTATTAAATGTTTCCTTTAAGACTTACAATATTTTTTTTATAAAATCAACACGGTAATAGTTTTTTTTTACAAAAAAATGTTTCCATATTTGTTCTCCCAAATAAGAGCATTTCTGAGTGCTCTTTTCTTTGTAGGACAACCATTTAATAAACATCTAATATTCAGTATATATGACTAAAACTGCGCAATCGGTATGGGAAAGCTGTCTTCTATTCATAAAAGACAATATACAGGATCAGGCCTACAAAACCTGGTTCGAACCGATCAAGGCAGTTGAGTTAACTGATAACGCACTTTACATTCAGGTGCCAAGTAAATTCTTTTACGAATGGCTTGAAGAGCACTATGTAAAGCTATTAAAGGTTGCACTTACTAAAGAACTTGGAAACAGTGCAAAGTTACTGTATAAAATCAAGATGGAAAACACTTATGGCAACAAGCAGCCTTTTACAGAGCAGCTGCCAAGTGCCCATCGTGCACCGGTTAAACCGCAGGAGGTAGATGTGCCCCTGCAGAACAAAAACCCGGAGCTTAAAAACCCATTTATCATTCCGGGAATCCGCAACCTTAAGATAGAGTCTCAGCTTAATGCAAATTATAACTTTGACAACTTTTTTGAAGGCGATTCAAACAGGCTTGCGCGTTCTGCGGGTATGGCTGTGGCCAATAAACCGGGCGGAACTTCGTTTAACCCGCTTTTGATTTTTGGTGGTGTAGGTCTTGGTAAAACCCACCTTGCCCACGCCATAGGTATCGAGATTAAAGACAAATACCCCGAAAAAACCGTACTATATATAAGTGCCGAAATTTTTACGCAGCAATATATAGACTCGGTAAAAAGGAATACAAGAAATGACTTTATCCATTTCTACCAGCTTATAGATGTGCTTATCATAGACGACGTACAGTTCCTTTCAGGAAAAACAGGTACGCAGGATGTGTTCTTCCATATCTTTAACCACCTGCACCAAAATGGAAAGCAGGTAATACTAACATCTGACAAAGCACCTGTAGATATGCAGGATATCGAGCAGCGACTGTTATCCCGTTTTAAATGGGGACTTTCTGCCGAACTTCATCAGCCGGATTATGAAACAAGGATATCTATCTTAAACAATATACTTTACCGCGATGGTGTGGTAATGCCTGATGAGATTGTGGAATATGTTGCCAAGAACATCAAAAGTAACGTTCGCGAACTTGAAGGTGCCATCATTTCCCTTATCGCCCAGTCGTCATTCAACCACCGTGAGGTAAACCTTGAACTGGCTAAACAGGTCGTAGAGAAATTTGTTAAGAACGTAAAGCGCGAAATATCAATAGACTACATCCAAAAAGTAGTGTCTGATTATTTCCAGCTTGACGTAGACACACTACAGTCTAAGACCAGGAAGCGCCACGTGGTGCAGGCCAGGCAGCTTGCCATGTTCTTTGCAAAGAAGTTCACTAAAGCGTCATTGGCAAACATCGGTTCGCAAATTGGCGACCGTGACCACGCAACCGTGCTTCATGCCTGCAAGACCGTAGACAACCTTGTTACTACAGACAAGCAATTCCGCAAGTTTGTTGACGATATCAACAAAAAACTATCGATATAATGCCCGTTAAGATCTTAATGGTTTGCCTGGGTAACATTTGCCGTTCGCCATTGGCCGAAGGCATATTGCAATCCAAGCTTCCGGCAGATAAATTTACAGTGGACTCAGCAGGCACTGGCAACTGGCACGCAGGACAGGGTCCCGACCATCGTTCTGTGGCTACAGCCAAAAACCGCGGACTTGATATCAGCTGCCAGAAGGCACGCCAGATAAAGGTATCTGACTTTACCGAATTTGACCACATTTATGTTATGGACAGTTCTAACCTGCGCGATGTGCAGCAGTTAGCTCCCAATGCTTCGGCAAAAGCCAAAGTAAAACTGATGATGGATGAAATTTTCCCCGGACAAAAAATTGATGTCCCTGACCCCTACTTTGGCGGTCCCGAAGGTTTTGATAAAGTGTATGATATGCTTGACGAAGCCTGCGAAATGGTGGCGGGTAAGTTGTTGAAAGAGCATTCAGCTTAATATTCGTTAGAAATCACATTCTGTCATTTCGACGGTCGCCCAATCGAGAGGAGAAGTTCTTTGTTGTATACGTTTCTGTCATTTAGCTCCGCTGAACCACTTCGTTAGGGTTCGACCGGAATGAAATGGAGTGGAGAAATCTCTGTTAACCTTATTTGATATAAAAAGAATGAGATTTCTCCACTCCACTACGCTGCGGTCGAAATGACAAACCCAATAAATAGCTATTCGTACAGTAGTTGCAACCTAAACTAAGTAATCTTATCTTTACGCTTTAATTCACCCAAATTACAATTACCATGAACCCAATAGGCAAACTATATCTATTACCCGTACCCCTTGGCGATGACGCCGATCCAAAAGAAGTACTTCCTGATACCATAGCACGTTCTATTGAATTTATAGACCATTATATTGTGGAGAACGAAAAGACGGCACGCCGTTTCATAAAAGCGATTCTGCCAACAAAAAAACAGCCTGATTTAAAGCTTTCGGTACTGAACAAACATACCGTTGCCTCAGACCATCTGTCATTTATACAACCCTGTATGGAAGGAAAAAATGTAGGATTAATGAGCGAAGCCGGATGCCCCGGTGTTGCCGATCCCGGTGCTGCTATCGTAAAGATTGCCCATGAAAAAGGGATTCAGGTCGTGCCATTGGTGGGTCCGTCGTCTATATTGCTGGCAATAATGGCCAGTGGCATGAACGGACAGAGCTTTGCTTTTAATGGCTACCTGCCTATAGATAAATCAGACAAGAAAAGCGCACTGAAGAATTTTGAATCGCTGTCTCAAAACAAAAGCCAGTCGCAATTGTTCATAGAAACACCCTACAGAAACAACAGGATGCTGGAGGATATACTGGCTACGCTTCAGCCGAACACCCACCTGTGCGTTGCCTGCGATATTACCCTGCCTACAGAATACATAAAAACCAAAACTATTGCCCAGTGGAAAAAAGAAACGGTAGACCTGCACAACAGGCCGTGTATTTTTATTGTTCACAGGTTTTAAAGAGTTGCTGAGTAACTTAGATCCTTAGGAACTTATGTTTAGCTTCACTCCTATAATACAATCGTATACGCAACCTGCAAGGTTTTTAAAACCTTACAGGTTTTATTTTTATATAAATTTCACTCCTATTTATACCTACAAGGTCTTAAATACCTTGCAGGAGTTACGATACGCAACATTATCAGTCACAAAGGTTTTCTACTAAAGACCTTACCCTGTCGGCGTTTACCTTAGTTGGAAATTCGATATAGTATTTTACAGAATCCATCATCACCATAACTTCTTTTGGTTTGCCTTTTGCACCAAGATATACTGTGTTTTTTATTATATCTTCATGATGTTTCGGAAAGTATTTATGGTTATCTTCTTCCAGAAGGCCATTAACGGCTTGTAGTAATTTTTCTCTCATAATTATTAGCAAGATACTCCTTTTTAAAAGAATAAACTTACTTTCTTATATCCGAATACAGTAATGCCCTATATCTTTTTTGCTTATATATTATTTTTTACAAACACCTCGCAGTACTTTTTGATCTTATCCCTTACACGCCTGAATTCTTCCATAACTTCCTCATCTGTCCCTTCTGCTTTGGCAGGGTCAGGGAAATTATAATGAAGCCGAATCGCCTCTGTTGGGAAGTAAGGACAATTTTCGCTGGCGTTATCGCAAACGGTAATAACATAATCAAAAGGGATATCCAGATACTCATCCACATTATTAGAAGTATGTGCCGAAATATTGATCCCGTCTTCGGCCATAACACTAACAGCTTTAGGATTTACGCCGTGCGTTTCTATTCCCGCACTGTAAATAGCAGCATTTCCTTTGGCAAAATGCCTTATATAACCTTCGGCGATCTGGCTTCGGCAGCTGTTGCCGGTGCACAATACAAGTACGTCTTTCATATTAGCAGCATCCGCCTCCCGGTGTGCACGATGGTGCATCATTTGGAGTCAGGTTTATAAGGTTCAACTTTTGTTTTTGTTTCGGTTCAGGTATACCGCAGGCATCGCTTGCAAGGCAGGCAGTTTGTTTGGCAACAAGGACAAAATCCTTACCATCAAAATCAAGTCCGTATTTACCTATGGTTCCCTGCTGGTACTCCACCTCTATTTCGCTGTCTTCCATACCCAGCACCTTCTCAGAAAGCGCAATGATATCAAGCAGTTTCTTAGGTTTCAGGCGGTGTTCATAATCATCGGCATCCCACAGCTGAAAGTTGGCTGTATTTTCGCGGCGCACCTTACCGCCACAATCAATAAAGTTCTTGGTAACCACGCCCACTTCGGTCACGTGAAAATGTTCGGGCACAAATGAGCCGTCCTGTAATTTAAAGTTGACGGCTTCGGCATTAGCCAGGTATTTTTTAATTTCTGATAGTTTCATAATCGTATAATTAACAACAGTTGTTACTCTTTTTCCCTAATGATTGATGGATATGGTCGAAAAACGAACGTACAACGTCAAATCCTGTTTCGTCAATGCAGTAGCATATTGCCGTGCCTTCAATATTTCCTTTTATAAGCCCGGCGTTCTTCAGTTCCTTTAAATGCTGCGAAACCGTAGGCTGTGCCAATGGCAATACACCTACAATATCGCCGCAAATGCAGGCATCTACACTGAGCAGGTACTCTATAATAGCGATACGCGCAGGATGCCCTAACGCTTTTGTCATTACCGCCAGTTTATTCTGCCGTTCTGTAAATCCGTCTGTTTTTGATGCTCCCATGTCTTATATCGTTATATTGCAATATTACGATAAATAATAATGCCAATTAAAAAATTTGATGTTAATTTGCAGAAGAGTTGCTGAGTTACTTAGAAACTAAGGTTCTTAGAACTTTAGGCATGGTAAAAACATAGCAGCTATTGTATCTTTGCAGCTCGCCCTAAGCAACTCAGAACCTAAGAACCTCAGCACCTATGCCTCTATTCGACTTCACCCAAAAAGTAAACTATAAAAACGAGATACTGGCAGGGCTTACCGTAGCCATGACCATGATTCCCGAATCGCTTTCGTTTGCCATACTTGCCGGCTTTCCGCCATTGGTTGGCTTGTATGCCGCCTTTATCATGGGGCTGGTAACGGCAGTATTGGGCGGCAGGCCGGGGCTTGTATCGGGTGGTGCGGGTGCAACAGTTATCACGCTTATTGCCCTTATGAAATCGCATGGCATTGAGTATGTCTTTGCAGCAGTGGCTTTGGCGGGTGTTATCCAGATACTTGTGGGCGTGTTTAAGTTTGGCAAGTTTATAAGACTTGTACCACAGCCTGTAATGTATGGTTTTGTAAACGGACTGGCAGTTGTTATCTTCATGTCGCAGGTAGAACAGCTAAAAAGCGGCGACGGATGGCTTTCGGGCTCTCCTTTATATATAATGCTTGGGCTTGTAGCCTTAACCATAGGTATTGTAATTGGTTTCCCAAAGATCACCAAGGCTGTTCCGGCATCATTAGTTGCTATTATTGTAGTGTTTTTAGTGGTACTTGGCTTTGGCATCGAAACTAAAACTGTAGCCGATATCGCTTCGGTACAGGGTGGCTTCCCTCCTTTTCATGTTCCCAACATCAGCCTGAACCTGGAAACATTGCAGGTTATCTTTCCGTATGCGGTAGTAATGGCGGCTGTAGGGCTGACTGAAGGCTTACTGACACTAAATTTAGTAGACGAAATTACAGGTACACGAGGCAACAGCAACCGCGAGTGCATAGCGCAGGGTACGGCAAACATAGCCAACGGATTCTTCTTTGGAATGGGCGGCTGCCCCATGATAGCGCAGACACTGGTTAACCTTTCGGCAGGATCAAGGGCGAGGCTATCGGGAATAATTGCCGCGATTACCATACTTATCATCATACTTTTTGGCGCACCGTTAATCGGCATGGTGCCTATGGCGGCATTGGTTGGCGTTATGGCAATGGTGGCCATCGGCACGTTTGAGTGGGCGAGTTTCAGGATCATAAACAAAATGCCAAAACAGGATATCTTTACCGGGATAATCGTGGCAGTCATAACCATTGTATTGCATAACCTTGCACTTGCAGTACTTATTGGCGTTATCATATCTGCCCTTGTATTTGCGTGGGAAAGTGCAAAACGCATCAGGGCAACACATTATACAGATGAGAGCGGCGTGAAGCATTATGAGATATTCGGCCCGTTGTTCTTTGGATCGGTTAGTGCTTTCAATGAAAAGTTTACCATAGAAGACGACCCGCAGCAAGTGATTATCGATTTTAAAGACAGCCGCGTTGCAGATATGTCGGCCATTGAAGCCCTGAACAACCTTACATCAAAATACCACAAGGCAGGCAAAACGTTACGACTGCAGCATTTGAGCCTTGACTCGGTTCAGCTGCTAAAAAATGCAGAAGCCGTAATTGAAGTTAACATTGCCGAAGACCCATCGTATAAAGTCGCTACCGAGAGGGCATAAACCCTTATTTACAATAGGAGTTAACAGCCCTATTTACTAAATTTGTGGATATGGCAAAAAGCTTTAATCGTAGTGTTTTCAGGAAATTTTATCAATCGTCATCCTTTGGCGGCATACTGCTATTGCTTTGTGTAGTACTTTCTTTGGCTATTGCCAATACAGGCCTTGCAACAGGTTTTGAAGAATTTCTAAATTCAGAATTTGGCTTTGCAAATGCCACTCTGCACCTTAATTATTCGGTACTTACCTGGATAAACGACGGGCTGATGGCTGTATTTTTCCTGATGGTAGGCCTGGAGATAAAACGCGAGATCGTGGAGGGCGAGTTATCGTCACTAAAGCAGGCCTCTCTGCCTGTATTAGCAGCTATTGGCGGCGTTATAGTTCCTGCGGTGATCTACAGCCTCTTCAATGCAGGAACACCAACAGCTAACGGATGGGGCATACCAATGGCTACCGATATTGCTTTTGCCCTGGGCATCTTATCACTTTTAGGCAACAGGGTTCCGTCTGGCCTTAAGATATTTCTTGCCGCGCTTGCCATTGTAGACGACCTTATGGCGATACTCGTTATTGCCATATTTTATTCCTCTGAACTTCATTTTAATTATCTGGCATACGCCGGAGGAATGTTTGCGCTTCAAATTCTCTTTAACCGTATGGGCTTTAAGAATATATGGTTGTATATCATTCCTGGTATCGTGATGTGGTATTTTATACATCATTCGGGTATCCATGCCACTATTGCAGGAGTACTTACAGCACTTACACTGCCTACTACTGATGACGATACTGAATCATCGCTTGAAAAACTGGAGCATGCGCTGCACAAGCCGGTCAACTTTTTGATCATGCCCGTATTTGCCATAGCCAATACCAACATCACTTTTGAAGCCGGCATGACCGAAGGGCTTGTGAGCAACCTTGGCCTTGGCATCGTGTTAGGGTTATTTCTTGGTAAACCGCTGGGCATCTTCCTCATGTCGTGGCTGTCGGTTAAACTAAAAATTGCCCAACTGCCTGAAGAAACCAAATGGGCGCAAGTTCTAGGGCTTGCCATACTGGGCGGTATAGGCTTTACCATGTCTATATTTATAGCTTTGCTTTCGTTTAGCGATGCGCTTTTACAGGCCGAAGCCAAATTTGCAATACTTATAGCATCGGTGCTGTCGGGAGTTTCGGGATATTTATTATTGAGTGTTTACAAAAGATCGTCCGCGAGATAACCTGCAAGATTTTAAAAACCTTATAGGTTTAAAAAAAATACAATAACACCTGCAAAGTCTTAGAAGAGACCTTGCAGGAGAAGAAAATCTATTCCACAAAAAAAGCCGCATATAGCGGCTCTCTTCATATTTGTTCGTTTGTTTGTGTATTACATTACAACTTTAGGCTGCGGATGTGCTACGATACCTGAAGTATCATAACCGCCAAATTTCCTGATGTATGTTTTAAGCGATGTGCCAAAACCATCTTTAAACCCTCTTTTGCCATTGCTGCTTAAGAAGCTTTTTACAGAGCCTGCACCTGCAAGGTGTGCTGCTGCCAGCAATCCTGACTCGGTAATCTTAACACCTTTAATAATGTGGCCGTCGTAACGGTGGATCTCTTTGCGAAGCTCCCACTTGTTCTTAGCAAGCAGCGCCTTAAATGCACGTTCCTGTAATCTTGGGTTGTTTAAGAATTCTTTGTTGTTTTTGATACCTAAGGCTCTAAGTGCGCTTTTTCCAAACTGATATTTGCCCATGTAGCCAAATCTGTTTACAAGCTTATAAAGACCCTGGGATTCTTTGATGGCTACCGCCTGTTTAAATCCTACGTAAGATTTTCCGGTGAAGGGAAAATTAAAATTGACTTTTGCAGTTTCGTCAATTGTTGGTACTGTGTAGTTGGTGATCTCGTCGTCAGCAAGGTGAAAACCTTCGATCTTTCCAAATTGTTTCGCTTCGTTAGGCCTGAAACCTGAACTTACCAGCGTGATGAATAGGGTTAACCCTAAAAAGTATATCCATTTTTTTATCATGTATGTTTATTTCTCATAAGCTGTCACCTTGATGAAATTAGCGAAGCAAAGATACGCAAAACATAGGGTTGATTTACAACCACTTACAAACCAATCTAACTTTAACATAACATTAAGGATACGAAAAAGCCTTGTAATTATTTGTAACTACTGTAACTAAAGGGAGTTACAAAGAATTGTCAAAAGGGTATTTTAGCGGTACATTTTTGCCTTTCGGCGGGCAAAAAAAATGCGAAAACGTAATAAATCTTACAAAATAAAGTAAGAAATAATCTACATTTATAAGATTGAAACGTCAAATTTCACGTATTTTTATATGCACGCCGATTAGGAAGGTATAATTTGCAAGAATTTACATCTATAAATTAAGGTTTCAGGGTTTTTATATTTGGCTAAAGCCGATCATCGTTACACTATACAAATCCTTGGCTAAAGCTAGGGGCAATTCATAACTGCCACTTATATATATAATTCAAGTATATTTGAAATACAGATTTTAATATTACTGTTATGAAAATCATATATCCACTACTATTACTTGCACTTTTCTGTGTATCCTTTATAAAAAGCCCGAAACCTACATCATCGTATAATCCAGTTTTTTGTACAGACACAATTCCGCATCAGCGTTTTTTACAGGATTGGGTAGACGAATATAAAAAAACCGGTACTTTAAAAATGGAGAGCGAAATTCTTTATGTGCATAATCTTTTAGAAACTAAAGAAGACATGGAAAAATATGTACGCGTATTAGCTGAAATCAAGTATAAGGAACAGGAAATTGATACGATTATAATATCTGAAGACAATAATAAAGAATTATGGTTTGCCTGCATAGATTTTAAGAATACATACTACGGAGGCCATGCTCATATCGTAGCATGTAAAACAAATGCCAAAGTTATAATTTTTGAAGGGGTAAAATAAATTAACATAGCTCGTTCAAATGCCTTATGATTTTAATAGGTGACTTTGAACACACCCCTAACCCCTCTCAAGAGGGGAACACTCATACCCGCTCACTCTTATTTTTAAAATCGAGTGAAGCTTGTTCCCCTCTTGAGAGGGGTTAGGGGTGTGTTGTTTTAACATCACTTCTGTTAAACAAATCTTAAACAACACTACCATAATGTAAGGCAATTCATTTTTTTATACCTTTAGTTTTCAACACTTAAGAAATGAATACAATAGCTTACTTCGAAATTCAGGCGTATGAACCCGAAAGGGCAATAGCATTTTACAGCAGTGTTTTTGGCTGGGAATTTACACAGGATAAGGAACTGCCTATTGAGTATTACCGCATAGCGACAACAGGAATGCACGGCGGACTCCTAAAGCGCCCTGCTCCTGCCCCGGGTACCGAAAACGGCACCAATGCCTACACCTGCTCTATTGAAGTGGAAAATTTTGACGATACTGCCGATAAGATCATGGCGGCAGGCGGCGAAGTGGCATTACCTAAGTTTGCCATACACGGCAAATGCTGGCAGGGTTATTTTATAGATACAGATAATAACACTTTTGGCATCTTTCAGGTGGATGATACTGCCGACAATTCTACGTTTTAGTCTCCTATATATAAGGTGTACATATAAGCAAAGGGAGGGTGTCTGAAAACTAAATTTTATACGTTTTGTCATTTCGACCGCAGCGTAGCGAAGTGGAGAAATCTCTAAAACTTTAATTATATGAGATTTTTCGACTGCACTTCGTTCCGCTCAAAATGACACTCCTGAAGCAAGTTTTCTGTGTAGTATACAATTTAATTCTGCTGTGCCCTGAAGAGCGCAATAAGCAAATCGGCATCTATCATGCCCGTGGGAGATCGCTTCATCTCGTTAAGCACACCTTTCATGGCATACGGGCTTAACCCCATGTTAATACCCATCTCGCGTATGGCTACCTGTTCATTGTCGTGCAGCACACCATCGGCCTGCATCAATAATGCCAGCCTGTAGAACTGAAGTATGCGCTGGTGTTCTGATTTTATGATGACGTGATCTGCCGGATTATCAAAAAGGCCTGTAAATACAGCTTTATCTACCCTTAGCTGACTGGCAACAAGCTCTAAAAACTGATACTCGCGCTCGTGGATGCTGCCATCTATTTTGGCAAATTCAATCATTTCGGTTAACAGGCTCAGCTTTTCTTCGTAGGTATTCATGGTAATTGGTAATTTTAGCTAAATTATTCTTTTGCTTAAAAAAAACAAACAGATGGCACATAAATTTCTGCTCCTAATTTTGTATCTTACTTCTATGAACACTAAAGCACAGGAACACACCTACCCTAATAACGTTACTACCTTTACCATACATTCGCCACAACTGGACACCGACAGGAAAGTATGGGTCTACCTGCCAAAAGATTATGATGCCAAAGCAAAAAAATATCCGGTACTGTATATGCACGACGGGCAGAACCTGTTTGACAAAGCTACTTCTTTTGCAGGCGAATGGCGTGCCGATGAACAGCTGGACAGCCTGAAGGCACAAACCATAATAATAGGTATTGAACACGGAAATGACAAGCGCGTAGACGAACTTACCCCTTACACTAACGAAAAATATGGTGGCGGGCAAGCCGATAAGTACCTTGACTTTGTTGTAAACACGGTAAAACCGTATGTAGATACACACTATCATACCAATCCCGATAAGGAACACACAGGTATAATGGGAAGTTCGCTGGGCGGACTTATCTCCTATTATGCGGTGTTGAAGTACCCAAAGGTATTTGGCAAGGCTGGGGTATTTTCGCCTTCTTTTTGGTTTAATGACGCTATTTATGACGACACTATAAACACGCCGCATATTGATGCGCGTCTCTACTTTATGGCAGGCGACCACGAAAGCACCGAAATGATTGCCGACCTTGACCGTATGCTCGAAATACTAAAAGTAAAACTGGACCATAAAAAGATTCACCGAAAAATTGTACACAACGGCAGGCATAACGAAACCCTGTGGGGGAAGGAATTTGCAGAAGCCTACATTTGGCTATTTGAGTGATTTGTTGATTTGGTTATTGTGTATGATGTAACCACAAAGGACACAAAGCTTTGTGAACCTTGCGTAATCCATTGTGTTCTTTGCGGTTAATTTTTTACCCTTTATCAATAAACAAATCAACAAATCTATCAAATCAACCAATCAAACAAATAACCAAATCCACCAAAAAACACTACTTTTGCTGAAAATAAGGATGTATGGATAATAATGATGTATTTAAAAAGCTGCGTGTAGCGCTTCAGTTAAGGGACGACCAAATCGTGGAAATATTAGAGCTTGTAGATTTCAGGATCTCTAAGGCAGAAATAGGTGCTTTTTTCCGTAATGCAGATCACCCTAACTATATGGAGTGCGGCGACCAGGTACTGCGTAACTTTTTAAATGGCCTTATCATTCACCTGCGCGGCACTAAAGAAGAGCCAAAGAATGCGCAGGACGTTATCAATAAGAATAAAGAAGCAGTGGCTAAAGCAAAGAGCGAAAGGCCGGCATCGGCACCCTTTGAAAAGCCTAAAAAGCCAGCTGCAAAGAAACCTGCTATGAAAGGCCCGCCGCAAAGGCCTAAGAAACCTGCCCCAGTCGTTGAAAAAGTAAAGTTCAACAACGGTAAGAAGAAGAATTCGTAACAACGAGATACAAAAAAGAGCCCTGTAATTAAGGGCTCTTTCCTGTTTTATAAGGTTCGTTTATTCCGGTGCAACGACCGGGCCGTCCCATTGCGAGATACCACCTATAAGGTTAAAGGTATTGGCAATTTCAAGCTGGTTCATAATGTTGCAGGCCTGAGCACTGCGTGCACCTGCGGCACAGTATACATAATAATTCCTGCTTTTATCCAGTTCTTCAACAGCATAGATAAAGCCCTGCCCCTTGTAAATATCGATATTAATAGCACCCGGAATGATTCCACGGTTCCATTCGTCTTCGGTGCGAACGTCAAGAATAACAGCATTGCTGTCTGCCTGAGCTTTTTCCCACCATTCTTCCTGAGATATATTCATTTGTATGATTTTTGGCAAAGGTATTATGCTTTTATAGAACAGCCAATAGCCTTGGTCTCTTTTACGCTAACTTCTTTTCCTTTTACTAATGCATCAAGGGCATTCTCTGCATATTTGGTTTTAACCGCAGCAGCATCTTCGTAGTTATCGTCAATAGCCCCGATATATTTTACCACATTACCTTTAGCCGTTTTCTGAAGGATATACACGTGAGGTGTTTTTGTAGCACCATATTGTGGGAATATCTTTTGGCCTTCGTCTAACAGGTATGGAAAAGTGAATCCTTTTTCTTTGGCCCTTGCCTGCATATTGGCAAAGCTGTCTTCTTTTACTTTATCAGGATTGTTAGGGTTTATAGCCACTACAGGATAACCCAGCTTTTTGTATTTCTTATCTAAGGCAACGATACGGTCTTCATACGCCTGCGCATACGGGCAGTGGTTGCAGGTAAACACCACGATATACCCTCTAGCATCCTTAATATCCTTAAGCGATACCTTTTTATTATCTACGTTCTTAAGGCTGAAATCTGTTGCGATATCCCCTACCTTATAGCCGCCTGCTGCGTTCTTGACACCAAATGCGCTTAAAAAAGCCACAAGCATTACTGTACCTAAAATTTTTACGGTCTTCATATTTATATGTATTGATTATTTAAAATTACTAACTTCTTTTTCCAGTTCCGCATAGGTAAATGACTTTTCATAAAACTTACGCCTGTCCTTATTATATATGAGAGTAGCCGGCAGTGCGCCGCTCCACGTAGAATCTACCTTTGGCAGCCAGGTGTTCTGGTCAGGATCCCTAAGGTAAACCACATCACTCTTAAGCTGCTTCTCTTTAATAAAAGGCAGCAGTTTTGTTTCTACCATCTTATACATGTCAAGGCTTACCAGCATTACCTTAACCTTATTGGTTTTGTACTTGGCATTAAGCTCTTCAAAATGCGGAAGCTCCTGCACGCACGGCACACACCATGTAGCCCAAAAATTAACCACATACGTAGTGTCATTCTTCTGTTTCAGGAAATATTCCAGCTTGTCAAAGTCGTATGCTTTTACACTCACGCCGTCTTTTGTGTACACTTTTAAGGGTGTTGGCGGCGTTGGCTGTTGTACTTCTGCTGTCTCGGTTGGTTCGGCAGTGGTGTCTTCTGTCGTGGTTTCTGCTTTATTATTGCAGGAAATAATGAATGTGCCTACTGCAAACAACATCAGCAATCTGTTGTATTTACTCATAAAATTTGTGTTTTGAGATAATCCTCTAAAATTAAGCCCTAAATGGCTGTGTTAATAAAATTAAGAAAATTTTAACATATCATTTGTACATACAAATAAAAACATTATTACATTTGTACATACAAATTTTGTATTTACAAATATGAAAATAGAAGATATCATAAAATCAACTGGCAGCATCCCTTGTGCAAAGAAGGTAATGCTGAATATATTGTACACACAAAATATTATAAGTGAAAACTTTAACGATGTACTAAAAAGCTATGACCTTTCTCCTGAGCAATTTAATGTACTCAGGATACTGAGAGGCCAAAAATGCAATCCTGTAAACATGGGTGTCATTCAGGAGCGCATGGTAGCGAAGACCAGCAACACCACCCGTCTTGTAGACAAGCTGCTGCTGAAAGAACTGGTAACACGAGGCGTATGCGAATCTAACCGCCGTAAGATGGAGGTCATGATTACCGAAAAAGGCCTTGAAATGCTAAAAGAGCTTGACCCTATAGTAGATGCCCACGAAGAAAAGTTTGCAGCAAACCTTACCCCTGCCGAACTTGAACAGCTTAACACACTGCTTGAAAAATACAGAACACTATAAATAGACCACATATAAATACAATGAAAGAATATATTGAAAGCCTTAACTGGCGCTACGCAGCTAAAAAATATGATGCTGCAAAAAAAGTATCTAAAGAAGACCTTGAAACACTTAAACAGGCTGTAAGGCTTAGCGTTTCTTCTGTTGGGCTTCAGCCTTATAAAGTTTTTGTTGTTGAATCTGACGAAATGCGCAACAAGCTTAAAACTGCTGCCGGAGGAAACAACCAGAACATTATTGCCGACTCATCGTATCTTTTTGTTTTTGCCAACGAGCTTAACGTAAACGACACGCATGTTGACAAATACATAAGCACTATAAGCCAGGTAAGAGACGTTGCCCCCGAAGCGGTTAAAGGATTTAGCGACTATATCTCAGGATATTTGGCAAGCCTTACCGAAGAGCAAAAGAACATCTGGACGGCAAAACAGTCATACATTGCGCTTTCTACCCTTATCAATACCGCTGCACTCCTGCGAATAGACGCAACGCCAATGGAAGGCTTTGATGCACAGGAATTCAACAAAATATTAGGCCTTGACGAACTTGGACTTAATGCTGCGGTTATTGCTGCCGTAGGTTACAGGCATGAAGAGGATGCTATGCAGCACGCAGTTAAAGTAAGAAAACCGCTCGAAGAGCTTTTCGTAACTGTTTAATACTTAATTTAGTAATTTAATAAACCCAAATAATTTTTAAAAATGAAGAATCTAAAAACAATTGCAATTGCACTGGTTGTAGCTCTTACAACAATTACAGCTACGGCTCAGGACAAGAAAATCAACGCTGCTAAAAGTAAAATCAGCTGGGTTGGTGAAAAAGTAACAGGAAAACACGAAGGTACTATCAACGTTAAAGATGGTGTTCTTACTTTCAAAAACAACAAACTTACGGGTGGTAACATCACTGTAGACATGAACTCTATACAAGCTACTGACCTTAAAGCCGGTGAAGGTAAAGAGAAACTTGAAGGCCACTTAAAAGCTGACGATTTCTTTGGTACTGCTGCATACCCAACTTCAAAAATCGTTTTCAAATCAGTTAAAGAAAAATCTGCGGGTGTTTACACTGTAACTGCAGACCTTACTATCAAGAAAACTACAAAACCAATCACTTTTGAACTTAAAGCCGGTAAAAACGCTGCTACAACTACACTTAAAGTTGACAGAACTAAATACGACATTACTTACGGTTCTAAAAGCTTCTTCGAAAGCATTGGAGATAAAGCTATCTACGATGAATTCACACTTAACGTAAACCTTGCTTACTAATTAAAATTAGTATTTAAATTGAATAACAAACCCACGCATGGCGTGGGTTTTGTGTTTCTATAAGGGTCTTTGGTAGTGAGGTTCTTAGTCGCTGAGGTTTTGTCCAGTTGCTATCTAGCTCCAACTGCCTAAGAATCTAATTAACTAAGAACCTAATTAACTCTCTAAAAAAGCCCTTCAATAGACAGGTATCTTTCGCCTGTATCGTAGTTAAACGTTACTACAACGGCATCTTTTGGGATTTCGGACAGCTTTTTGTTTACAGCTGCAAGCGATGCCCCTGTTGAAATGCCTGCCAGCAAGCCTTCTTTTTTTGCCGCATCGCGGGCAAACTCAAATGCTTCATCTTTACCTACCTGAATAACGCCGTCAATAAGGCCACTCTCATAAATTGACGGTACAAAACCTGCCCCTATTCCCTGTATAGGGTGTGGTGCCGGGCTTCCCCCGCTAAGTACAGGCGATAATTCTGGTTCAACAGCAAAGACCTTGAGGCTAGGCAGTTTTTCCTTTAAAACAGCTGCTACACCCGTAATATGCCCTCCCGTACCTACTCCTGTAATCAGGTAATCAATGCCATCCGGAAAATCGGCCAGTATCTCTTTTGCGGTAGTTCTCTTATGTACCTCAACGTTAGCCTGGTTATCAAATTGGCTTGGCGACCATGCGTTTGGCGTGCTTGCTGTAAGCTCTGCCGCACGTTCTATAGCGCCTTTCATGCCTTTTTCCCTTGGCGTAAGCTCAAACTCCGCACCGTAAATAGACATCAGTTTCCTGCGTTCCACGCTCATGCTCTCCGGCATTACAAGCAGCAGTTTATACCCTTTTACGGCAGCGACAAGTGCAAGCCCGATACCCGTATTACCCGATGTAGGTTCTATAATAACGCTGTCTTTAGTGAGTATTCCTTTAGCCTCGGCGTCTTCAACCATAGCCAGGGCAATCCTGTCTTTTATGCTGTTTCCGGGATTGTTACGTTCCAGTTTTATCCACACATTGTTGTCGGGAAATAGTTTATTTAGCTTTAAATGCGGCGTATTGCCTATAGTTTCTAAAATGCTGTTCGCTTTCATATATATTGAATTTTAGATTACAAAATTTAATGGTTCGGGAAATGTACCCCTTGTTTTAATGCTTATTTCACTCTTGTGATACACCAGTGAATGCGGCGGAACCGAGTTGGTTATCCATACATTTCCGCCAATAATGCTGTCGTGGCCTATCTCCGTATTGCCGCCAAGTATGGTTGCATTGGCATAAATTGTAACATTATTTCCAATAGTAGGATGTCTTTTTACCGAAGCCTCAGCCTTGCTTACACTAAGTGCGCCCAGCGTTACCCCCTGGTATATTTTCACGTCATCGCCTATAAGAGCTGTTTCGCCAATTACGATTCCCGTACCGTGATCGATAAAAAAACGGCTGCCAATTTCTGCCCCCGGATGAATGTCTATACCCGCCTTGCTGTGCACATACTCGCTCATCATTCTTGGCAGCAGCGGAACATCTTCAAGCCAAAGTTCATGTGCCAGCCTGTAGACTGCTATGGCGAAGAATCCGGGGTACGAAATGAGCACTTCAGCGCGTGATTTTGCTGCCGGATCGAACTCGAATATGGCTTTCAAATCGTACTCAAGCTTTTGATGAAGTATTTCTACCTTATAATCTAAGGTTGAAATAAATGAATTTATTTTTTTTTCGCTTAATCCAGCCAATTCAAACAGGTGGAACAGCTCATTTTTTAGTTCGTTTTCTTTCTTGACAAAATACTCGTAATCGGCATACTCTTCGCCTATGCAAAAGAGCCAGGCAAAGAGATTTTCTATCCATTTTTCTGTTTTTGCCTTATCCGGCAGCACGCCCGCCTTTAGATAATTTGCGGTATAAACAGGGTGTTTCATATCGTATGGTTATTAAAAAAAGCTTCCCATAAAAGAGAAGCTTTTTGCAGTTATATAAGGCCGGTAAACCTGAATTTATGCCACAGCAAATGCTCCTTTTAATAAAAGACAACAGCTGCAAACGGTGGTATTTTGGCTTATAGCTCTCATGGTTTGATGTTTTAGCTACACAAAAATAGACAAAAAAACTCAATAGTCTACCAGTTTAGTAGATTTATAAAACAAATAATTAAGGCATAAATGTTCATACATTTGCAGCCTTATTACATGCAACCATGAAGAAAATATTAGTTATAGACAACTACGACAGCTTTACATATAACCTTGTACACTACCTGGAAGACCTTGACTGCAAGGTTTTTGTACTGAGAAACGACGAAGTTTCTATAGAAGACCCGGCAGATTATGACAAGATCTTACTGTCTCCCGGACCCGGAATACCCGATGAAGCAGGCCTTCTAAAAAACATTATAAAAGAGTACGCATCCACTAAAAGTATCCTTGGAATCTGCCTTGGCCAGCAGGCCATTGGTGAGGTTTTTGGCGGTACGCTTATTAACCTTGAAGAGGTGCATCACGGTGTCGCTGCCGACATTAAAATCACCGTAGAAAACGAACCTCTTTTTACCGGAATGGGGGACACGATTTCGGTAGGAAGATACCATTCCTGGAGTGTGGATAATGCTAATTTTCCAGACGTTTTAGAAGTCACATCTGTTGATAAAAGCGGAAACATAATGTCGTTACGACACAAAATTTATGACGTAAGAGGGGTACAATTCCATCCCGAATCAGTGTTAACGCCTCTGGGAAAACAAATTCTTAAAAACTGGGTTGAGGTTTAATAAGCCAAAACCTTTACTTCAATAAAAGCAATTATAACACCTGAATTACAATTATATAAATACCAACTATAGAAAAAACCTATAGCGGTTTCCGAAACCGTTTTCTGTTAACAAACTGTTAATAATGATATTAAACAAACGTTTAATTTAAACAAGTGTTTAACTTTGCGTCGTAATTAACAGAGAAATAAAATGACGGAGTTTAATGACAAACAAATCGACATTTTGCAGGCAGCCGAAAAGCTGTTTGCAGAAGAAGGATTTGATGGTGCTTCCATCAGGACAATAGCTAAAGAAGCCCAGGTAAATATTGCGATGATATCGTACTATTTCGGGTCGAAGGAAAAGCTGCTTGAAGCCCTTATCATCCACAGAACATCTGACATGAAAATGAGGCTCGAAGACATCTTCAGTCAGAACCTTACCCCCTTTCAAAAAGTAGACCTTCTGATTGATCTTTACATATCCAGAATCAACAAGAACAAATGCATGTACCAGATTATGCATTTTGAACTTTCGACAAAAAAGAGGATCATGGATATGCAGTCTTTCATAGACATCAAAAAAGAAAATCTTGAAGTGTTTAAAAAGATCCTTTCGGAAGGACAAGCGCAGGGCGTTTTTAAAAAAGACGTAAACATCACTTTGATTCCTGCCACGATTATGGGCACACTGGTACACTTCCAGATGAACCAGCAATATTTTGAGATCATCCTGAATATTGACAGCGACGAAAAATATCAACTTTACATAGAAAATGAGCTTACCGCTCACATTAAACAAACCATTAAAGCGCTTTTAGTACATGAAAATTAAGCATCTACTGCCCGGCGGCCTTTTGTTCTTTGTGCTTACACTACAGGCACAGGAAAAAAAACAGTTATCGCTGGATGAGGCCATATCGCTGGCAGTTACAAAAAGTACAGAGGCTAACCTTGCCGATACTAAGGTAGCCACCTCTAAACTTGACCTGGACAACACCAAGAACAATCAGTATCCTGATTTCAAGGTGTCGGGTCAGTACATGAGGATAACAAACCCTACCGTAAAGCTGAGGATTCCCCTAAGCACATCTGAACCTGCAGAAGGAGAAACTGCTACAGCAAGCCCAAAAGTTAACCAGATCATGTTTGGCCAGGCAAGCTTCAGCATGCCATTGTTCTCAGGTTTTAAGCTTAGGAACAGCGTAGATGCTTCAGAGAACATTTACAGGGCACAAACCTTTAACGCCGTAAACACAAAAGAACAGCTTGCCATGCAAACTGTGGTGCTTTATGTAAATCTTTACAAAGCACAGGAATCGGTAAAGCTTATCCAGGAAAACCTGAAGAGCGCTAACCAGCGTGTTGCCGATTTTACAGCCATGGAGAAAAACGGATTACTGGCACGTAATGACTTTTTGAAAGCAACGCTTCAGGCGAGCAACATTCAGCTTACGCTGGATGATGCCATCAAAAACGTCTCTACGATCAATTTCCAGCTCGTGACGCTATTAAAACTGCCGGCCGGTACTCAGCTATCACCGAGCGATAGTTATTTCAAGAAATCGAACGGAACGACGCCGTCGGCTAGCGAGAGCGAAGCGATCGCATCAAGAAGTGATCTTGAAGCAATGCGATTTGAGCAGAAAGCAAGCGAAAGCAACGTTAAGATCGCAAAAGGAGACTATTACCCTGCCATATCGGTTTCTGCCGGATATGTTGCACTGGATATCCAGAATGTTGCGCAGGTATACAACGCGGTTAACTTTGGCGTAGGCTTCTCTTACGACATTGCAAACATCTTTAAGAACAGCAAGAAAGTAAAAGCAGCACAAAGCCGTGCCGAAGAGACAAGGCAGCAGCTTGAAATAATGACCGACCAGGTTAAGGTGCAGGTTAACGAAGCACAGGAAAACTATAACCTGAGCATAAAACAGGACAAGGTGTATGCCGAAGCTGTAGAACAGGCCACCGAAAACTACAGGATCGTAAAAGACAAATATGATAACGGCCTTGTAGATACTAACGATCTTCTTGAAGCCGATGTTGAACAGCTTCAGGCAAAAATAAACGGTGCATTCTCTAAAGCAGACATCACGCAGCGTTACTATGAGCTGCTTAATGCTTCAGGTAAATTAACCAACTCTTTTAATCTTACACCAAACAAAAATTAATTAATCCAATCATGGAAGATACTAATAAGAAAAAAACGAACAAGAAGTTTATTGTAATCCTTGCGGCAGTAGTTATCCTTGGCGGTGGTTATGGTATTTACAAATACATGCACTCCCTTGCACACGAAACTACAGATGATGCACAGGTAGAGAAAAACATGAACCCTATAATTCCCCGCGTAACAGGATACATCACAAAAGTGTTTGTTAAGGATAATGATTTTGTAAAAAAAGGCGATACGCTTTTTATCATCGACGACAAAGATTATGTTGTACGTGTTGAAGACGCTAAGGCTGCACTTGCTGCTGCCGAAGGAAGCTATGAAGCTGCTAAGGCTGATGTAGGCGGAGCATCTGCAAACGTTTCGGTAAGCGAAGCGAACATCCTTTCATCTAAAGGAAATATTGAAGCTGCTAAAGTCAGGCTTTGGAGAGCTAACAACGACTTTACCCGTTACGAGAACCTGTACAAAAACCACTCGATCACTAAACAGCAGTTTGAACAGGCTCAGGCAACGCAGCAGGAAGCTGAAGTAGAACTTAGGGTTTTACAACAAGCTGAAGCTGCAAGCAAATCGCAAAGAAATGCAAGCGTGTCACGATCTAATGTTTCAGGAAAACAAACTGAAGTTGCATCGGCTAACATCAAAAAAGCACAGGCTGCACTTGATGCTGCTAACTTAACACTAAGCTATACCATAGTTACTGCTGCCGTAGACGGACAGATCTCTACCGTAGATATTCAGCCGGGTCAGCTTGTACAACCGGGACAGGCATTGTTTTACATCATTAACAGCGAAGATGCATGGGTTGTGGCTAACTTTAAAGAAACACAGCTTACAAAAATGAAAGAAGGCCAAAAAGTAACCATTGTTTCTGATGCTTACCCAGACCTTGAGTTTGAGGGCGAACTTACAAGCTTCTCTCCTGCTACAGGTGCACGTTTCTCTTTACTGCCTCCTGACAACGCAACGGGTAACTTTGTTAAGACCGTGCAAAGGCTTCCTGTAAAAATAAGCCTTACTAAAAACAACGACAAAGAAAAAGTAAAACTACTGCGTCCCGGTATGAATGTGGATGTAGACGTACATTTAAAATAATATTATGGCAGGAGCAGCAACAGCAGCTGACGACAGCTTAGTAGAATATGGCTTCAGGCGCGTTATCATAACGATAACGGCGGTACTATGTGCCCTGCTTGAAATCGTGGACACCACTATCGTTAACGTTGCATTAAACGATATGCGCGGAACCCTTGGGGCAACCCTTACTGATGTTGCCTGGGTAATTACCGCCTATGCAATTGCAAACGTAATTGTAATCCCCATGACCAGCTGGCTATCCATGCAGTTTGGCCGACGCAACTACTTTGCAGCCTCTATTATCATCTTTACCGTGGCATCCTTTCTTTGTGGTAACGCCACAAACATCTGGGAGCTTGTAGCCTTCAGGTTTATACAGGGTATGGGTGGTGGAGCACTGCTGGTAACGGCACAAACTATTATTACCGAAAGCTACCCCGCTGCAAAACGCGGTATGGCGCAGGCAATTTATGGTATGGGTGTAATTGTAGGGCCTACGCTTGGTCCGCCTCTTGGAGGATGGATCGTAGACAACTACTCATGGGGCTGGATATTTTATATTAACGTTCCGCTTGGTATCATTGCTACCATCTTAACGATAATATTTGTAAAAAGCCCTAAATATGGCGAGAAGCTAAAAGCAAACCAGGTTGACTGGTGGGGTATGCTGTTTCTTGCTGCATTCATCGGGTCGCTGCAGTTTGTACTTGAACACGGGCAGCAGGACGACTGGTTTGAAGAGCCCATCATTGTAATACTGAGCGTAGTGAGTGCATTGGGTCTATTTGCCTTTATATGGCGTGAAACGGTGTACAAGCACCCTATCGTAAACCTGAAGGTGCTTAAAGACAGTAACCTGCGCATTGGTACCATATTGTGTTTCATTCTTGGGTTTGGGTTATATGGGTCAACGTTTGTTGTGCCTATTTATACCCAGCAGATCTTAGGATGGACTGCACTTGATGCCGGTATGCTTCTTATACCAAGTTCGCTAATGACAGCCTTTATGATGCCTATTATCGGGCAGATGATTCAAAAAGGGCTTCCTAAGACCTACATGGTAGCCACAGGATTCAGTATTTTCTTTGGGTTTACCTTCTGGATGTTCAGCATCATGACACCCGATACTGGAGCAGAACATATGTTCTGGCCTTTGATCCTTCGTGGTATTGGGTTAGGTTTATTGTTTGTACCCATTACAACCATGGCACTTTCTACCCTTAAAGGAAGAAGCATTGGTGAGGGGGCTGCCTTTACCGGCATGATGCGCCAGCTTGGCGGATCGTTTGGTATCGCGCTTATCAGTACCTTTATTACCCGTTTTACACAAAGCCACAGGGTAAACCTCGTGAGCCATGAGCAGGTAACCGATTTTGCCGTACAGCAAAGGGTGCAGCAATTGCAGCAGGGCTTCATGTCTAAAGGATTTTCGGCAAGCGAAGCGTTGTCAAAAGCTTATGCCGCCATGGAAGGCGGAGTAATGAAACAGGCAACGGTACTCTCTTACATGGATATCTTTTTGTACCTGGGTATAATGTTCCTCATCTGCATTCCGTTTATACTTCTTGTTAAAGAAGGTAAAAACAAGGTAGACATGAGTGAGGCGATGCACTAAGCGTTAAAAGTTGACAGTTTTCAGCTGACAGAAAAATATAACAGGCCTGTCAGAAATGATGGGCCTTTTTTAAACTTCAATCAAAAAAATCAAATCAGGACAAAATGAAAAAAAATTACGATCACGATAAAGCAGCTCAGGAAGAAGCGGGCAAAAGCCAATGCCAGCCTGAGAACACTACACTTGAAAGCCGGGACGGTATAATGGCAGTTCTTAAAAAACTGCTGGGTAACGACAAAACCCAGTCTGACCTCGCCGACCTGTCGGAGTTCGCATGGCCTTAATAGTAGTTATTAAATGACGCTTTCAGTTGTCAGTAACACAAATCAATCAAAAAATGAATTCTAAATACAACCATTATAAAATTACGCTGGAGCATACTTTCAGCCCAAAGGAAGAAGACCTCAACCCTGCCCTTACCCTTGAGTTTGATAACCATGACGAAGTGTTCTCAATTATAAAGAGGCTTCAGGAAAAAGACCATTTTAATGATGCAGTACAATCGGCACAGTTTGCCATAGGTTTAAAGATGTTTAGCGAAGTGATGCTTAAAAACAGGGACAACGCACTGTTCTCTGAATTTGCACCCGAGTTCAAAAACTTCATGACAAAGTTAAAAAGCAGTTAATTTCAAGATTCGGTAAAGAACTCCGCAAAAGCAAAATGAATACTACTAAATAGCTCCGGAAGGGCGGTATCATACAAAATATACTGCTTTTCCGGAGCTTTTTTTATTGGAATCAGATCTCATCGCAAAAAAAGGCTTAAAAATATATTGTTTATTTTTGAAGTAAAGACAAGTTCCATGATCAAAAAAATTACCTCGCTTTTTATTATCCTTTTGTTTGTGTGCGCTGCAAATGCACAGAACCGTAAAGACTCTGCCGAAATTGCCCTGCAAAGGCTTAAGGCAAAGAACAGCCTTACGCGTACTAAGGATTCTATAAAGGTGGCGCTTTTAAAAGATGAACTGAACAGTCTTATAAACCCAAAATCTAAAGAGCTTGAAAAGTATAAGAACGAGCTTTTAAAAATAAAGCAGGAAGATTCGCTGCGCCTTGCTAGCCAGCGCGAGAGCATAAATACGCTTAGAGGTAAAACTACGGCCTTTCCTGTGCTGCTTTTTCAGGATACCATCTTTAAAATCTACAGTGGCTTTGGCCCCTTTTCTGCCGAAGCGAGGGCAAACAGCGCACAGGCCCTTATACTCCAGCTTTATGAAGATAAGCAGTACCAGCAAGATTCTTTACAGATAAGGGCTGAGAAATCATATTTCAATATTATTTACAAGGACAAGATAATAACCAGCATCAGCGAAGAAGATGCACTCTGGGCAGACAGTGCACAGGATTCATTAGCCAAAAAGTACAGTGATGCCATAGCCGGTTCTATAATTAAGAACAGGGAACTGCACAGTGCCGAAAACAGTACATTGCGCTGGGCAACTGCTGTAGGCATATTTGCAGCATTTCTTGTCATTGTATTTTTAGGCCGAAAAGTATACAGATTTTTGTTTCGCAGGATATCGCACAGGCGAAAAGGACAGGCGTCGGGCATAATGATTAAAAACTACCAGTTCCTTTCGGCCTATCGTTTAAAAAAGGTAAGCCTTCAACTATTAAAGCTGTTTTACTTTTTACTGTCGCTGGTTTTCCTTTATATCTTCTTTGGGCTTGAATTCAGCCTTTTTCCCGCGACACAGCAATGGGCTTCCAGACTTATAGCAGCGCTGTGGGATCCGTTAAAGGAAATTGGCGTGTCCATATACCACTACATCCCGAAATTATTACGCATAATCGTAGTACTGATCGTAGGCCGTTATGCCGACCGTTTCCTGCGTTACCTGTCTATCGAGATAAGGCGCGGCAACCTGAAGCTAAAAGGTTTCCATACCGACTGGGCAACGCCTACTTATAAATTAGTGCGTATATGCCTTATTATATTTACCATAGTAATTGTTTTCCCATACCTGCCGGGTGCCGATACCAGTGCTTTTAAAGGAATATCGGTTTTCTTTGGGGTACTTATCTCATTAGGCTCGTCGTCTGCCATCTCAAATACCATTGCAGGTTTTATCATTACCTACATGAGGCCATTTCAGCTGGGCGACTGGATCAAGGTGGATACCATTACCGGAAAGGTCATCGAGAAAACCGCCCTGGTAACAAGGCTTCGCACGATTAATAATGAAGATGTAACCGTACCGAATTCCAAGATACTCACTAATGAGACCATAAATTACAGTTCGGCAAATTCTGAGGGGCTTGTAATTCCTATTACGATCAACGTAAATTATGATGTTAAGCAGGATACTGTTCAGCATTTACTTTTAGATGCTGCTGCAAAAACAAACGATATTTTGAGCGTACCGTCGCCTTATGTTTTTAAGCTTGCCTTAAAAGAGACATTTGTGAGCTATCAGCTGAATGCTATAACTAAAAACCCCGACAGGATGTATTTTATAATATCTGACCTGAACGAAAATATCTTAAGAAGCTTTAATGAAGCCGGTATCGATATCCTTTCACCGCAGTTCTATCCGCGACACAAAGGATAAGAATGACTATAAGTTATTCCAGTATAAAATCAATCTCCGGGGCAGAAGCATCCCTCCTGCCGCCAAAACGGAGGTGTACCTCGGCTTTTTTCATAAATGGCGCGTCGAGCAGTATCGGCCGTATGGCCTTAAACAATTCTTCAGCATTGTGAGCATGGAGGTAAAGCGTGCCATCTGACATATCCATGTTGATCTCGTGTCCGTCAAGCTCCCCAATCCCTTTACCGAACAGAAAAACCCTGATATTGCTTTCCAGCGTGTGCAGTTCGTCAAGCTCCTGATACCCGTAATAGAAATTTATGAGTATAGACTGCTTATACTCACGTTCTGTATTTTCGACTTTATTAAATAAATCCTCAATTTTCATAAATCACAATTTTCAAACCACAAATTCCAAATGACAAATTCCAAATGACAAATTCCAAATGACAAATCATAAGTCTACCGTCTATTATCTATTATCTCATTACTCTACCTTGTAAACACTAACGTATTTCCTTTAGAGAGTGCAGCATCAAATTTGTAGCCTTCATAATCAAAACCTTTGAGGCCTTTGAGTGTCTTTACATTATGGTCTATAATATAGCGCACCATCATACCCCTCGCCTTTTTGGCAAAAAAGCTAATCATTTTCAGTTTTCCGTCTTTGTAATCCCTGAACTCAGGTGTAATGACCGGCACTTTAAGCGCTTTGGCATCTACCGCATCAAAATATTCTTTGCTGGCAAGGTTAACAAACAGTTCGCCATCCTTAAGTTCTTCATTCAACGCCTGGGTAATTGTCTTTTTCCAGTAGTCGTAAAGGTTCTTGTTTTCGCCAACAGGCAGGTGCGTACCCATTTCAAGGCGGTAGGGCTGCATAAGGTCAAGTGGCTTTAAGAGTCCGTATAACCCTGAAAGTATCCTTAAGCTGTCCTGCAGCTTTGTAATCTTAGCAGCCGGTATGGTATAGGCATCAAGCCCTGTGTATACATCGCCGTTAAAGGCATACATGGCAGGGCGCGCATTTTTTGTGGTAAAGGGCGTTTTCCAGTCCTGGTTGCGCTGCCAGTTCAGCTCGGCAAGCTTGTCTGATATATCCATCAGTTTACTCAGTTCTGCAGGCGATTTTTCTTTTACAGTTTTGTGAACCACTTCGGCATTTGCCAAAAAAGCAGGTTCAGTATGTTTACGGGTAGGAAGTTTAGTTTCATAGTCCAGCGACTTAGCCGGAGAGATTACAATTTTCATAAAATGTGAATTATGTATCAAAGTTAGTGAATGTAACAGTATACTCAAAATGCTTAGTTATGCGTTATAGGTTATTTCTTATATTGCAAACCAATAAACCAACTAATTAATTATGGCTGAATTTATAATCCAGACAAAATCTTTGAATTTTAAGTATTCCGGTGACCGAAAAGTACTTGATGACATTTCATTAAACATTCCTAAAGGTTCTATTTACGGATTTCTTGGCCCAAACGGAGCGGGAAAATCTACTACCATGAGGCTGCTAACCGGTATTCTTGAAGAACAGCAGGAAGCCATCTCTATTTTTGGCAAGCCTTTAAAGAACCAGCTGCCGCTGGTTTTTGAGAATATAGGGTCGCTGGTAGAAAGCCCTGCCCTGTACCTGCACCTTAGCGGCTACAACAATTTAAGATACATTGCAAAACTGCGCAATATACCCGAAGAAAGGATTGCCGAAGTTCTTGAACTCGTAGACCTTACTAAAGATGCTAAGCGCAAGGCAAAACAATATTCGCTGGGCATGAAGCAGCGCCTGGCTATTGCCATGGCGTTACTGAGCGAGCCCGAACTGCTACTGCTTGACGAACCCGTAAACGGCCTTGACCCTAACGGGATACAGGACATGAGGAAACTGCTTGTTAAGCTTAACCGCGAAAAAGGAGTTACCATTTTTGTATCGAGCCACCTTTTGGCAGAAATTGAAAAGATGTGTACCCATGTAGGCATTATTAGCCACGGTAAACTTAGGTTTGAAGGTACTATGGAAGAGCTATCCAAACGATCCAGCGTTTGCAGGGTGCAAATTACACTAAAGGATGCTACCACCTGGCAGGAACAACTGGCAGCCGAATTTCCCGATGCCGCGTTAGAAGGCGATTCACAAATTACGCTTGAACTTCCATCGCGCGAAGTGATACCCGTGTTTACTAAAAACCTGGTGGAGCGCGGTGCGGGCATCTATGAGATTCGAATACTTGACGGACTTGAAGAGTGGTTCATGACTTTAGTTAATTAATACATCCAACAACCTACTATACAATGCAAAATTTTATAACTGTACTTAAGGCAGAACATATAAAGAAAAAAGGAACGGGTATTTACCTAATGGCAATACTGCTTAGTGCCTTTGGTCCTATTGTAAACCTGCTTTCCAGCTTATCGTTTGATACTATGCCTCACCGTGACGGCATACCCTTTAACTATTACATGCACAATATTGAGGAGTCGCTCGAGTCGTTTACCATATTCTTTTTTCCGCTGCTAATTATAATCATGGTAAGCCGTATTACGCAGCTGGACCATAAATACGGCGGATGGCAGCTTATGGAAACACAGCCCGTGCGCAAATCGTCTATTTACTTCTCAAAATTTACCGTGGTGCTAATAGGCAATATAATAGCCATATTCTCTATGGTAATTACAGGATACCTTGCAGGCGTTATACTGGGCATGATTAAAGGCATACCGGAGCACGCCACTGCCTCTTTTGATTTTGGCCATCTGGCAGCAATAATGCTCCGCCTGTTTGCAGCAGGTTTATTCTTCAGTGCGTTTCAGTACCTGTTATCGGTGCTTATGCCAAGTTTTGTGTGGTCTATACTTATTGGCTTTGCTGTGCTTATGACGTATGTGTTCCTTCAGGGATTTGAAGTACCCGTACCCGACTGGTACCCTATAGAAATGCTTAACAAGATAAGTAAATACACCGAGGGAAGCGATCTGGGTTACCTGCTCACCTATTCTGAAATTGCAGGATTTATCTTTACCCTGCTCGTTTTATTCCTTGGCTTTAAATGGTACAGCCATAAAACAATTAAGAATGCTTTTTTAGGCAGCAAAAAAAGACTGGTTACAACAGTTGCCGCTATCGTGGTACTGGGCGGTCTTTTTATTTATATACTTACGCCAAACGTTGACCAGGCGTACGGAAAAACTGTTTTGAGCGGCAAAATTGAAGGTGGTAAAAAAATAGAGACCATTTACCTGATGGATAATTTTATTCGCGACACCATAGCTGCCATACCGGTCAAGGACAATAAATTTAGTTATACGATTAAAGAAAACATACCCCTTGATAAGTACCTGCTTGGTTTAGGGGACATGAGGGCACTATTTGTATTTGGCAGCCATGACAGCCTGTTTATAGACCTGAAACTGTATGATGCTAACAGGGAAATGAAGATTACCGGTACACGAATGGCCGAAAACAGGGAGAACGAAAAGCAGAATATGCGATGGAATTCTATTCTCTATGACCTTGAAAATAATCAGGGGCTGGATAAACCGGAATACTTGATTGATGAAATTGTAGCGGAATGGAAAAAGACCACAAACGAAACCAACACGTTTAAGAATGTAGACAACTACATACCCAGGGAGGATTATCTTGACTACAAGCGAAAGCTTATCACTATAGAATACCTCAACTACTGGAATATGCTCGTTAAAAAGCGTGCCGTGCTTTTCCCTAACGAAAAAACCATTGCAACACCGGAGATACTTGCCATGATAAAATTGGTTCCGTTAGACAGCGAAGGGCTTTTAAGCAACGAAGATTACTTTACCTACATAAGGGAGAAAATAATTACCGACAACAAAGCCGACCTGGATGAAAATACCAAAACGCTTTTGGCTGCAGCTAAATTAAAACCGGGTGGGTTTAAGGACAAACTTCTTTTCTGGCAGCTGGACAAGAGCATTAAAGAAGCATCATCTATAGACGAACGCAATAAGCTTACGACAGACTATGCATCATTGCTTGGCAACAAAAAATATGTTGTTGTAATAAACAACACAAAAAGAATATTGGACGGACTTACAAAAGGCAGTCCTGCCCCTGCGTTTGCAACCGTTGACACCAACAAAAAAGCGGTAACCCTTGCCGACCTGAAAGGCAAATTTGTTGCCATAGATACCTGGGCCACGTGGTGCGGGCCATGCAAAGTACAATCGCCTTATTTTGAAAAGTCAGCCATTAAATATAAAGACCATAACATTCAGTTTATTGCTATAAGCGTGGATAAAGATTTTAATGAATGGCTGATAAGCGCGAAACAGAAGTCAAAATCGGTGTTGCAGCTGCATTCTGATGACATCAATAAGTTCTATAAAGATTATAACATTAGCGGAATACCGCGCTTTATACTTATAGGCCCTGATGGTAACATGGTAAATGCCGAGCTTCCGTATGCAGAACAGCCTGCCTTTGAACAGGCTATACGAAACGCACTTAACCTTCCTGAAGAGAAATAGTTTTATCTTTGCCTAAACAAAGTATACTATGTTTAAGGCAATTAAAACGCATAAATGGATTATATATTACGGTTCCGGCCTTGCGCTGCTGCTATTGCTGCTGCGCGGGCTGGAACTTTTTATTTTATACAGGCCGCAATCGCAGGATATATTCACAGGCATAATTGCGCTTACGTTTACAGGGCTTGGCATCTGGCTGGCACTTAAACTGTCAAAACCAAAAGTTGAGACTATTATCGTAGAGAAACCTGTTTATGTTTACACCCAACCTTACTTTACCCCTAACGAAGCCGAAATAGAAAAACTATGCATAAGCAAACGCGAACTTGAAGTGTTGCAGCTTATGGCCGACGGTTTGAGCAATAAGGAAATCGCCGAACAGCTTTTTGTATCGCTCAATACGGTTAAAACGCATTCGTCTAAATTATTTGAGAAGATGGATGTAAAAAGGCGCACACAGGCCGTGGAAAAAGCTAAAAAGAACGGTATTATTGCATAAATCACCCGAAAGTATGAGCTAAAGACCAACAGCTTTCGGCAATTTTGTTCCACAATAAAACAAACAGACATGAAACGAGTAACAGGATTTGGCGGCATTTTCTTTAAATGCAAAGACCCTAAAATGATCAATGAATGGTATAAGACCCATCTTGGATTAGAAACATCGCCCTATGGTGCAAAGTTTGAATGGAAGGATCAATCGGAATCTTCTGCGAACGGCTACACGTTATGGAGTCCGTTTCCTGATAACACAAAATATTTTGAACCATCAGAAAAAGACTTTATGATCAACTACCGCGTTGACGATATTGAAGCATTGGTAACTGAACTGAAAAAAGAGGGTGTTGCTATTTTAGATGAGGTAACAACGTATGAATATGGTAAGTTTGTTCATATACTTGACCCCGAAGGCAACAAGATAGAACTATTTGAAGCTACCGATAAGGAATAACTACACAATATAGTAAGTATGAAAAAATTTATCTGGCTGTATGGCCTTATTGCAGGTTTGTTATGCTCTGTTGGCTATCTGACAATGGGCGACGACATGGATATGGACAAAAGCATGATCTACGGATTTGCGTCCATGATACTGGCTTTCTCACTCATTTTTGTAGCAACCTATCAATACAAGAAACGTAACGGCGGTATAACCTTTGGCAAAGCATTTATGATAGGGCTTTACATTTCGCTTATAGCATCCAGCATCTATGTTGGGCTTTGGCTTATTACCTATTATAATTTTCGCCCCGATTTTATGGACAAGTATTCGGCATGCGTGATTGATCAACTAAAGGCAAGCGGCAAATCTCCTGTCGAGATACAGGCCGGTATTGATGAAATGAACCAAATGAAGGAAAGCTATAAGAATCCGTTATACGTTATAGCCACAACCTACATGGAAATTTTCCCTTTGGGCATAGTGGTATCGCTTATTAATGGTGGTATTGTAGCCTTTAAGAATTACCTTAGAAAGCGAAAAGCAACTACATTATAATATAAGAGTGCCCTAGGGCACTTTTTTTATTTACACCAATTGGCTTACATTTGTGGGAAAGCCTTACTACCATGGATATGTTCGAACAAATAAACACCAGCATCAGCCGATACGTTACCTTTTCTAAAGAGGAACTGGATACTTTCAACTCCTTATTAGAATTCAGGAAAGTTCCGAAGAAAACGATTATGCTGCATGAGGGCGAAATGTGCAACTTTGAAGCTTTTGTAATTAAGGGCTGCGTTCGCAAATACTACATTGACCATAACGGCTTTGAAGTCATATTACAGTTTGCCATAGAGAACGCGTGGGTTAGCGATACATCGTTCAGTAATTATGAGACCCATCCCAGCAGGATCTTTATAGAAACCATGGAAGAATGTGAGTTCCTTATCTTTAGCCCTGAAACTAAAGAAGAACTGCTTGCCCGTGCACCAAAGTTTGAAAGGGCTTTCAGGATATTGTTTGAACGCCATTTATCTGTAACGCAAAACAGGCTGTTTAATACCATTGCAAAAACCGCCATGGAAAAATATGTAGAGTTCCTGGAACTGTACCCCACCCTGCCGCAACGCGTAGCCCAGCACTATATCGCTTCTTACCTTGGCATCTCTGCCGAGTTTTTAAGTAAGGTAAGGGCAAAGCTTGCGAAGCAATAGTATTGAGTATTGAGATACCAGATTTTAGACTGCTACATATTCTCAATACTAATATCTAATATCTCACTACTAAAAAATGGCAAAGCCATTTTTTCTTGTCCCAGTTCAATGTTTTGGAGTTTTATATGCCGCAACTTTGCATAGTAATATTAAAACAACCAAGACATGGACAGAAAAGATTTTATACGAAAAGGCCTTATGGGAACCGGGATGTTTATAACATCTGCTGCCATAGGCGATACATTAAATAATGATATAGACGAGATCAAGCCGTTAGAGCCTATCGGGTACAACCACCTGCCTAACGAAAACGCACTGATCCTGGAAAATACAGTACTTCACAAAGCAAATACCCGCGGACATGCCAATCACGGCTGGCTGGACTCTCACCACTCATTTAGTTTTGCTAATTATTATAACCCTGACAGGATGCACTTTGGCGTACTAAGGGTGCTGAATGACGACCGCGTAGATGCAGGCATGGGCTTTGGCACGCACCCTCACGATAACATGGAGATCATCTCCATTCCGCTTGAGGGCGATTTAGAGCATAAAGACAGCATGGGCAATACAGCAGTCATTAAAAAAGGTGATATACAGGTAATGAGCGCCGGAACCGGAATTTACCACAGTGAATACAATAAGAACAAAGACCAGCTTACCAAGTTTCTCCAAATATGGGTGTACCCAAATAAAAAGAACGTAACTCCACGTTACGACCAGATAACACTCAATGAAGCCGACCGCCACAACACCCTGCAGCAGATCCTATCCCCTGACGCTAACGACGAAGGTGTATGGATCCATCAGGATGCATGGTTTCACCTGGGGCGTTTTGATAAAGATTTCTCTACTGCCTATGATCTTAAGAAAAGCGGCAACGGTATTTATGCCTTTGTTATTAAAGGCGATGTAAACATTGGGACTATTCAATTGAGTGAGCGCGATGCCCTTGGTATATGGGATACTAACAGTATTACTATCACGGCAAATACCCAAGATGCAGAAATCCTTATTATTGAGGTTCCGATGTCTGTTTAATCCAGCCTAAATTTTTTTAAGAATAAAGATTGCACAACAAAATTTAATTAATACATTTGTATATACAAATATTGTACATACAATAAATAACAACAAAATTTAAAAAATAAGAATATGTCAACTACAAAATGGTCAGTAGACCCAACCCACTCAGAAATAGGATTTAAAGTAAAACACATGATGTTTACTAACGTATCAGGCCAGTTTACAAAATTTACTGCCGAAGCAGAAACAGAAGGCGAGCACTTTGACAATGCCAAGTTTACTTTCAGCGGCGATATTGACTCGGTAAACACAGCAAACGCTGACCGTGACGGCCACCTGTTGAGTGCAGACTTTTTTAATGCAGAACAATTCCCTAAACTTACTTTTGAGTCGACTTCATTTGAAAAGAAAAACGAGGGAGAATATACACTTAATGGAAACCTTACGCTTCACGGCGAGACAAGGCCGGTAAGCCTTGATGCAGAATTTGGCGGTATCGCTAAAGACCCATGGGGAAATACAAAAGCTGGTTTAAGCCTTACAGGAAAGCTTAACCGTAAAGATTTTGGCCTTAGCTATAACGCAGCCCTTGAAACAGGCGGTGTACTGCTTGGCGAAGAAGTGAAGCTTAACATTGAGCTTCAGTTCGTAAAGCAATAATATTGTTTTAGGTACTATGTTTGGTTGAACCTGCAGTGCGAAAGCATTGCAGGTTTTTTTATATTTACAAAATAATAAATTATGAGATGAAAATATTTTCTGCTATAATATTCCCTTTTTAACTATTTGCTTGTAAATCCAAAACAAAGAATACTTTAGATAATATTGAAATTTTAGCCGAAGTTGACTATAATATAATTTTAGATAACAAGATAGTTGAAGGAATACCTGTTGAAGTAATTGAAGCAGGTAACCTTAAAGTAATTTCAGGCCATATAATGGCATTTGATCCTTTAGTTTACCCTGACACAAAGCCTTTTATACGTATTGTAAAACCAGGCAATTACCCTGTAAAGATATATTTAGCTAAAACACCCGATTCTGGCGACAGATATGCTTTGGCCAAACTGGAGTTTAGTAGCGAAAGAGCTGAAAAATGGATTTTAGCTGTAACGGAACAGGATTCTATCTTCAATTTGAAAGAGAGAGAATATTTCGGTTTCCCTGTTGATGCCGGATTAGGAGCTTTTTGTGATTATAAAGCAGGAAAGGATTATCTAAAACATGAAACAGATTTTATGAAAGTACATCCTAACGGAAATATTTATGATGATTTTTTTGCAGCTGAATTCAAAAAAAATGCAAGAAACTTAAAAGACCCAACCGATTATGGCGACTGGCTAAATTTTAAAATACCAAATTCTGAAAATAATATTATTATGTTTCAGTCAGGATATGGCGACGGTGCTTACCCGGCGTATTGGGGTATCGATAAAAACGGTGAAATAGTTTCACTTATAGTTGACTTTTTTGTACTACTTAATAAAGAAGAGTAAATAAATTAAGACGACTTAGAATACGTTACCGGGCTGCACTGCGCAAATTTCTCAGGGGCGGTATTCCCAAACTTATGCTCTTTAATATAGATTGACAACAGTCGCCTGAATTCTTTTTCCTTTTCTGGCTTTAAACCTTTTAATTGGTACAGAAAATAATCTATAGTACCATTTGGCTGTATATAAATCCTGTTAAAGCTTCTGGTGGTTTCCTCCCACTTAAAATTGTTCTTCTCCAGAAATCCCATAAATCCTCTTATGTAATTGTAGTAAGCTTCAGTATGCCTTTCTATATCTTTCTCTTTTTTAAAAACGGCGGGGTAGCCTTCCCTGCTGTCAATTGCACTTTTATAAATACTGTCAACCTTTGGGCTGATGCCTTTTTTCTTAGCTTCTTCAAACGGCATTGCGATTTGGCTGTAGCCAATATAAGAAGTGAGCAAAAGGAAGGATAATACTACTTTCATAACAGTTGGTTTAGATTAGTACTGCAAATAACGAAAATTAGTACAATAAAAGTATGACGAATAAAAAATCCCGAAGCTTTCACTTCAGGATTCGTGTATATCAAGATAGTTTTGTCAAATAACCAAAGCTACGCATCGACCAACAATTATTGCTCTTCCTCCTCTACTGTATGCGATTTAGAATACGTACGCCATTTCTCGATGCATTCCTGCATATCTTTCGGAATTTCGCTGTCAAAACGCATGAACTCTTTGGTTGTTGGATGTTCAAAACCAAGTGTTTTGGCGTGCAGTGCCTGGCGCGGCAATATCTTAAAACAGTTGTCTATGAACTGCTTGTATTTTGTAAAGGTTGTTCCCTTAAGAATGATATCGCCACCGTAACGCGCATCATTAAACAAGGTGTGCCCTATATGCTTCATGTGTACGCGTATCTGGTGGGTACGGCCTGTTTCAAGCTTGCAGGTAACTACCGTTACATAACCTAAACGTTCCAGTACCTCATAGTGTGTCACTGCGTGCCTGCCCTGTTCTCCGTCAGGATAAACAGACATTTGCATACGGTCTTTAGGGTGACGGTCTATATTGCCCTCTATCGTGCCTTTGTCGTCTTCTACATTACCCCAAACTATGGCTACATACTCCCTTTCAGAAGTTTTGTCGGCAAACTGTTTGGTAAGGTGTGTCATGGCCTGCTCTGTCTTGGCAATAACCAGAAGCCCTGATGTATCTTTATCGATACGATGTACAAGGCCCGGCCTTTCACTGCTGTTCATCGGCAGGTTTTCAAAATGATACGCCAGTGCATTAACAAGCGTACCCGAATAATTACCATGTCCCGGATGCACTACCATTCCCGGTTCCTTGTTTATAACAAGCAGCTGGTCATCTTCGTACACTATTTCTAACGGAATATTCTCCGGTGTCAGCAGGTATTCGTATGGCGGGTGCTCTAAAAGCATCCTTACAACATCATTAGATTTTACTTTCTGGTTGGATTTTACAGGAACATCATTAATATATATATTTCCGTTCTCCGCTGCCTTTTGGATTTTGCTGCGCGTAGCATTTTCAATAAGGTTCATTAAAAACTTATCAACCCGTAATGGCGATTGTCCCTTTCCTGCCTCAAAACGATAGTGTTCATACAACTCTTCGTCCGGCTCCTGCTCTATAATTGGTCTGTTACTCATCTTCCTTTTGCGTTTCTGCCGCCTTTACCGTGTCACTCTCTTCTACATAACCTGTTTTCCCGTCGCCAAGAACAAGGTCTATTTTAGAAGCCTTAAGTACTTTATCGCCTTTTTTAAGTTTTTTGCCATTTTGCCATACTTCAAGCACAACATCTTTTGCAAGATACGGCTTGTAGGTCTTCTTACCTTCTTCAAGGCCTACTGTCTTTAAAGCAGGCAGGGCAGCCCTGTAAGTTCTCTGGATAATATCCGGCAGCGTGATTGTGGCATATCCGGCCGAATTCAGTTTTACATAAATCTTTCTGCCATCTTTTACATTAGCCTTAGGCAGCGGATCCTGCTGTACAATTGTATACGGAGGGAAATCTGCTCTAAAGTCAACAGTATCAAGGACTACATATTCAAGGTCGATGCCGTCAAGAGTTTCCTCTGCCTTTTCAAGGTTCATTTTTCTAAGGTCCGGTACAGGAATTTCCTGTCCGTGATTAGTAGCATAGGCAAGGTACTGGAGTATCAGGAAAATCGTTACGCACACAATCCCGAAAGCAATTGCAAGCTGTTTAAAAAACACTTTACTCTTTAAAAAATCTTTTAAGGTCATCTAATATGAATTTTGGCAAAGATATAAATAATACTAAACTTTATTAGTTTCCACAAATAATGATATTTTTGTGTGGGCTTACACCTGTAAATATAACGCTTATATGTGGCAATTCGTGTAGGCTTTTAAATCATAACCCTTGTAAAAAATGAATGTAGCAGTAGTAATGGGCGGATATTCAGATGAATCCGTTATTTCTAAACGCAGCGGACAGCTGATCCTAAAGAATCTTGACCGTACTAAATATACCCCGTTTGAGGTGCATATCCTTCCTGAGGGGTGGAATGTAATCGTTGACGGACAGCAATACCCTATCAATAAAGGCGACTTCTCTTTCGAAAAAGACGGAAAAAAAACCACTTTTGACGTTGCTGTAAATACCATTCACGGTACGCCGGGCGAAGACGGGCATATGCAATCGTACTGGGAACTGCTTGACCTTCCTTACACGGGCTGCGGATTTTATCAGTCGGCGCTTACATTCAACAAGAGAGACACATTATCAGTACTTTCTAAATTCAACATACCAAAAGCAAAATCAATATACATTTCTAAAGGCGATACAATATCTGCACAACAGGTTGCTGATACTGTAGGCCTTCCGTTTATGGTAAAGCCGAACCAAAGTGGCAGCAGCCTTGGCGTATCTAAAGTAAATGACCTGGCCGAATTTGAAAAGGCTCTTGAATTTGCTTTCGCGGAAGATAATGACATCCTTATTGAAGAATACCTTAAGGGCACAGAAGTATCTGTGGGGGTGCTTAATCTTAACGGAAAAACTACGGTTCTTGGTTTAACTGAGATCATATCACACAATGACTTCTTTGATTATGAAGCAAAATACCAAGGGAAATCAGACGAAATAACCCCTGCAAGACTCGATGCCGAAACAGAGCAGAAAGTAAGGGATACAGCAGCTAAAGCCTATGAAGCATTGGGCATGAGCGGTTTTTCCCGTACCGATTTTATAGTAAGGGATGGCGAACCTCATTTTATTGAGATCAACACTAATCCTGGATTATCCGGGCAAAGCATCTTTCCGCAACAGGCAGAGTATGCGGGTGTAGCGTTCTCTGACCTGCTTGACAGCGAAATTAAACTGGCTATGGCACGTAAAGTGCTGTGGAAGAAATAGTAGTTAAAACCCTGACATCGGACTTAAAACATCGGACATCGGACAAAACAAAACAACATGAAAATAGCAGTATTCCCGGGATCATTTGACCCCATTACTTTGGGGCATTACGATATCATTAAACGCGGCGTGAGCCTTTTTGACAAAGTTATTGTTGCCATTGGCGTAAATGCCGAAAAAAAATACATGTTCTCTCTTGAAGAGCGCAAGCGCTTTATAGAAGAGTCGTTTGCCAATGACCCTAAAGTTGAAGTGATTACCTACGAAGGCCTTACTATAGACCTTTGCCGAAAAGTTGGTGCAGGTTTTATACTTCGCGGGCTTCGCAATCCTGCCGACTTTGAGTTTGAAAAAGCCATTGCCCATACAAACAGGCAGCTGTCTAAAATCGAGACGGTGTTCCTGCTTACTGCGGCAAGCACATCATACATTAGCTCGAGCATTGTGCGCGACGTACTTCGCAATGGAGGCGATTATACTATCCTTGTACCCGATGCTGTAAGAGCTAAATAAGCCCATGAAAAGATTTTTACTGTTACTTTTATTTACCTGCATATTATCTGCTCAAAAAAAGCCCATGTATACAACACCTTATGAAAAAGGCAACGGCAACCAGACAGCAACCTATGAAGAAACGATAGCATTCTTCAGGCTGCTTGACAACGATTTTGAAAGCATAAAAATGCTGGAAATGGGCCCTACCGACAGCGGCGAACCGCTGCATATCGTGATATATAATCCAGACAAGTCTTTTGATTTTGAGAAGATACACAGGGATAAGGCAGTATTGCTGCTTAATAACGGCATTCATCCCGGTGAGCCGGATGGTATAGATGCTACCATGATGCTGTACCGTGACCTGGCTACAGGAAAGCGCAAAGCGCCAAAAAACACAGTAATAGTAAACATTCCCATCTATAACATTGGCGGGGCGCTCAACAGGAATTTGCACACTCGTGCCAACCAAAATGGCCCTGAGAGTTATGGCTTTCGTGGAAATGCCCGCAATTATGACCTTAACCGCGACTTTTTAAAGAGCGACACCCGCAACGCCAGAAGCTTTGCACAAATCTTCCATACGGTTAACCCTGATGTTCTTATAGATAACCATGTGAGCAATGGCGCTGACTATCAATACATTTTTACTTACATAGCGACACATCACCAAAAACTTGGCGGCGAATTAGGCGCTTACTTTAAGGACGAAATGATGCCCGAAATACTGGCAGCTATGAAAGCTAAAGGAATTGAAGCAACACCCTATGTAAATGTGCACGACACCAAGCCAGACACCGCAGGCTTTGAGCAGTTTATGGATTATCCGAGGTATTCTACAGGGTACGCTTCCATGTTTAATGTACCTGGATCTATGCCCGAAACCCATATGCTTAAAGAGTATGCTTTGCGTGTTAAAGTGACCTACGAATACATGGTGGAATCGCTTGCGTACATTGACAGTAACCATAATAGGATAAAGCTGTTACGTTCTGAAAATCTGGAAAACTACAAACCGGGAACGCGCTACACCCTGCAATGGGAGATAGACTCTACCGAGGTTACTCCCCTGCCGTTCTTAGGCTACAAAGGCGACTATAAAAACAGTGAAGTTACAGGCAAACCAAGACTATACTATGACAGAAAGCAGCCTTTTAACAAGATGGTGCCCTACTATCAAACCTATAAACCTGTAACACAGGTAGTCATACCACAATCGTATATCATTCCGCGCTCATGGTGGAACGTTATAGACCTGCTAAAGATCAACAACATAGCAATGGAACCGCTTATTAAAGATACTGAGTTTGAAGTAGAAAGCTATCGCATAAAAGACTTTAAAACAAGTAAGGAAAGTTATGAGGGACATTATCCACATAACGCTGTGAATGTGGAAACTACAACAAAAAAAGTGCTTTTTCATAAAGGCGATCTTGTAATAAACACGCAGCAGCCGGGAGTTAAATACCTTCTCGAAACCTTAGAACCACAGGGCGTTGACTCTTATTTTACCTGGAACTTTTTTGATGCCATACTTCAGCAGAAGGAATATTTTTCTGATTATGTGTTTGAAGACACGGCAGCAGCACTGCTAAAAAGCGACAAAACCCTTAAAGCAGCTTTCGAAAAGAAAAAACAGGAAGACAAAACTTTTGCAGACAATGCAGAAGCCCAGCTGGACTGGGTTTATCGCCATTCGGTGTATTATGAAAAGACACATATGGAGTATCCGGTGTACCGAAAATTGAAATAAATTTCCGTAGCCTAATGTTACGCTTTACGTTCTCCAAACGCGGTTTTTGTGCGTAAAATTAAAACAAATTAAACCATTGATTTACAACAATATGAAAATCAATGTTACTTATTTGGTTTTTCGAAAAAGGCTTTGTTTTCTAAAAAAATTATTTTACTTTAAGTGTAAGAATTTTCGATTACATTTATGGCTGTAAAATCAGCTATAAATGAAAATTATAACATTTCATTTTTACCCCAAACTTTTCTTAGCACTTTTTATAGGTTTTATACTTTGTACCATTATTGGAACTGTTAGCCATGAGTTAGGTCATGCAGCGGTTACAGCCTCACAAGGGCGTTCGTTTACAGTTCATTACGAATCGATGTCGCCGGGAAGGCCACTATGCCTTAACGAATTAAATGCCGAATACGAAAAAAATAAGGATAAGATAAATCAGGATACACCATCGCCGGAAAAGGATGCTTATTTAAAATTCAGGAAGAGCCTTGCAAAAAAATACAAGTATCAGGATCTGTGCATGAGACTTGGTGGTCCATTACAGACGATGATTACTGGGACTGTAGGTTTTATGCTATTGTGGCTTAGTAGAAAGAAAACCCCAGGCGCCACTTCCCTATCTTTTAACCAGTGGCTTTTCGTATTACTTGGTTTCTTCTGGTCAAGGCAGCCTGCCATACTACTTCAAAAGATTTATTTTAAATCCATAGGTCATAACGGGCATGGCGATGAAGAAAACATTGCGCGCCATCTCCATCTTAACGAGTGGAGCGTTATTACACTATGGGGAATTACAGGTGCATTTGTTCTTCTATGGATTACATTTTATGCTATCCCAACAAAACAGCGTGTGACATTTATTACTGCGGGGCTATCAGGCAGTATTTTAGGCGCCTATATTTGGTTTTCATTACTTGGCCCGGTGTTGCTCCCATAAAATTCATAATCAAATGATTACAAAAAACACTGCGTATTATTTTTTTTATTATTTTTAACAAAAAACCACCAACCCATGAAAAAAATTTACTTAAACGCAGCATTGTTCGCAACGCTATTTTCCGTGCATGGCTATGCCCAGAATAACTATACGGTAGAGTCAATTCCGTATCAGGTATATGCGACTACAGCGCCTTTTGCAGCGACGTTAGATGATATGTATTCTGAAACATTTACTATTCCTTTTAATTTTAACTTCTTTGGAGAAGACCATAATCAATTTCTGGTATCTACAAACGGATATATAGATTTCAGGACTGAACTGGCAGGAATAGGCTCGCCATGGAATTTTGATGACCTTATACCTAATCCAGATTTTCCTGTAAAAAATGCCATCTTAGGCTGTTATCATGACATGAATAATGCAGTAGCAGATGCTCAGGGCACAATAACATGGACAGTTTCAGGTAATGCACCCTACAGGCAGTTTGTACTTATGTTTAATAACCAGCCCCATTTTTCCTGCGGTGTAACAGCAACCAGTTCTTTTCAGGTTATTTTATACGAAACATACAATTATATAGACGTACAAATAACAAAAAAAGACATTTGTACTTCATGGATTAATGGAGCCGCCGTAGTAGGAATTGTAGATCCTACAGGTCTTACGGCTTATGCACCCCCAGGCCGAAACACGGGCGCGTGGACCGTAACGACAGGCGAAGGCTGGCGTTTCAGGCCGCAGGTAGGGCCTGTTTACAGATATGTAAAATGTGACGACAATGCCGATGGTCTTGAAATTTTCAGCCTTTCGCTAGTAAAGGATGACCTTGACCCTACAGCTGTTTTTTATGCAACGCTTGCAGATGCAGTAAACGCAGTAAATCCTATTGCTGTTACAGACTATGCCAATACGATACCTTTTGAGCAGACTACAATTTATGCTGTTTATGCAACACAGATTACACCTGTTCAGCTTAGCCCTACCGACTGCAGCCTGCCTTTTGATATGGATGGTGTACCTACATCTGTTGAAGACCTTAACGGCGATGGCAACCTTGCCAATGACGATACTGATGGCGATGGAATCCCTAACTTTATAGATAACGACGACGATGGCGACCTTGTACCGTCGTCAGAAGAATACATATTCCCTGTAGGCCCTCCAAATACAAATGACAATGAAGGAATACCCCTTGATACCGATGGAGACGGCATACCAAATTACATTGATAATGATGATGACAACGACGGCATACTTACAGTAGATGAGGATTACAACCTGAACGGCGATCCTACTGACGATGACCTGAACAACAATGGCGTAGCCGATTACCTTGATTTTGAAACTACAGCCGGTATCCCCGACTTGTTCAAAAAAACCATCTCACTCTATCCTAATCCGTCTTCAGATGTACTGAATATCGAAAATGGCTCAGGAAAAGAGATATCAGGTATAACGGTCTATTCGGTCAACGGAGTTATTGTAAAACAAACTGCCAACGGCAGCCAGATCTTAGTGTCAGACCTGCAAAGCGGCATTTACGTCGTAAAGGTTCAGGTAGATAACCAGATACTTAACTACAAGTTCATTAAGAAGTAAAAATATAAATCCAGTAAAAAACCCTTTATGCATGCTGTAACATGCATAAAGGGTTTTCTTATTTACAGGTCTATACCTATTTCTCTATCTCAACATTTTCAAAAAGAAGTTTGATATTTTCGTAAGAATTACCCAATGCTTCTCTGATTTGCTCAGGGTTAAGCCATGCTACCTTCTCTATGCCTTCTTCTATCTGCCCAAAAAGCTTGCCGGTGTAATTGGTTTTCATTTCAAACCAATGGGTAATCTTAAGCCTGTAAGTACCGTTACGTTTAAAAACGTGATATGTTTTTTGCAGTTTTTGGACAATTTCCAAACCGCTCACACCTGTCTCCTCCTCCACTTCGCGCATGGCAGTGTCTTCAATTTCCTCATGCTTTTCAATACCGCCCTTAGGCAGGTCCCATTTTCCGTTACGGAAAATAAAAAGCACTTCGCCTTTTTTATTATACACGAGTCCGCCTCCGGCTTTGGCCACAGGAATTTTTTCTTTGAGAACCTTAAGCGTTTCCTTTTCATCAGGATGGTACAAAAAGGCTTTTTTAACCTTATTGTTAAACATATTTACTATCAATTGTTCAATATCAACGCTTTCCAGTAAGAACATCCTGAAGTCAGTTTCTCTTTCTACAGTATTTGTCAAAAAAAGAGGTTTCTCGTTTACAAAAACTTTATACATTTGCAGTATGATTTTCAATATAGACACAGCCAAAAAAACAGCCGAATTGCTTTTACAAATAAACGCAATTAAATTAAATCCTAAAAATCCTTTTACATGGGCATCCGGATGGAAATCGCCTATTTATTGTGATAACAGGATAACACTCTCATTTCCACCGATAAGAAATTACATTCGCGAGGAATTTTCCAAACACATAGAAAAAGAGTTTGGCAAGCCCGATGTTATTGCAGGTGTTGCCACCGGAGCAATAGGCATAGGCATGCTTGTAGCTGAATATATGGGACTTCCGTTTGTATATGTGCGCCCTGAGGCTAAAAAACACGGCCGCCAGAACCAGGTAGAAGGCTTTCTTCAAAAAGGCCAGAATGTTGTAGTGGTAGAAGATCTTATAAGCACAGGAAACAGCAGCCTTATGGCGGTTGAAGCCCTAAAAGCAGCCGGAGCAAATGTAAAAGGGATGGTAGCCATCTTTACTTACGGTTTTGACATTTCTGTACAAAACTTTAAAGATGCAAATGTTACCCTGCACACACTTGGTAACTATGAGACACTGCTCGACCTTGCGGTTTCTAAAAAATATATTACCGAAGAAGAACAGGAAACGCTTAAGGAATGGAGCAAAAGCCCGTCTACATGGAATCAATAAAGTAAATCAGAACACCAAATTCCAAAAATAAGCCTTAAATAAGATTTCTGATTTAATCTTATAATCCGGAATTTAAAAAATAAAACAATGAACTTAGAGAGCCCTAAAGTAACGGTAGAAAAACCGGCACAATATATCTTTGACCAGCTTATAGACGTAAGGAACTTTGAAAAGCTGATGCCTGAAAACATTGCTAAGTTTGAAGTGACAGGCGAGGAGTCTTTTATTTTTGCGCTTAAAGGCATGCCGGAGATAAAGCTGAAGCTTAAAGAAAAATCGGCGCCTAATAAAGTTATTCTGGGTGCTGCAAGCGACAAGCTTCCTTTTACCCTTACTGCAAACATCGATACGGTTACCGATGCATCAAGCGCAGTTCAGCTTTTCTTTGAAGGAGAATTTAATGCCATGATGGCAATGATGATTAAAGGTCCAATAAGCAAATTTATAGAGACACTTGCGCAGAATATGCACAAACTATAAAAGCAAAAAAACCGATAAAAAAGGCCTTTTAGTATTTACTGAAAGGCTTTTTTTATATTTTTATACAATAACTTTTTTAAGATGAGAAAAAAAATGTCAGCCCTCTTGCTACTGCTATTAACCCTGACAGCAGGCTATGCACAGAATAACCCCGAAATTGAGAAAAAATTGCTGGCTCAGGCAAACGATATGGGTAAAAAATTCATTGCAAAAGATTATGCCGCTTTTTTAAAATACTCTCACCCTGCAACGATAAAAGCAATGGGCGGGCAGCAAAAAATGCTTCAGGAAACAAAAAAAAGCTTCCAGGAACTTGAAAAAGACGGTGTGCAATTTCTTAGTGTAAAGTTTGGAGAGCCTTCTAAGATACTAACCGTAGGCAAAGAGCTGCAATGTACTATTCCTGAAATTGTAGAAATGCATATTACTGGCGGCAAGTATACTACCATTTCTACCATGATAGCCATATCTGAAGATAAAGGCAATAACTGGTATTTTCTTGACACGGGCGGAAACGACCTTGACCTGATGCAAAGGCTGCACGCAAACCTCTCTAACGAGCTGGTTATCCCTGCTCCGTCTGACCCTATATTTGAAGAAGACGTAAAAACAGAATAACACTAACGAACCTCAAAACCTGTCCGTTAAAGATATTATAAAACAACAATTTTAGATGTGGCTTTTGAGTACTTTTAAGCTATATTAATAAAACACTCCATGAAAGACATTAATGATTTTGAACTGCACTACGACCTTGCCGAAGAAATGAGCGGTCAGGAGCTTGTAGAGATACATATAGGCGACGTTAACCTGCCAACAGGAAAGATTATTGTTGCCGATCCGTTCTTTTCATTAGAACAGAGGCCGTTTTCGCGCACTGTAGAGCCCGATAAATACCCCGTATATATTTACATGACCGAGGTAGACCAGCTGCACCACAGGATTGCATACGCAAAAATCAAACTAAGGCCTGAGGATGCTACAAAGTGGATTCTTGCCCTTACCGATGATCTTACCAGCGAAGAACTGAAAGACCTTGGCGAAGACGAGTTTTACGGTTTTCCTGTAGAATCAGGGCTTGCCTGTTTTCTGGATGAAGAAACAAATAATGCCTTTATAAATAAAATGGACGAACTACAGGAAAATAATCCTGAGTCTAATTACTATGAAGATGTTTTGGCAGATGAATTCAGGGAATACTCTGGCAAAAATAATTTTTCACGAGAACTTGGCGACTGGAATGACCACCGCCCTGACGCTGAATCTGACAATAACGTCATCATATTTGCTTCAGGATGGGGAGACGGATACTACCCTGCTTACTGGGGACTTAACGAAAACGGCGACACAGTAGAGCTTGTTATCGATTTTCTTATCAACGAATTTGACCCTGAAGGCTCAGACGACGAAGATGATGAAGAAACAGATGAAGGTAATAGCCTTAAGATTGTTTAGAGACATTAGATAATAGACGTGAGATGAGAGACGTCAATCGGAACCCAAAAAAGTCCCGCTTTAAAATTTAAAGCGGGACTTTTTTATATTATAGTACTATCTTAAATCTTTTTAATAAAGCAATTGCACTTCCTTTATTCCGTAGGATGCAATACTGTTGTCTTCCAGCTGTACTATAAGGCTTCCTGTTTTAGAAACCTCTTTAATAATCCCCATAAAACGGGTACCGTTTTTTTCAAATGGCATAGGCACATCCTTTTTAAACAGGAGGTTATGGTATTTGTTCCATATAAGCCCGGTTTCCTTATGCAGTAATGCCGCTACATTTCGTTTTAGATTTTCTACAATTGCTTTCATTATAGCCCCTTTGTCACACTCCCTTCCTGTAAGCAGCGCCAGTGAAGTAGCTTTAGCCAAATCACCGAACGCTATTTGATTGACATTAAGGCCTATGCCGATTACAGAGAACACTTCACCGTTATTCTTAAGGCTGTTTTCTATAAGTATGCCACTAATTTTTTTTGAGCCTGCCAAAATGTCGTTAGGCCATTTTATGGAAAGTTGGCCGATATGAAAACTTTCCAGAGCCTGTATAATACTAACGGCCACAGCAGCGTTGAGATAAAACAGTTCACTAACATCTATTATTAAATCCCTGACCAACACACTAAAGGTAAGGTTTTTACCCGGCTCAACACTCCACTTTGCCCCCATCTGCCCTTTGCCTGCTGTCTGGTTTTCGGCAGAAACCACGGTAAAGTTCTCAAGGTACTGTGAAGAAGATAACGACTTTAGATAGTCGTTTGTAGAGTTAATGGCATTGAGTTTGATAATATTCATTACAAATAAGTCCGTATTGCTTTTAAATGCAGTAATCTTTCATGTTAAGGTTCAAAAGTAAATACAAAAAATGATAACTTTGCGAAAACATATAATTTTAAATGGCTAAAAAAAACATAAGCAATGATGATCTGCTGGCTAATATCATCAAAGGGATTGAAGAAGTAAAAGGAAATGATATAGACATCCTTGACCTTAGGGCCATAGACAACACCGTTTGCGATTATTTTGTAATATGTAACGGTACTTCAAACACACAGGTGAACGCTATAGTTCACTCTATCCAAAAAACAGTTTCCAAATCACTAAAAGACAAGCCTTGGCATGTTGAAGGTACTGAAAATGGCGAATGGGTTCTTATGGACTACGTTAACATCGTTGTACACGTTTTCCAGAAACACATCCGCGAATATTACAATATAGAAAGCCTTTGGGGAGATGCCAAAATCACATCGATAGGAAACAACTATTAATAATCGAAATTCATGTCAAAAGATAATAAACCTACTAAGCTTAAAGTTAGCCCATGGCTGATTTATGGCGGAATATTACTTATATTCCTTGCAATACAATATGTTGCAGGCGGTTCTAGCTGGAAAGACCCTAAACAGATCTCTCTGGCAAAGTTTTACAAATATCTTGATAAAGGCGAGATTAATAAGGTAACATTTACTAAGAACACAGCAGAAATTTACCTGAAAGAAGATGCATTAAAACTACCTGAAAACGACAAGGTCAAGAAAGATTTCTTAGACAGGCCAAACAAAGGCCCTCATTATACTGTGCAAACAGGTAATGCCGAAGAATTCCAGAAAAGGCTTGACGCTGCACGCGAAGCAGGAAGACTAAATGATTACGACCCGCAGCCGGAAAGCAACTGGGGCGAGGTGATACTTACCTTCCTCCCTATCCTTCTTATCGTAGGTGTATGGATATTCATGATGCGCAGGATGTCAGGCGGCGGTGCAGGCGGTGGAGGTGGCCAGATCTTCAACATAGGAAAATCTAAAGCCAAGCTGTTTGACGAAAAGAACGATATTAAAGTAACATTTAAAGATGTTGCCGGACTTGAAGGTGCTAAAGAAGAGATACAGGAAATTGTAGAATTCCTTAGAAATCCTGAAAAGTATACTAACATAGGTGGTAAGATACCTAAAGGAGCGCTTCTTGTAGGACCTCCCGGAACAGGTAAAACCCTTTTAGCCAAAGCCGTAGCCGGTGAAGCTAAAGTACCTTTCTTCTCCCTGTCAGGTTCTGACTTTGTTGAGATGTTTGTAGGTGTGGGTGCATCAAGGGTTCGTGACCTGTTCAAACAGGCAAAAGAAAAATCGCCAGCCATTATCTTTATTGATGAGATTGACGCTGTAGGCCGTGCCCGTGGAAAAAATAACTTCTCAGGATCTAACGACGAGCGTGAAAACACCCTTAACCAGCTTCTTACTGAGATGGATGGTTTCGGAACAAATACTAACGTTATTGTACTTGCTGCTACTAACCGTGCCGACGTACTGGACAAAGCGCTTATGCGTGCAGGACGTTTTGACAGGCAGATCTATGTAGACCTTCCGGACATTCGTGAGAGAAGGGAAATATTTGAAGTACACCTTAAGCCGCTTAAAAAGGCCGAAGACCTTGATACCGAATTTCTTGCTAAACAAACTCCCGGTTTCTCAGGTGCAGATATTGCAAATGTTTGTAACGAAGCTGCCCTTGTAGCTGCAAGAAAAGACAAAAAAATGGTTGACAAACAAGACTTCCTTGATGCGGTAGACCGTATTGTGGGCGGACTTGAAAAGAAAAACAAGATTGTTTCTCCTGAGGAGAAGAGAGCTATTGCAATACACGAAGCAGGCCATGCAACAGTTAGCTGGATGCTTGAGCATGCTGCCCCTCTTGTTAAAGTTACTATTGTACCACGAGGCCAGAGCCTTGGTGCTGCATGGTACCTTCCTGAAGAAAGGCTTATTGTAAGGCCTGACCAGATGCTTGACGAAATGTGTGCTACCATGGGAGGCCGTGCTGCCGAAAAGGTGATCTTTAACAGGATTTCTACCGGTGCATTAAGCGACCTTGAAAAAGTAACAAAACAGGCTCGCGCAATGGTTACCGTTTACGGCCTTAATGATAAGGTGGGTAACGTTACTTACTATGATTCTAGCGGACAAAGCGAGTATAACTTCTCTAAGCCATACTCTGAAGATACTGCAAAAGTAATCGACCAGGAGATATCAACTCTTATTGAAGACCAGTATACAAGAGCTATACAGCTTCTTGAAGAGAACAAAGACAAACTGCTTAAGCTTGCCGATATACTTATTGAGAAAGAAGTGATCTTTAAAGATGACCTTGAGGAAATTTTTGGAAAGCGCCCTTTCGACCGTCATGAGCATGAGGTAATTACAGAAGCATAGGCATTTTTATTGCCAATATTTACAAAAAATCTTAATTCAATCCACAAATTGAATTAAGATTTTTTTATCTTTGAGCATATCAGAGGAAATAAGGGATAGAAGGTATGAGTCTTTTCAAGAAAATTTTTGGCGCAGTAAATGATGTTTCTGGTGAAGAAAGAAATTCGGATTCGAATCCTTTCCTTCCCGAAGAGCAACTTCCTGTCGACGAACTTTTTATGTTAAATTTCAAGAAGAACGGTGGTAAATTTATTTACTGTGATAATCTTACTGAAGTGCATGAGCAGTTCCTAAATGTACTTGAAGAAAACGACTGGTTTGAGTGCGAAGTGATGTGCTTTGAACCTAAACTTCATGTGTTGCTCGACGAAAACAAGCTAAATTACACAAAACCCGTCTCTCCTAAGTTCCTTTTGGCATCTTGTGAAAACCTTATTGCAGACGAAGGTTCGATCCTGTTTTCATCTAACCAGATAAAACAGAACAAACCTAACGAATTGCCCGCAAACATTGTTATTGTTGCCACCACGAGCCAGCTTTTAGGCAACAAAAGCGATGGCCTGAGGGAGATTAAAAAGAAATACGACAAAGACTACCCTACCAATATCACAACCATTAAATATTTCGAAAAAGTAAAGGAAGAAGATTTCCTGCATTACGGCAGTTCTGTTAAAAATCTTTATCTGCTTCTTTTAGAAGACCTGTAGTATGAATGAAAGTATCGTCAGGACGCTTTCGGGAGTTGTTTACATTGTACTCCTTATAGGCGCAACCCTACTCTCCCCTGAAAGTTTTATACTGCTGTTTGGCATCTTCCTGCTTATCGCAATTACCGAATTCTGCCGTCTGGCAAATCTTAAAAAAGCTACGCCTGTCATAATGGGAATAGCTGGCTTAATCATTTTTGCTCCATACATTACAACAGATATGTACAGCAACCTGTTATTAAATGCAGGTGCGCTTCTTATAAACATCGCATTACTTTTTGAGCTTTTTAAAAAAGGCCCAAATGCACCGAGGGACACAATGGGAAAACTGGCGAGGCTTACAGGTTACGTAATTCTGCCATTCATTCTTATTATACGTCTGCCATTCCTTATTCCCAGTATTTATACACCTTATATCATCATAGGAAGCTTTATATTGATATGGACCAACGATACCTTTGCATACATCGTTGGCAAAACCATGGGAAAAACAAAGCTGTTTGAGCGCATATCGCCTAAAAAGACTGTAGAAGGCTTTCTTGGCGGTATGGTATTTACCATCCTTGGCGCCTACATACTAACCCGTTTTGATATTTTTATTACACCGGTATTCAATTCTTTCCTTACCTGGATAGGAGCAGCAATCATCCTTGTGATATTCGGTACGCTGGGCGATCTTGTAGAGTCGCAGCTTAAACGAAAAGCAGGTGTAAAAGACAGCGGAAATATAATGCCGGGCCACGGCGGAATATTAGACAGGCTGGATAGTATTATATTTGCAATACCTTTTCTATTTTTGTATTACCAAATTTTAACCTATGTTTCATAAAGAAGGAGCTAAGCTCATTTTTATCGGGCTATTTACAACAGTAGTAATAGCATTGCTTGCAGAACGTTTTATTCCAAGCGCAACAATTAAGATCATAGTTCAGGTCATAGCACTTGCTTTCCTGATTCTTATCTTACAGTTCTTCAGGAATCCTAAACGTTATGTTCAGGCAACAGACCACAACATTATAGCACCGGTAGACGGTAAAGTAGTGGTAATCGAGGAGGTATATGAGCCGGAATACTTTAAGGACAAACGCCTTCAGGTTTCTATTTTCATGTCGCCTATCAACGTACACGTTACGCGTTATGCTGTAAACGGACTGGTAAAATTCAGTAAATACCACCCGGGTAAATACCTTGTGGCATGGCATCCTAAAGCCAGCGAAGAAAACGAGCGCACAACCATTGTGATTGAAAATGTGCTTTTTGGCGAAATACTATACCGCCAGATTGCAGGAGCATTGGCAAGACGTATCGTTAACTACGCACAGGAAGGAATGCAGGTTGTACAGGGTACAGATGCAGGTTTCATAAAATTTGGTTCAAGAGTGGATTTATTCTTACCTTTAGGTACAGAAGTAAATGTAAAACTTGGCGAAAAAGCCATTGGTGGTAAGACCATAATTGCAACAAAAGCTTAATGCAGGAAAAAGATCTGGACACTTTGTTTCTTGAGGCTTATGAAAAAGCCTCTAATATGACAGAGGCGCTCCCTCAGGATGTCATGCTGCGTATCTATGCCTACTATAAACAGGCTACACAAGGCATGCCCTATATGAATAACTATGCAAGCTTTGATTTGCGTAATGCTTTTAAAATGAATGCCTGGATGCAGGTACGTCACCTAAGCGCTGATGACGCCAAGAAATTGTATATAGAAATTATCAATTCTCTAATAAAATAAATATCGTTATGAAAAAAGTAAAGATCCTACTTTCAGCTTTTGTAGTAATAGCAGCGCTTCAGTCTTGTAAAGAAAAAAGTGACCTTGAAGAGGTAGTAGCTACTCCTGAACCTCAAAAAGAGCAGGCAGCACCACTAGGAAACCCTGACGACGTAAAAGCAGAAGGCGGCCCTTTCCAGGTTGCTAAACTTGGGTATAAATATGACGCACTTGCGCCAAACATCGATGCAAAAACAATGGAGATCCATTATTCTAAGCATTATAAAAAATATACAGACGAACTGAACAAAGCTGTTAAAGGTACACCTCTTGAATCTAAAACAATCGAGGACATCCTTAAAACACTTGACCCTGAGAACAAAGCGGTTAGAAATAACGGCGGCGGTTACTACAACCATACTTTCTTTTGGGAAATTATGGGCCCTAATGCAGGTGGAGCGCCTAAAGGTGCAATTGCAGAAGCCATCAATAAAGACTTCGGTTCTTATGAGGCATTCAAAACGCAATTTGCCGAGGCTGCTACTAAGCAGTTTGGTTCAGGATGGGCATGGCTTGTAGTTGACCCAAGCGGTAAACTTGTTATCGGCAGCACTCCAAACCAGGACAACCCGTTAATGCCTAACACAGGTGTTGCAGGTAAACCGGTATTAGCCCTTGACGTATGGGAACATGCATACTACCTAAACTACCAAAATAAAAGACCGGACTACATTACTGCTTTCTTTAATGTTATCAACTGGGATGCTGTTGCTAAAAAATATGACGCTGCATTAGTAAAATAATTACTGCTGCAACACAATAGAATTATCCGCCTTAGGGCGGATTTTTTGTTTTTATATCTGCAAATAACCAAATTAAACAAACCCACTATTCTAAAATTTGCCTGTTTAAAAAAAAAGCACCATTTTTGAAAATCTTAAACAAAACGAAACCCAATAAACTAAACAAACAATACTAAATGAAATACCTATACCCGCTCTCATTACTATTGCTTTTGGTTTCCTGCCAAAAAGAAGAAAAAAAAGTTGTAGACCGCAAAAAAGCCGACTGGTCATTTTATAAGCTGGAAGGTGATGTAAAAAGCATTGGACTGAAGTCATGGCAGGTTAATGATAAGCTTGAAAAAATAAAGACCCTTCATGAAGACATGAGCAAACATGACAGTGAAATGGTATTTGATGACAATGGAATGCTTGTTTCTGAAAAATCTTACCTTAGCGATAAGCCTTTTGAAGAGTCAACTTATAAAGGCAGGGAGAAAAAACAACAGACGCTTCAGTACATAGGCGATGCAGTAGGTATTAAAATTGATTACGACTACGATAAGTCCGGCAACAATACTGCTATTACAAGGCGCAATCCTGACAACAGCCAGATTGACCGCATCGAAATGAAATACCAGGGCAAAAACATAGCACAGAAAACTACCTTCAGCGCCCAGAACAATCCTAATGACAAAGTTGCTTACCTATACGACAGTAAAGGCAATATTATACAGGAAGATATTTATCTTGCCTCAGAATCGGTTCAGTACAAAGCTGTGAACAAGTACGACAAAAAGAACAGGAAGATATCTGAAGCGCGTTACGATAAGGATTCAAAAAAACTGTATGAAACAGTTTCAAAATATGACGGTGATAACCTTATGAAGAAATTTACTGTTGATGCTAAAGGTGTGGTAGATTATTCTGAAGATTTCACGTATGACGACAAAGGCAATGTACTGACGCATCTTACTTTTGAAAAATTTGACAATTCAAAAACGCTGGATATGTATGCGTATGATGATAAAGGCAACAAGAGGGAATGGGCTGTTGAAAAAAACGGAAAACCTTTCATGAAAGCTTCGTTTGACTATGATGACAAAAACAACACTACAGTAATAAGCGTAACAGATGCTGCCGGCAAACAGGTAGACAAAAGGGAATATGCTTACGATTATGATAAAAAAGGCAACTGGACCAAGAAAACAATACGCATTAACGGCGTTCCCCAATTTGTTGAAGAAAGACAGATCGTCTATGCTGACGACGCCGGCCAGGAATAAAAAAACAGGAAATAAATAAACACGGCTGCCAAATGGCAGCCGTGTTTGTATTATATATAACCTGACTATTTCAGGCTTTCAAGGCTTTGTTCTATAGTCGCAATCTTGGCAAGGGCATCTGCCTCTTTTTGCCTTTCCATAGCTACAACTTTTTCAGGGGCGCTGCCTACAAATTTTTCGTTAGACAGTTTTGCCTGCACCGACTTCAGGAAACCACGGTTGTAGTTAAGCTCCTCGGTTAGCTTAGCTATTTCTTCCTCAACATTTACAGCGCCGTTTACCGGCACAAAGTATTCGTTAGAGCGTACCCTAAAGGTAAGTGCACCGTTTATTTTTTCGGCAGTATATTCTAACGATGAAATATTACCAAGTTTAGCTATAACACTATCGTACTCATCTGATATTCCTTCATTATTAACCACTTTAAGCTCAATAGCGTCTTTCTGCGGAATATTTTTCTCTTTTCGTATTGTTCGTATACCGGCAATAACTTCAGCCGCTACATCAAAGCCTGCAATAAGCCTTTCGTCAGCTTGTTTAACCGTAGGCCATTGAGAAATGATAAGCGCTTCCTCTTTGCTTCTTTCAGCAATCAGGTGCCATATCTCTTCTGTAAGGAACGGCATAAAAGGATGAAGCAGCTTAAGGTTATTTTCAAGCATTTCTATAGCGCTGTTAAACGTAGTCCTGTCTATTGGCTGCTGATAGCCAGGTTTGATCATTTCAAGGAACCATGAACAGAAATCATCCCATACCAGTTTATAGATTGCCATAAGCGCATCAGATATCCTGTATTTTTCAAAATGGTCTTCAATCTCGGCAACAGTTTTATTCAGTTTTGCTTCAAACCAGTTTACGGCTTTACGCGCATAATCCGGTTGTTCTATATCGGCTACCTCCCACCCTTTTATCAGTCGGAAAGCATTCCAAATTTTATTAGTAAACGCTTTACCCTGATTGCAAAGTTCTTCGTCAAAAAGAATATCATTACCGGCAGCAGCGCTCAATAGCAATCCTACACGTACACCATCTGCACCAAATTTCTCTATCAGGTCAAGAGGATCTGGCGAGTTACCTAACGATTTTGACATCTTACGACGCTGGCTGTCCCTTACAAGACCTGTCAGGTAAACATTGCTGAATGGTTTTTCACCTGCAAATTCATAACCTGCGACAATCATCCTCGCTACCCAGAAGAAAAGGATATCCGGTCCGGTAACAAGGTCATTCGTAGGGTAATAATATTTAAACTCTTCGTTTTCAGGATTCACCACACCATCAAAAACCGACATTGGCCATAACCATGCAGAGAACCAGGTATCCAGTGTATCCGGATCTTGTCTTAGCTCAGCCACAGTAAGACTTTGATTTCCCGTTCTCACTTTGGCTAAAGCCAAAGCATCAGCCGGAGTATTGGCAACAACAAAATCTTCCTTGCCTTCACCATAATAGTATGCAGGAATCTGCTGTCCCCACCATAGCTGGCGCGAAATGTTCCAGTCACGGATGTTTTCCATCCAGTGGCGGTACGTGTTATTAAAACGGTTAGGATATAGCTTTACATCTTCCGTTTCAAGAACAGCTTTAATAGCCGGTTTGGCCAGCTCCTCCATCTTAAGGAACCACTGGTCAGAAAGCCTTGGTTCAATAACCGCTTTTGTCCTTTCAGAAGTGCCTACTTTATTAACGTGGTTTTCTATTTTTTCAAGATTACCAATAGCTTCAAGGTCTTTTGCAATTTCGTCCCTAACTACAAAACGATCTTTGCCTGCATACTGAAGTCCGAAACTGTTAAGCGTAGCATCTTCATTAAAGATATCTATGATCTCAAGGTTATGCCTTTCGCCAAGCTCTTTATCGTTTACATCGTGTGCAGGAGTCACTTTAAGACATCCTGTACCAAACTCCATATCCACATACTCATCAAAAATGATTGGGATAACGCGGTTGGCAATAGGCACAATAGCTTTTTTACCTTTAAGGTGCGTATAGCGCTCATCGTTAGGATTTATGCATATCGCAGTATCGCCCAATATTGTTTCGGGGCGGGTTGTAGCAACAACAACAAAATTGTTAGTCCCTTCAATCTGGTATTTTAAATGGTATAGTTTGCCCTGTCTTTCTTCGTAGATAACTTCTTCGTCAGAAAGTGTCGTTTTTGCTTCAGGATCCCAGTTTACCATACGGAAACCTCGGTAAATAAGCCCTTTATTATAAAAGTCAACAAACGATTTTATAACCGCCGCCGACATATCATCGTCCATTGTAAACTTGGTGCGTTCCCAGTCGCATGAAGCGCCCAGCTTTTTCAGCTGGTCTAGGATAACGCCTCCGTATTTGTGTGTCCAATCCCAGGCGTGGCCTAAAAATTCCTCGCGGGTAAGGTCATTTTTATTGATACCCTCTGCCTTAAGTTTAGCAACGACCTTAGCTTCTGTAGCAATAGATGCGTGGTCTGTACCCGGCACCCAGCACGCATTATATCCTTTAAGGCGTGCGCGACGTATAAGTACATCCTGAATGGTGTTGTTAAGCATGTGGCCCATGTGTAGTACCCCGGTCACGTTTGGCGGAGGTATTACAATAGTGTAAGGCGTTCTGTGGTCAGGCTCAGAATGAAAGTAATTGTTTTTCATCCAGTAGTCGTACCATTTGCTCTCGGCTGTCTTGGCATCAAATTGCGATGGGATCGTCATAACTTACGGTGCTTGTTAGTATTCCAAAAAATATTGGTATGTTTTTTGTAAAATGTATGCAAAAGTAACCATATAAGTACAATTTTAAAAAAACATTATAGCATTATTTGCACATTAATTTAAACGCAGTATTTTTACTAAAACTAAACCACTACTACCATGAAAAGAATTTTAGGGCTTATAGCAGTTATATTGATCACTACAGCTTCTTATGCACAGGCAGGAGCTAAAATGGAACTTAAATCTGACACAGTAGATTACGGAACAACCAGCAAGGGCGACGATAACGGCATAAGGACCTTTGAATTTACAAACACAGGAGACGCCCCTTTAATTATTAAAGATGTAAAATCAAGCTGTGGATGCACTGTACCTTCATGGACAAAAGATCCTGTTGCTCCGGGAAAATCGGGCAAGATAGAAGTAAAATATAATATGAATCCGGGGCCTATAAGGAAAACGATAACCGTACAATCTAATGCTGTTAACCACCCAGACGGCGTTGTAGCGCTTAAGCTTAAAGGTGAAGTAGTAGAAAAAAAGGAAAGCAGCGTTCTTGATAAAAAGAAAGCGATACCAAATCAGTAATTACATAGATATAACTTCAGGCTCCGCATTTGCGGAGCTTTTTGTTTTTATAACGATTTTTGACTAAAACGTTAGAGAGTAACAATTTTGCTATTGTAAATTATATAATCTCTAAAAAAAATCGCAAATTTGCACCCTATCATTATAAAAATTCATTACAATGCCTCACGTATCTAATAAAGGCAGGCAGATGCCTGAATCTCCTATCAGGAAACTGGTTCCTTACTCTGAAATCGCAAAAAAGAAAGGCCATAAAGTATATCACCTGAACATTGGGCAGCCTGATATCAAAACTCCTGAAGTGGCGCTTGATGCTATAAAAAACAATGACATAAAAATATTAGAATACAGCCATTCTGCAGGTTTTGAAAGCTACAGAACCAAGTTGGCTGCAAGTTACCAGACAAATGGTGTTAACGTAAACCCTGAGAACATCATCATAACAACAGGTGGTTCTGAAGCGCTTATGTTTGCCCTGGGAAGCACAATGGATGCAGGTGACGAAATCATCATTCCGGAGCCATTTTATGCTAATTATAACGGATTTTCAGTTGCATCTGGTGTAACAGTTGTTCCTGTTATTTCTACCATAGACGAAGGTTTTGCCCTTCCTCCTATCGCCGACTTTGAAAAACTTATTACTTCTAAGACTAAAGCAATACTTATCTGTAACCCGGGTAACCCAACAGGATACCTTTATACGCAGGAAGAGATTCAGCAATTGGCCGAACTGGTTAAAAAACACGACCTTTTCCTTATTGCGGATGAAGTTTATCGTGAATTTACGTATGATGGAGACAAACATTATTCTGTAATGAATGTAGCGGGTATCGAAGAAAACGCGATCATGATAGATTCTGTCTCTAAACGTTACAGCATGTGCGGCGCAAGGATAGGATGTATCGTTTCTAAAAATAAGGAAGTAATGGCTACTGCAATGAAATTTGCACAAGCTCGCCTTAGCCCTCCTACTTTTGAACAGATTGCAAGCGAAGCCGCCCTTGAAACACCTCAAAGTTATTTTGACGAAGTTATTGGCGAATACAGAGACAGAAGAGATACCTTAATCAGTGAACTTAGCAAAATTGATGGTGTTAAGGTAGCAACGCCTAAGGGCGCATTTTACTGTATCGCTAAACTACCGGTAAACAATGCCGATGATTTTGCACAATGGTTATTAGAATCATACGACCTTAACGGAGAAACAGTAATGGTTGCCCCGGCAGCAGGTTTTTATTCTACGCCAAATGTAGGCCTTGACGAAATAAGAATTGCTTACGTCCTTAAAAAAGAAGATCTTATACGCTCTGTTGAAATACTTGCAGATGCAATAAAGAAATACAATAGTAAATAATTATTATTCATTTACAATTATAAAAGCCTTCCTTCACGGAAGGCTTTTTTTCGTTATCTGCAGACTGATTTTTAAACAGAAAAGAATACATTTATACCATTGTATAATTTTTAAGCTATGGACAAAAAGCATCCCGAATTAGAACAGATAGTAAACTTTCTTACCTCAATAAATATTGAGGTTGTAGAGGCAGTCATTCCTGAGACTACTTTTCTACCGGGCCTTCATCTTGGCCCAAATACAATTTTTATTGATTTCAGCAAATTGAAATATCCTGGAGATCTGTTGCATGAGGCAGGACACATTGCGGTTACTACTCCCACCCAGCGCGAATTGATAGGTACCGAAAACATGCCTGAGGACTGGCCAACACAAGGTGACGAAATCGCAGCTATTTTGTGGTCGTATGCAGCACTCAATCACTTAAATCTTCCCACTGAATTTGTTTTCCATGAGAATGGATACAAAGGCAGCTCAGAATGGTTTATAGAGAATTTTACCAATGGCAGATATATGGGACTTCCACTCTTACAATGGTTTGGTATGGCTCATTCAAATGATGATGTTTCCAACTATAATAAGCCTGCTTTCCCTGCAATGCAAAACTGGCTGAGGCCGGAATAAATGTAATTGATACTTCAAAGTTCATCTTTCACAGCACCACTAAGCGCTCCTATTTATCGCTTGTATCTGCTGGTAGGCAGGGCTAAGCAAAAACTGACGCGCCTTCTTTGAACTTCAGTCTTCTCTATATTAGGCCTAAAACAAACCGGGCTGCCAATGGCAGCCCGGTTCTTTTGTTCTTTATGTTACTTACTATCTCTTAAGTGAGAAGTGCGCTTTAAATTCTTTTGTTACGGTGTTTACACCGTCAAACTCAGGGTAGGTTACCGTGAACCAGTAGTCATCAGCAGGGAGCTGTGCCCCGTTGAAGGTCCCGTCCCATCCATCGCTCTCAAGGTCTGGGCTTATCTGTTTGATAAGCTTGCCGTAGCGGTCAAAGATGTAGATAACAGATCCTGTTCCCTGAAGCCCTATGATGTTCCAGGTGTCATGGAACCCGTCTCCGTTAGGGGTAAAGAAGTTAGGGTAGTCTACTACGCTCAC
>NZ_JAWLIK010000006.1:0-222779 GCF_033042555.1 Flavobacterium sp. DG1-102-2
GGTAATTACTTTTACCCTAACATCATGTTTTTCCATATCGTTGACATTTATTAGTCAACTTTTTTCAGGACGAGACAAAACATAAAAAAATCCCGGCCAAGGCCGGGATTTTTGTTTTATAATGTATCTGCAACTTTACCTATCGCAGTTATAGTGTCATCCAGATCGCCGTATGTAAGCGCATCAGTAATAAACCACGTTTCGTAAGCTGATGGTGCTATATAAACACCTTTTTCTAGAAGGCCGTGAAAGAATTTTTTAAAGGTTTCATTATCTCCTTTTGCAGCCGATTTAAAATCAGTTACCGGAGCAGCATCAAAGTGAACTGAAATCATAGAACCTGTCCTGTTTATAGTATAAACAATATTTTCAGCATCAAGCTTCTCACGGATTCCTTTTTCAAGGTAGGCCGTTTTATCTTCAAGCCTTTTAAACAATTCTGCATCCCCATCAATAGCTTTAAGCACTTCCAGCCCGGCGGCCATTGCAAGTGGATTTCCTGATAACGTTCCTGCCTGATATACCGGCCCGAGTGGCGCAAGATAATTCATGATTTCGTTACGGGCCGCAAATGCACCTACCGGAAGTCCGCCACCGATTACCTTACCAAAACAAACAATATCGGCCTTAATATCAAACAGTTCCTGTGCACCACCTTTAGCAAGACGGAATCCCGTCATAACCTCATCAAAAATAAGCAAAGACCCGTTTGCATCGCAAAGATTTCTTAAACCCTCTAAAAATCCTGCCGACGGAGGTATGCAGCCCATATTACCCGCTACAGGCTCAATTATTATCGCTGCAATCTCTCCCTGGTTAGCAGTAAACAATTCTGTTACATTCTGGATGTCATTATATACAGCTAACAAGGTATCTTTTGCTGTGCCCTGTGTTACTCCAGGGCTGTTGGGTGCGCCAAAAGTAACCGCCCCGCTTCCTGCCTGAATAAGGAACGAGTCAGAATGTCCGTGGTAGCATCCTGCAAATTTAATTATCTTATCTCTTTTTGTATAACCGCGGGCAAGGCGTATGGCACTCATACAAGCCTCTGTTCCCGAATTTACAAAACGTATCTTATCAATATTTGGCACCATAGAAACGGCCAGTTTGGCTATCTCTGTTTCAAGGGCTGTAGGCATCCCAAAAGATGTTCCTTTTTTTGCTCTCTCTATAACAGCATTAACTACCGGCTCATAAGCGTGCCCCAGTATCATTGGCCCCCATGAATTGATATAGTCTATGAATTTATTGCCGTCTTCATCATATATATATGCGCCTTTTGCTTCTTTAGCAAAAATAGGCGTACCCCCTACTGCCTTAAAGGCACGTACAGGAGAATTTACGCCGCCTGGTATTACCTGTTCTGCTTCTGCAAACAACTGGCTGCTACGTTGATATAACATAAATATTAAATTATTTTATTTTTAACACCTGACCGATAGATAGTGAATTACCTGACATGCCGTTAAGCTTCATCAGTTCGTCTACGGTAAGATTGTGTTTTTTAGATATTGAGTATAATGTATCTCCTTTTTCTACAGTATATGTACCATAGGCAGGCTGTTGTTTTACAGGTGCCGGAACAGATGCAACAGGTGCACTTGCCTGTGTTTGAGGCTTAGGTGTTGGGGCGGTATATTTTTTATTCAGCACCTCTGCATCATATTTTGCAAGGTCATAGTTCTGGATAAGGCCTATCAGTTTAGCCGGATATTTAGGATCTGTAGCATAACCCGCAGCCTTAAGCCCGTGAGCCCATCCTTCATAATCGTCTTTATCAAGTTTGAATAATGCAGCATACCTGCTACGTGTTGTAAGGAATAATGAATGATCATTATATGAATCAGCAGGGTCGCTATACTTCCTGAAACACTCTTGTTCAGAGTCGTCATCGTGGTATACCTTAGGTCCCGTCCAGTCGTTGTGGCATTTAATACCAAAATGGTTATTAGCCGACTGGCAAAGGGTTCCCCTGCCTGCACCCGACTCTAATATTCCCTGAGCAAGCGTAATACTCGCAGGGATGCCATGACGTTTCATGTTATCTTTTGCCGTTTCTTTAAATTGCTCTATGTATGCTTTTACAACTTCAGCATATACTACAGTTTTTGACGTAGACTCCAGCGTTTCCGTCCTTCCCGAAGAAGAAGCAGTGCCGGTTTTGGAATCTACCGTAGTCCTGATTGACGGTTTTGAATTTCTACTTGTTCTCGTGGTTCTTGCCGTACCGTTCTTAGATGTTTTTACGCGCGATTTTGATGTTCCGCAACTAAGCAAAAACGAGCTCAGCACAATTAAAGCCAGAATTTTTTTCAACATTTTCTCAGGTTTTTATTATAGGTAGTTTTTTTCTTTTTAATTCGGCATTCATTCCTGTAATGCCCTGTAATCCGCCAGTATGAATAAGCAGTATGTTTGCATTATCAGCAAAATGGCCGTTATGTATTAAATCTATAACGCCAAAAAACAGCTTTCCCGTATACACAGGGTCTAAAGGAATACCGGTATTATCATAAAAATCATTGATAAATACAATAAGCTCTTCGGTTATTTTTCCATATCCACCAAAATGATACGCTGTTATCAGCTCCCAGTTTCCGGGCGGAGCAAATTTACAAATATCATCAGCCAGTCCTTCACCTTTCAGCGCAGGAAAACCTAGCACTTTCTGCTGCGGTTGAGCCGATTTTATAAGTCCCGATATTGTGCCTCCTGTACCCACTGAACAGGCAATATGAGTAAATTTTTCGTCTTCTGCAACTAAAATCTCCTCGCAGCCTTTCACGGCCAGCTCATTTGTGCCGCCCTCGGGCACGAGATAAAAATCACCAAACTCAGTTTCAAGTGATTTAACAAACTGAGAATCTGACTTTAACCTATATTCGTCCCTTGTTACAAATTTAAGCATCATGCCACATTGCTGTGCAAAAGTTAAAGTTGGGTTATCACCAATTTTATTAACCAGTTCTTCCCCCCTTATCACGCCAATCGTCGCAAAACCATATTCTTTTCCGGCAGCTGCCGTGGCCGCAATATGATTTGAATAGGCTCCGCCAAAAGTAAGTACCGCTTTTTTGCCCAGTTTTTGAGCTTCAAGTATATTGTATTTGAGTTTTCTGAACTTATTTCCTGATATGTGGGGATGCAGCAGATCTTCCCTTTTTACGGTAAGTTTTATGCCTCGCGGAAAATCTATTGGGATATGCTCATTCATTAAAATAGTACTGATACTGCAAAGTAAACATAAAATATCATGCACACCAAACTGGGTTTGCTAATCTACTACTCTCCAATATCTTAATCTATAACAAGAAATTAACCGAAAAATACATCTAATCTCAAAATTGCGTACCTTTGTACAATATTTTTTTGAATATGAAAATGGATTGGGAAAATGAAAAATATAGTCCGCTCGTAGCGAGCATTTCTTTCCACAAAGTGCTGGAAACACTGGAGAAGATTGCTGACTCTGATGTAGACTACCGTTCTGAATATGCTAAAGCATTACTGAAACATACTGAGCCTTTCCCTGAACTTAGAGATGGTATTACAGATCTGAGGGAACTGGATAAGCACCAAAACCTTATAAAAAACCTGATGGCCGATCTTTTTCCGACGGCCCTGCAAAAAAACGAAATAAAGGCAGCTACAATACCTTTCTTTAATTTTACTTTTAACCGTACTGAACGCTTTGAAAAGATCCTGAAAAATGCAGGATCGGAATTTGGCATGTCTATACGCAATTTTGAAGAACATGAATTTTACATCTTTAGCTGCTGCCTTATATTAAACAGCTACTATGGCCAGAAGTTTGACTTCAGCAGGCCGTTGTTTTATGACATCCCGGATGAAGATGGCGTAATGAAGCATTACCGCATTTTGTATAATGCCGATTTTCTTGAAATAATTCCAACTGAAAAGGCTAAAACAATAACACCGGAAGACATTACCCTCTTAATGAACAATTTTGACGACCTCTCTTTATGGAAGGATAAATTCCCTCCCGGAAGCTGGATCGTTAAAGGATTTGGTATTGTTTCACTTTTTGATGCAACCAGCGAAATTGCGATCTCTAACCTTAAGAGCAACCTGCTGCTTATAAACAACAGTGATACCAAGAAAGAGGTTATAAAGGAACAACTGGAAGATATCTTCCGTTCTATCTTTAATATCCCTGATATTCACATTGGGTTTACAGAGGTAAATAATGAAGACAACAGCTTTAAAGCACCGCCTTTCAAAGGCATTAGAAGCCATGTGCTGTTTGACTGTGACGAAATGGAATGCAGCGAGGTTTTTTGCAACCAGACACTGGACACCATGTTTGGCGGAAAGAAAAACTTCATCATATCTGATGTTGAGGAGTTTCTTGCCAATAAAGAACTTGATGCACGTTTTGCTGAGCATTTATTATCGCAGGATATACGCAGTATTATACTTGCCCCTATCGTTAAAAACGACAGGCTGCTGGGCTTTTTTGAAGTAGTATCCTCTAAAGCAAGGGAGCTTAACAGTATTAATGCCGTTAAGCTGGACTATATACTGCCTTACCTTACTGATACCATAGACCGTAATTATTCTGAACTTCAGAATGAGATTGACGCAATTATCCAGAATGAGTACACCGCCATTCACAATAGTGTATATTGGAAATTCAGGGATGAGGCTCTAAAACATATTGCTGATCCTGACAAAGAGTTATCGTATAAGGAAATTGTATTTAAAGAAGTTTATCCGCTTTACGGACAGATTGATATCAAAGGTTCTTCTACCGCCCGTAACGATTCTATAGAAAAAGACCTCATCAGGCAGATAGAAAAATTGCTTTCGGTATTCCGTTTTATCCACAAGCAGGAAAAACTGCCGCTTATACAGCAGCATGTGTACGAACTTGAAAACATGGAGAATGAGCTTAAGAACTCTTTAAAAGCTGATACCGAATCTATAGTTCAGAGTTACATCGCGACAGAAATACACCCTATACTTGAGCATTTTGACACAGCCAATACAGAGGTTCACGATAAGATAGAAGATTACTTTAAGACGTTGGACTCCAAAGTAAAAATGGTTTACGACTGCCGTAAGGATTTTGACGAAACACTGTCGCTTATCAACAAACAAATGGCTGCGATCCTTGACCAGAAGCAGGTTGAAGCACAGGCTTTTTTCCCTCATTATTATGAGCGTTTTAAAACCGACGGTGTGGAACACAATCTGTACATAGGCGCGTCGATATCGCCAAAGTCAAATTATAGCCCGCTATACCTTAGCAACCTGAGATTATGGCAGATGCAGGCCATGTGCGAGATGGAAAGCGAGTATTACAGGATTCGACCAACGCTTCCTTATGACCTTGATGTTACATCGCTTATACTGGTATTCAGTTCACCTATATCTATACGGTTCAGGATGGATGAAAAACGTTTTGATGTAGACGGCACTTACAATGCCCGATATGAAGTGGTTAAAAAACGTATAGATAAAGCTTACATTAAAGGCACTACAAAACGTATAACCGAAAAAGGCAAGCTTACCATCGTATATTCTCAAAAACAAGAGGAGATGGAATACAGAAGATACATACAATACCTACAGCATAACAATATGCTGGATGGCGTAGTAGAGAACTTTGAAGTGGAAGATCTTCAGGGAGTAACAGGCCTTAAAGCACTTCGTGTTGACATCCTGTACAATAACAGCCAAAGGCCTAATGAAGCCTTGAGCTATGATGATCTTATAAAAGAATTTTCAGAAAAAAAATAAAACAATAGTACACAAAAACGGCAGCCGGTAAGCTGCCGTTTTTTATTTTATAAGTAACGTTATAACATCATTTTGAAGGCAAAAACAAAAGCCAGGACCGATGTTATTATCCCTATCATGAAGATCGTATAAGTAATTCTTAAAAGTTTGTATTTTCTATTAAGTACTAAGCCAAGAAAGTAAAGGTCTTTTATCATCGAACCGTACAGATAATCGCCATCCTTCATCATTTCGTTCATAGCCCATTCATACTCCTGGAGCGGCATCTTGTAAAAATTACCAAAGAAAAGGAGGTTGACTTTTCTGTCTTCAATATCTTTTCTGGTAAATGTGCCGCTGGTTACCTTTGGCCTGGTAGATAGTATCGCAAAGATGATGGAGGTTACACTGAATACCATCAGGACAAAAGTTGGCAATACAAGATGCGCATTGCTAGGACTGTCAAGCTTGGGTATAAGCGTACTTAAAGATACCGATATTATAATTGCATTTACAGACAGCAATATGTTTGCCTTACTGTCGGCTATATCGCTAAGCCTTGTATGGTTGCTAAGCGTAACGCGAAACATGGTATCTATACCACGTTCAGGCTTAGCAACTTTTTCTTTTTTCTGCTTGTCTTTCTTTTCCTTTTTATCGGCTTCCAGACCACTTTTGCTTTCTTCAACATACAATTTTGAAATGATATTTTGAAGCCTCGCAATATTAGCTTCTTTTAAGGGCTGTAGTTTCTCTTTACCAAATTCAGAATAAAAACGGTGTTCATGAACAAGCACGTTCCTGTTTATTAATGCCCATTCCAGCTCGGTGAAAATTTTACCCTGTGTAAGCCTCCATTCCTCACGCAATAGCTGGGAAAGATCGCAATAATTTTCGTCGGCAAAATGAGAGCAGTCGGCATCCCTCATTATTTTTTCATCACGGGTTTCAGGTGTACTTCCCAGTCTTGTGACTTTTATTAGATCAGCTACCAGATTTGCCTTTCCGACAGGATAGCCATTTGCTGTAAGAAACTCAACAGCCATGATACTGCTGCGCTCTTCGTGGTTAAGCGGTCCATCTATATAGGCTGCATCATGAAACCAGGCGGCAAGCACCATCGGCTCTATATCCTGATCGTTTATTCCTTCTGCCCTTGCAATATCCTGAACATTCTTAACCACCCGTAAAGTATGGTTAAAATTGTGGTAAATATAATCGGGAGATAACTTATCTTTGAATAAACCAAAAACATAATTTTCGGCTTTTTGAATAATGTTCATAAGCAGGAATTTAACACCACCAAATTATGAAATTCTTTTGGCGTAACATAATAGTAAAAGCAAATATAAAACTTACGTTGTGTCTTTTTATTGCCTTACTATTAAATTCGTGTGCTACTCGTAAACCCCAGTATGGCAAAAAGGCTTCTTTAACGCCTCTGGTTACCGATACCATTACTGATACGCCAGCCCATACGCTTTATTTAATAGGTGATGCCGGCTATGCCACACACGAAAATTCTAAGCAATTATTGGCTATTGTAAACGAAAAACTCATAAAAGCTGGTAAAAATACGTCGTTGCTATACCTTGGCGATAACATTTACCCGTTGGGAATGCCGCCAAAAGAGGAAACAGAAAAGCGAAAAGAAGCAGAGGCATCGCTTACTGTACAGATGGATCTTGCTAAAAGCTTTGAGGGACAAACCATATTTATTCCCGGTAACCATGACTGGTATTACGGATTTAAAGGCCTTATTGAACAGGAGGATTTTGTAAAAAACGGACTTAAGGATAAAAAGTCATATCTGCCCGGCAAAGGCTGTGCCATCAACGATATAAAACTGGGTGATAATACGCTGCTTGTAACGATAGACAGCCAGTGGTTTATTGAAGACTGGGATGCCTACCCTACCATAAACGATGATTGCTCCATTAAAACCCGCGAAGACCTTTTTACCGAACTTGAAGGCCTGCTGAACAAAAATCAGGATAAAGCCATTGTACTTGCCATTCACCATCCATTAATGAGCAACGGTACGCATGGCGGGCAGTTTTCGGCAGAGAAACAACTGTTTCCGCTTAAATATAAAATACCGCTGCCGGTACTGGGAACTTTTATAAACGTATTGCGAAAAACATCGGGAGCAAGCACACAGGATAACCAAAGCCGAATTTATGCCACACTTATCGGCAGGATAAAAACACTTATCCAGGATAAAGACAATGTAGTAGTGGTATCGGGACATGACCATAACCTGCAATACATTGCCAAAGACAACATTTACCAGATAATAAGCGGATCAGGATCAAACGAAGAAGCGGCAAGAGCTATCAGGCCAACGGACTTCTCTTACGGTGCAAACGGTTATGCGATACTTGATATTTACAACGACGGAAGCAGCAAAGTAGCTTATTATGCAGTTAAGGACAAACAGGAAACCAAGCTGTTTGAAACGAGGATACATGAAAAGCATGACAGGGTTTTTGCTGCTTATGCCGATAACTTTGAGCCGATAACAAAAGCATCTATATATACCGAAGATATGACCAAAAAGGGCGGCACTTACCGCTTTTTAATGGGAAATCATTATCGCAAATACTACAGTACTCCAATAGAGGTTAAAGTGGCTTCACTCGACACGCTCCACGGCGGCCTCACACCTGGCAGGGCTGGTGGCGGACACCAGTCTAAATCTCTTCGCCTTCTTGATAAGCAAGGCAGGGAGTTTGTAATGCGCGGCCTTAAAAAGAGCGCCACCCGCTTTCTTCAGGCGGTTGCATTCAAAACACGTTACATAGGTGATTCATTTGACGAAACGTATGTAGAAGACTTTCTTCTAGACTTTTATACTACATCTCACCCTTACACACCATTTATTCTTGACGACCTTGCAGAAACCGCAGGTATCTACCATACTAATCCTGAACTTTATTACATTCCGAAACAAAACGCTTTGGGCAGTAATAACAAAGATTTTGGCGATGAGCTGTACATGGTGGAAGAACGCCCTACATCGGAATTTAAAGCGCTAGAAAGTTTTGGTAATGCCGATGATATTGAGGGTACCGATGATGTGCTGGCAAATCTGCAGAAAGACAAAAAATACAGCGTTGACGAGAAAACCTATATAAAAGCACGCCTTTTTGATATGCTGATAGGCGACTGGGACAGGCATTCTGACCAATGGCGCTGGGCACGTTTTAACGAAAAAGGACGAGTGCTTTACCGCCCTATCCCGCGTGACAGGGATCAGGCGTTCGCTAAGTATGACGGTGCACTGCTATCTATACTGATGAACATCCCTCCGCTTAGACATATGCAGAGTTTTAAAGATGATATAAGTAATGTAAAATGGTTTAACCGTGAGCCCTACGCACAGGATTTGGCATTAATTACAACGTCGGACGAAACTGTTTGGCTTGAACAGGCTAAAAAGCTGCAGAACGAGCTTACAGACGAAAGTATTGATAGTGCTTTTGCAAAATTGCCGATAGAAGTACAAGATGAAACATCTGAAAGCATTAAGGCTACGCTTAAAAAGCGCAGGGAACATCTAGCTGATTATGCAAAAGAATATCACGAAGTATTGCTTAAGACAGTCTTAATTACAGGTACCGATAAGGTAGAAAGATTTGTTATTACCCGAATGCCTGATGGCCAAACCGAAGTAAAGATGTACAGCAAAAGTAAAGACGGTGCTGAAGTCCTGACGCTTGATAAGATGTACAACAAGAAACAAACAAAGGAAATATGGATCTATGGCCTTGATGACGACGATTTTTTTGAAGTTAAAGGCGAGCCTGACAATGCGATTACCTTGCGCTTGCTTGGTGGACAAAATCACGACACTTACACTGTTGAAAACGGTAAAAAAGTAAAGATATATGATTTTAAGAGCAAACAGAATACCTATAATACAGACAATAAAGCACGATTACTGCTTACCGATGACTACGAAACGAATAGCTACGACTACGAAAAACCGCAATATAACATTTGGGCAGGATATCCTTCAATAGGCTATAATCCGGATGATGGCGTAAAAGCAGGGGCAGTCGTAAATTATACCATAAACAATTTTAACCGCAGGCCGTATTCTCAAAAGCATGCACTAAGGGCAAATTACTTTTTTGCTACCGATGGTTTTGAACTTGGCTATTCGGGCAGGTTTATGAACATTGCCAGCAAATGGAACTTTGGGCTTGACGTATGGTATACTAGCCCTAACTTCAGTATTAACTATTTTGGCTACGGTAACGAAACACCAAACTTTGACGACGACCTGAGCATGGATTACAACAGAGTAAAACTTCAGGTTTTCAGGGTAACGCCAATGTTTTTTAAAGAGGGCAGGAACGGCAGCAGGCTGGAGCTTCAGCTGCCTTTTGAAACCATAGAGGTAGATCATAGCCCTAACCGTTACATATCTGAAATCGGGTCTATAAAAGAATCGTTGTTTGAGCATAGGCAGTTTGCCGGCGTTGCCGCAAAATATAGTTTTAACAGCTATGATAATAAATCGCTACCGGCACTTGGTTTAGGCTTTTATATTACCGGTATGTGGAAAACAAGCCTTGACGAGATAAAACAAAACTTTCCTTATCTGGAAAGTTCGCTTAATATCGTGCACAAAATAACCCACGATGACAGCTTTATATTCTCTACAACGGTAAAAGGAAAAGTATTGCTTAATGACAACTATGAGTTCTATCAGGCAGCAACGCTTGGTGGCGATACTGACCTGAGAGGTTACAGGCGTGAGCGGTTTACGGGTAAACAGTCGTTTTACCACAGCAGTGACTTAAGACTCGCCCTTGCCAACTGGAAAACAAGTTTTCTGCCAATGAAATTTGGTGTTACAGCAGGTTTTGATTACGGGCGTGTTTGGGTAGATAACGACAGCTCAAGAAAGTGGCATAAGAGTTACGGCGGAGCCGTGTGGCTTAACGCTGTAGATGCCTTGACAGCGAGGGTAGCCTATTTTCAGGGTGAAGACGGCGGGCGTATATCAGTTGGTTTCTCATTTGGCCTTTAAGGCCGAAAGTTTCACCTCATAAAGCCTGCCTCCCGATTTTTTGTCTTTTTCGTCGGCAATTAGGAGTGTATTATCATCTGTAAAGGTCAATCCTTCTTTTTGGGAAATGTGCCCAAGGTCATACATTGTAAAATTACCTTTAGCAAAATTGCCATTTTTAAAATTAGTCAGCAAAAAAACCTTGTCTCCTGTAAGAATTGCTGCTTTGGTTCCGTCTGGGCTTATATCAGCCGCTGTAACAGCACATCTTTTATAAATATTACAGGTAGTAAGGCTGCCTAACAATTGTGCCTTATGATTTCCTGCTTTGTTAGGTACTTTATACACATAGAATGTACCGTCAAACTTTGCACTCCTGTTTTTTGTAAACAGGTAAAAGTCGCCTTTGTATTCAAAAAAAGCCTCGCAGTCGAACATATAATTTGATTTTTTTGGCGGAAAGGCAGTCTGCTCTGGATAGTAGAATTCAACCTTGGCAGACGCGGCAGCTGTTTTCTTAGTAAGGTCTTCTTTGTTGATCTTGTAAATAGCGAGGTCTCTCCTGTTGTTATCATTGTTCCCAAAATCGCCTATGTAAAGATTACCCTGAGGATCTGATGCAAGCTCTTCCCAATCGGTATTTACGACATTTGTGATAATTATTTCATGTTCGGTTTTTCCGGTTTTTCCTATCCTGTAAATTTTATTTTTGTTACCGCTGTCTTCCAGCGCCCAAACTGTTTTAGAATGAGGTAAAAATTCGAGCGACGATATTTCTTTAAGGTCGGTTTTACCCAGCTCTTTTAATTCCTGGCTATTGCTTCCGCATGAAATACATAAGAAAAGAAATAAGGCATATAGTAAGTGAAGACGATTCATAAAATTGATTTTTTGTAAAAGTATAAAGCATTTGGATACGGAACGTCAGATTTAAGATACTTTTTACTCCAACAAAAAAACCATCAGCATAAGCCGATGGTTTTCTCCTACTATTAAAAATCAAAAATATTTAAAACAATGGTGACTCCTGCCATCTGCTGGCATTTGTACATGTAATCTTTCCGCCTGAGCCCACTCCCTCAAACACAAACCTCCATTTATAACACAAAGGCATGCTCCCGGGTGCCACAGAAACAGAAGGCGGTGATGAATTTACATTTTGCACCGGTACAGATGGCCCAAAAGTAAGCAGTGCACCTGTATTGCTATTCAAATCATCGCAATCTGAAAGTGGTTGTACTTCCACCCTGACCCAAAATTTGGCATTAATGGCAACATTACCTGTTATTACAGGAACAAAGACTACTACAGGGTTTCCAAACCCACCGGATACATCTACATAAACGTCTGCACTGAATTTTGTAAAACAGTTAGGCAGGGTTGCCGCTGCAAATGCCTGCTCATTATCCGTATTTGCCTTTGCATAAAATACATCTGCCTGCTGTGCAGTTTGTACCGTTTCCTCTTCTACCGAACAAGCTAACGCCCCCAGCATTAGCATTGTCAGCAACAAAATCTTTTTCATACTCAACTTCTCGTTCTGTTCTTAAGCAAACATACGTTTCAACTTTCAGATGTTAAAAAAAGTTGTTTTAAAAACGTTGAAGAGATTATTTTTTACGACCATCTGCAAACCCCTTATGTGTTGTTAATCAAGCGTTAATTATAATTGCTTTATGACATACTGTTACAAACCATAACTAACTTTATAATTCACAATGATAAAGCCATGATCCAGAACACAGCAAAACATAATTTTGACGAGTACGGAGAACTAAGAGGATTGTTTGAAAAACAACTAAAGGAGTTACTGTGGGCTGAAGACATCATGATGTTTATGCTCAAGGATATAACAGCACATGCTTATTCCACCGATCTCCAGAAATTATTGCACAAACTGGAAGGCACAACATCGGGCCATTTAAGAAGGCTTGAAAAAATATTTTACCTTATAGGCGTACCGGAAGAAGCGATAGCATATGATGCACTGCAGTGTTTTATAGACGAAGTGAATATGGTTTACGTAGATGTAAAACAAGGCGTGGTTAGTGATGCAGCACTTATAGCAGCATTGCAAAAAATTAAACACTATGAGATTGCCTGTTATGGCACAATGCGTGCGTATGCCATTGCGCTTAGAGAGGAAGAAGTTGTACTGCTGCTGGAACAGACTTTATCTGAAGAAAAAGAAGCAGATCTGGCACTCTCAGTCATCGCAGAATCGCATATAAATATTGAAGCAGCAGACAAAGAAATTTAATTAAAAGAATACAATGGATAAACCTGAATATTTTCCTGAGCAAAGCCAGAGCCAGCCGGGGTATGAATATAAAATGAACCCTGAGCCTGAAATAATTAAAGACAGCTACAAGGGAAGCGGCAGGCTAAAAGGCAAAAAGGCGATTATTACAGGAGGCGATAGCGGCATAGGCAGAAGCGTAGCCGTACACTTTGCACGCGAAGGAGCTGACGTTGCCATTGTATATTACAACGAACATAAAGATGCAACAGAAACCAAGGAATTGGTAGAAAAAGAGGGTGTAAACTGCAGGCTGATATGCGGCGACCTTAAAGATGAAATTTTTTGTACGCAGGCAGTAAATGAAGCTATCGAAAATCTTGGAGGGCTAAATATCGTAGTTAACAACGCAGCGGTGCAATTTCCCCAAAAAAAGTTTGAAGATATTACGGCCGACCAGCTTAAAGAAACATTTGAAACCAACATACTTTCGTTCTTTTATATAACCCGCGAAGCGATGAAACACCTCAATAAAGGAGACAGCATTATAAATACAGCTTCGGTTACAGCCTACAGGGGCAGTTTTCACCTGGTAGATTACAGCAGCACAAAAGGAGCAATAGTATCTTTTACACGCTCCCTGTCGGCAACGCTGGCTAAAAAGCAAATACGGGTAAATGCCGTTGCACCCGGGCCGATATGGACCCCATTGATTCCTGCAACTTTTGAGCCGGACGAGGTAGCAAAATTTGGACAGGACACGCCTATGAAACGTGCCGGACAGCCCAGCGAAGTTGGCCCTGCTTATGTTTTCCTGGCTTCAGAAGAGGCTACTTATATTACCGGACAGGTTATCCATATTAATGGCGGCGAAATCGTAGGCGGATAAACACTATTAATCATTAAAATTATATATCATGAACAACGATGCAAACAGTAATGATTTTCGTAATCATAACAACAATATGAAAAAGGATTTTGATCTTCCGTATGAAGATCCGGCGATTACAAATCCTCAGGAGCTTGCTTCTTTCCCTAAAAAAACAAAGATTGCAGATGCTAAAGATGTAGAAATTGAAAGCGAAAGCCATCTTGTAAACAAAAGGACACCTGTTAGGGAAGGCAGGAATATAATACGTACAGACAACAATCCGGAGACCGACGGGTTTATGTAAAAAAAAGAGCCTAACGGCTCTTTTTGCTTTATTGCTATTTAAACTATTAAAAGATAATTATTTGGAAACGAATCTTAACACACAAACGAATTATCTGATTAAATAATTTATTACCTTTAAGCTATAATCAAGCGATTATGGCAAATTACACAATTGACCGCCACGATCTTGGAGACCTGGGCGGTTATCCTGACAACATGAACACTTCATACAATTTCACTTTTCCGTATGAAGATCCGGCAATCATCAATCCGGAGGAACTCGCATCTTTCCCTAAGACAACCTGTCCTTCACACTCTGGCACGTATCCTCATCACGAAAGCCATTTAGTAAACAGGAAGTATACGCACGGGGACGGAAAGAACATCACTATTACAGACAACCATCTTTAACAACATGGTTTCATGACAAAATTTTACTCAATAATTAAGGGGCATTAAGCCCCTTCTCTATTTTATTGTTTTCTTCCCGGTTTCATTTTAACGGCTTTTACCGTATCGCTTTTAACCGTAGTAGTTCCTTTTATATGGTCCTGGGTTTTAAGCTCATCTTTACGCGGCTGGATTTCTCCGGCTGTTTTAGGCTGCTTGTTTACAGCATCCTTTTGAATCTGCACATCCTGAACCGGCTTTGCCTTCATGTCCGTCTTTGCCGGAGGCAGCGGTGTAGAAGGCGTTTGCGGTGGCTGTGGCACCTGTTTAGGATCTGTTTGTGCGGAAGCTATGCTAATTGTAAGCACAGCCGCCATGGTAAAAAATATCTTTTTCATAATTGCTCGTGTTAATTAAAACTGTTTCGTGTTACCCGCACAAGTTACTGCGTAAAACACTAATAAGCTGTTAATTACCAGTTAATCAAGAGTTAAACTTACTACGGGTAAATTAAGGATGGCTAACTTTATAAAGCTATGGAACATTACAAAAACATATCAGGCAACTCAGGGGTTACAGCTTATGAAATAAAAGATGAAAGCGTACGTGTGCAGTTTGGGCACGATTCCGTGTACCTGTATACTTATGCCAGTGCCGGAAAGCGCAACATCGAAAAGATGAAGAAACTCGCAGTCGAAGGAGCAGGTCTCAGCACCTATATAAGCCGCCATGTTAAAGACAAGTATATATAACAAAATCAATCAAAATGGATTACATTGAAATAATAGGCCTTAGTGCAGCATTTTTTACTACTATCGCTAATATTCCACAGGCCGTAAAAGTGATAAGAACCCGGGAGGTAAAGAGTCTGTCGGCCCCTACGTATTCCATGCTTTTTCTAGGGATGGTAATCTGGGTTATTTATGGAGCTATCCGTAATGACCTTCCTATAATACTTGCCAATAGTATTGCTGGCTCGCTCTGCGGCATTATTCTCATTATGAAACTGCTGTGCCAGGATGAGCCCCATAACAGCGAAAAAATATAGCGCTTTTACAAATGTTATATTATTCCCAATTAGAATTTTGTTAGCATATCGACGCTCTTTTATTAAGTAAATTCATCCTAAGAAACTTTAATACCTATTACCATGAAAAAGCAAGCAATAATAAAACAATTATTTTTTGCCGGCCTGTTTATCGGAGGGATGAATATTTTTTCATCGTGTGACAGCTGCAGCAGAAAAACTGAAAATACCGAAGAAAATACTACCATAGATGAAACTTACGAATCATCTTCAGCAGATGACACTATCTCATCCGGAGACAATTCGGGTGCTATAAATGACGGTTCTACCTCGTCAGCAGCTATAAATGCCTCTTCAACTTCAGGGTCGGGCAAAACTGGCAACGCGTCAGGAACTACTAAAACAACTACACTCGCCGGAAACACTTCGACCTCTGCTTCTACTGCTAATAACACTAAAAAAGAAGAAGCAAGGCAGCAGGCAATAACTGATATGGTTGAAAACAGCGATGCTAAAAGCGCCGTTGGCAAAGACGGAAAACCAATACGCAGCAGCGGCGATGCAGGTACAGGATCTGGTACAGGCACGGGAAGCACCGGTAACAATTCAAGGGTAACAACAAGAGAAGCACAAAAAGCAAATTAAATATAATTATGAAAGCAGTTAGAGAGTCTATAAGCAAATCATTCTTTGGCACAAGTATTAATTTATCAGATCTTGCCAATACAGCAAATAATACGGCAGACACATCATTGTCTAACAATAATGTTAGTGCTACAGCAGCAGTAGAAAAAGCCATGTCAGCTGCATAAACTCAAATTTATGACAGCAGATAAAACCAAAGAGGCTGATAAGGAGAAGAATACTAAGGAAAACCCGGCAAAGGAAAAAGAATCGGGAAAACAGCAGGATACCGAAAAATTCAGTCCCGGCGAGCCGGAAGGCTATGATGCTGGAGAATTTTCTACAGATTAACTTTTAGCTCACTTATATATGGCTTCAGAAAAAATCACATTGTGCAGCAGCCGTATCGCTGAGAAAAAACTTAAAATAGCTGTAGCGGAAAGCGCTACGGCAGGATGGCTGGCATCTGAATTTGCTTTGGTCCCTGAATCTGGTGAAATATTTTTAGGAGGCATTGTGTGCTATGACGTAAGTACTAAAGAAGAACTTTTTGCTATCCCAAAAAATGTGATTGACGAATTTTCGCCGGAATCAGCGGAAGTTACACGATTACTGGCTGAAAGGCTGAACAGGTATTTTAAATGTGATATTGCCATTGCTGTAACAGGGCTTACCTCAACAGGTGGAAGCGAGACACCTGAAAAGCCTGTTGGCACTATGTTTATCCATATAAAATTGCCTGATAATAAATACTGTGCTCACCGCGAAGTATTTGAGGGCAGCCCGGAAGAAATTATTAAACAAACCGTAAGCCGCACAGGAGAACTGCTCTGCGGCTATATTGATGCTATGTAAACCTACATTTTTTTATAATGGATTTACCGTGGACCGAAATATCACTCCGCTTAGTATTGGCAGCTCTTTTTGGGGCGGCTATAGGATTGGAGCGTGAGCGCAAAGATTGGGCTGCAGGCATGAGAACCCACATGATGGTATGCATGGGTTCAGCACTAATTATGCTAGTATCTTCCTTCGGATTCAATGATATTGTGGGCAGGGATTACGCAGAACTCGATCCATCGCGTGTGGCGGCACAAATTGTAAGCGGGATAGGCTTTATCGGAGCAGGAACAATACTTTTCAGGAAACCTGCTACGGTATTGGGGCTTACAACTGCTTCCGGCTTATGGACCGTTTCAGGAATAGGAATGGCTACAGGTGGCGGAATGTACTTTGCAGCGAGCGCTGCTACCGTTTTTTCTATTATTATCTTATGGGGACTTCACCCTATCCAAAAAAGGATTTCCAATAAATTCCATCAAAAATCGCTGGCTATACATGCAAAAGGCGACGTTAATCCACGAAAAATAATCAACCGCTTGTTAGAGGATAAGGATCTTGATTTTGCCAACTTTTCTATCGAAAGGCGCAAAAAAGAACTTGTTATAGATGTTACATTACAAAAATCGGCCAGCAGCCGTCTTCTTGATATTGTAGACAGCTTGCAGGCCGAAGATTATATTAAAAAAATATCGTGGAGCAAATAGTGATTACGAATATATCGTAACCGTTTCCTGCTGCAGTTTCTGCGGTGTACCTGTTTCCATATAGCGTTTAAATGCCAATATATCCTTACGGATGGCTTTTTCAAATACAGGATTAATAAGTCTTGCTATCTCCTCACCTGCTGCTCCAAACGGCGCTTCATAAGAAAAGACAACATGAACCAGCGTACCTAATTCTCCCGCATCCTTAAAAGTTACCTTACCTGAATTTTTAATTACCGATCCAGGCAGCGATGTCCAGCCTATATATCTGAACGGCTCGTCATATACTATTTCTGCTTTCCAGGTTACAGAGCCCACTCCACCCGGCAGTTTAGCTTTCCATTCAGAAAGCGTATCGCCCAGTACTGTCACGCCTTCAAGATGCTCCATAAACAATGGAAGATTACCCAGATGCCTCCAGAAATTATATATTTCATTTGCAGGACGGTCTACCACCATCCTTACATGGATATTTATATTTGAGCCTTTAGGTTTCTCAGGCTTACTGAAAAGCTTCTTGCTTACGTCTCCTGCAAAACAGTAACCGCTAACGCCCCTGTAAATCATATAACCGGCAGCTCCTATCTCCGGTATGCTTCGCTTTCCTTTTTTTAATGCATCATATAGCAGATAGGCACCCCCAAGCACAGATATGATCCGTTCAAGATCGGTTACATTACTTTGTTTCTTTTCCGGTTTGGTCATATAGGAAGTCTTTTTCATAAGGCTTAGCTAATAATTGATTTGAGTACTAAAAATAAGAAATGATATGCTCATCCGCACTTCTTTTAACACTACGTTAGAGCTTAAAAAAAAGCTCCTTACAATGTAAGGAGCTTTCGCGATTATTGTCTTGGTGTTGTAGGAACGGGTGTACCAGGATTTACTGGTGTTGTGGGTGTTGCCGGCACCGGTGCTCCGGGATTTACCGGCGCTCCTGGCGGCGGGGGCGACACAGGGGGCGTTAACTGTGGCGTTGCAGACGAGTTAGTATTAATTGATGGCTGGGGAGTCGCTGGTGTGCTAATCCTGTTCGTATTTTTCTCCAAGTCATTAATATTCTTTTGGGCATCTACCCTTTTTTGATCTGACGTACGGGTATCTGTAGCCCTTCTTTGTGTCTGCGTAGTCTTGTTATTAACTTTAGTACGTGCTGTATCTGTTTGTGCTGAAGCAATACCAAAAACCAATACGGCTCCCAGCGTTAAAAATAACTTTTTCATAATTGTTGTTTTAGATTGTTTATTTTAAAGATACCACCCACATAGAACATAACCTATTGTTTTACAACAATTAACCTTAATTTGAGAGTTATTGTTAAAGGCAGGTTAAGCATAATCAAGGTATGTGAGTTTGACAGGATACTATTAGAATCTAAAAACCCAAATTATTATTTTTCGCCTGCTTTCCATTGCTTCTAAAAAAACAAAAAATACACTAACAGTCAATTTGACTAAAAGATTATATATTTACCGCTTACATCATTATAAATGAAAAAGATCTGTTCAATATTCATATTGCTTTTAATTAGCAATTTGGCTTTTGCCAACGTATCGCTTCCAAATTTTATATCAGATAATATGGTATTGCAGCGAAACAGCGAAGTAAAAATTTGGGGTTGGGCCAGCCCCTTTGAAGATATTACCATAAAACCGTCGTGGACAACGCAGGAGTATAAAGCCAAGCCCACTGTAGATGCCTACTGGGAAGTGCTTATAAAGACGCCCGATGCAGGAGGGCCATTCATCATAAACTTTAAAGGGTATAACGAACTGACTATAAAAAATGTAATGTCGGGCGAAGTATGGTTTTGCTCGGGCCAGTCTAATATGGAGTGGACAGCGAGCCAGGGCATAGACAACGCCGAAGAAGAAATAGCAAAGGCAAACTATCCTAACATCAGGTTTTTTACTGCACCTAAACTTTCGTCTCATTATCCCCAGATGAATGTACCTGGCAATTGGAGTGCATGCACTCCACAAACAATGAAATATTTTAGCGCTATTGGTTATTTCTTTGCAGAACGCCTTCAAAAGGAATTAAAAAATATACCGATTGGTATAATAAATTCAAGCTGGGGCGGCTCACCTGCCGAAGTATGGATTCCTGAACTGTACGTAAAAAAAGATCCTGTAATTGCAGAGGCAGCAGCCAAGGTTGATCCGGTGCCATGGAGCCCTGTAGAAGCAGGGCGAACCTATAATGCGATGATATATCCTTTTGTGGGTTACAAGATTGCCGGAGTATTATGGTATCAGGGCGAAGCTAATGTAGGTTCTGATGTGTACGATAAAACACTTGGGGGCCTTATTAAGGCGTGGCGTACCGAATGGAAAGATGACTTTCCATTCTACTTAGTACAAATAGCACCCTATAAATATGATGGTGGCGATTATCACGCTGCTGTAATAAGAGATGCCCAACGCAAAGTCACCACACAGTTACCTAAAACCGGAATGATTTCCATAAACGATATAAGTACAACAGAAGATATTCACCCACGCAACAAGCGGCCTGTAGGCGAACGTTTGGCAAATCTCGTTTTAAGTGATGTTTATACGCTAAATAAAGGTATTGTAAACGGACCTTTATATAAGTCTGTATCGACAAAGGGTAATAAGCTAACGATTTATTTTAGCAATGCGGCAGGACTTCGATTTAAAGGAAAGACCTCTGCACAATTTGAAGTTGCGGGTAGAGATGGCAGATTTTATCAGGCTTCAGCCAAAATAGAAAAGGAAAGCATTGTAGTAACATCAAAAGAAGTTAGGAACCCCGTAAAAGTGCGCTACGCATGGCGCAATACAGCAACGGCCGATGTTTTTAATAGTGCATGGCTGCCGATGTCAACATTTACAAGTGAATAGAAAAACAAAAAGGGCTTTACTGCCCTTTTTATTATTAACTAACTAACTCAATTCTTCTTATTATTTTATGGTATTATTATTAATGCACAATCTGTGCCAAACTATAAAAAGAAGAAAAATATTTTACCAAAACATCTGACAGCAAACACCTTACACTCAAACCAAAAACCTTACTGCTTCCATTGCTCCAGCCTGTAAGCGCTATCCCAAAAAAGATATTCCAGGCGGCTCGCAGCAATAAAAGCTTCGGTCATTAATTCCTGCTGGCCTTTAGTGCTGCTTTCAGCCGCTTCATCGCAAATTGCAATGGCACGGTCTACCAAAAGCCCAAACTCGTCTCCTGCATACGTATCAATCCAGTTTTGGTATTTGTTATCGTTTTTGTCTTGTATGCTTAAAATATAATCGCCTACTTTCTTGTAAATCCAAAAACAGGGCAATACAGCCGCTATTCCTACTGCATTATCTGCCGTGTAAACTGTACTCTGAAGATAATGCACATAATGATGGCAAGCAGGAGACATTTCGGCTCTCACGTCAATATTATACTCTTTAAAATAGGAGTCATGCAAAGCCTCTCCACTACAATTGCCCCTTCAGAAAACCGTATAAAATCAAGCATGGTGTCCACGTCACGAGTTTTGGCAGCTATTATAGCCAGCGCTCTCGCAAAATATTCAAGGTAGTGTGCATCCTGCTGAAGGTAATATTTAAATTTTTCTACATCCAGAGTGCCATTCGCCAACTCTTTAATAAAAGGCATTGTAGTAATTTCATTATATATGGGCAGGGCTGCTGCCCATGCTTTTTCAGACCATTTCATTCTTAATCATTTTTTGTGGGTTATACGAGTGGTTTAGCGGGCCGTTGCCTTTTCCGCATACTGCATCGGCAGCGTATAGGATTGCGTTGTGTACATACTCCTGTGCATTGGCAACAGCATCTTCCAGCGAGTATCCCCTTGCCATAAATGAAGCTATGGCAGAAGATAATGTACAGCCAGAACCATGCATGTTATTGGTTATTATTTTTTGTGATTCAAAAGTTTTTATAAAACCCACTTGGTTAACCAGAATAGATGTAATGATATCAGATTGAAGGTGGCCTCCTTTTAAAAGCAAGGCTCCGGGTTTCATATCCATAATTGCCACTGTGGCAGTTTGCATATCTTGAAGGGTTTTTACCTGCATCCCTGCTAAAAGCGATGCTTCATCCATGTTTGGGGTAATCAGTGCTGCCAATGGAAACAACTTTGTTTTAATGGCCTCGATAGTATCCTTTTCAATAAGCCTGTGCCCGCTGGTGGAAATCATTACGGGATCAAAAATCACGGGTATATCCTGATATTCTTTCAGTACATCTGCAATTACGTTGACAAGCTCTACACTGTGTACCATTCCAATTTTAATAGCATCAGGCCTTATATCTTCCAGTACAGCCAATAATTGTGCCCTCACAAAATCTGGAGGAATGCTGTGTATTTCGCGCACGCCGCAGGTATTTTGTGCCACCAGTGCGGTTACAACGCTCATGCCATAACAACCAAGTGCCGCAAAGGTTTTAAGGTCGGCTTGTATGCCCGCTCCGCCTGTTGGATCGGTACCTGCAACGGTTAGTAACGATGGGTAGGTATACATCTTTTTCATAAGGCTTTTTCAATTTGATTTCTTATCGCCTCGGCAGCTTTTGCAGGATTATTAGCAGTACAAATAGCCGATACAACAGCAAGACAGTCGGCACCTGCACTGATAATATCAAAAGCATTATTGCTGTTCATATTACCTATAGCCACGAGAGATTTATCAGTAAGGTTTCGTATTTGGCGGATGCCGTCAAGCCCCCATTCGGTTACCGTATCTGTTTTTGTAGGGGTGCTAAAAACAGGGCTTATCCCAAGATAATCGGCATACTGAACCTGTTCGTTATTAAGCTGTTCAATATATTCAACAGAATAGCCCAGCATATTGCATTGCGGCCATAATTTATTTACCTTAAACGGAGCCATATCAGTGTTACCTACATGAATTCCGTATGCTCCTGATTGTATGGCAACCTCAACATTATCGTTAATGATAAGTGGTACGGAATAACCATCAAGCATTTCTTTAAGTCTTAGAGCAACTTCAGTAAATTGATGGGTATTTAAATATTTCTCCCTGAGCTGTACCATATCTACACCGCCTTTAATAGCCTGTTTTATAACCCAGAGAATATCCCTGCCTACACATGCCTCTTCACTTACAACCAGGTAAAGCCTGCTTAAGAACGGCTTAGCCATGATATTCTATTTTAAGGGTATCGTTAAATTCTTCTTCGGTAAGAGAATACAGCATATCAAGAATATGTAGCTGAAGGCTTCCCGGCCCTGTTGATTTTCGTTGTGCCATTTCTCCAGCTATGCCTAGCATTGCCATAGCAGCAGCAGTGCTTTGAAGCCTGTCTTCTCCAATTGCCGCAAATGCTCCTGAGAGTGCAGATGCCGTGCATCCCAATCCTGTAACCTGCTGCATCATGGCATGCCCGTTGTGTATCATGATTGTTTTATCGCCTGAAACAATAACATCTGTGGCGCCAGATACACAAACAACGCTTCCTATCGTTTCGTTAAGCATTCGGGCTGCATCTATTGCCTCTGTACTTTGATGTACACTGTCAACGCCTTTTGTTACTGACTGGCTAACTTTGGCCAACGCCATAATTTCAGATGCATTACCCTTTATTACAATAGGCTTGTATGCTAATAGCTGAGCAACAGTTTCATTGCGGTAGGCTGTTGCTCCTGCACCCACCGGGTCGAGAACCCAGGGTTTACCAAGCTGATGGGCTTTGGCAGCAGCTTTGAGCATACTGGCTACCCAATATTCATCGAGCGTACCAATGTTTATAACTAAAGCGCCACAGATGCTAACCATATCCTCCACTTCGGGATGGGCGTGCGCCATAATGGGCGAAGCGCCAACAGCAAGCAGCGCATTAGCTGTGGTATTCATAACCACATAGTTGGTAATATTATGTACAAGGGGTGCATTTTTCCGTACGGAAAGGACGGAATTCCAAAGAAACTCTTTCATATTTTGTTTTATAATTTAATAAAATATGGCAATAGAGCCTCCCAAAAGGAGTTGAGGAAAATATATAGTTTTCCTGCGCTTTTCCCTACGCCGGTGTAAACCGGATCAGGTTCAAAGGGACTCTCTCAATTCTTTTCAGAATACCCCTAAAGCCAAAGCTCAAAGATACCGATTGTATTTTAAACCCATGCAGGCAGATATAAAAAAATCCCGATTGCTGCGTAATCGGGATTTTTTGTTATACTTATATTTTATATTACTTTTTAAAAGTGACTAGGATATCAAAATCAAATTCCTCACCTACCTTAATATGCTGTACTCCGGGATGCGTATCGCGGATACCTTTAACCGAAAGGTTTACCTTTCCATTGACTACAGGCCTCCATTGCTCAGATGTAATTATCCTGCCTTTATTGTCTACGCGCTCATACAGTTTATACTTTACATAGGTTGTTTTGCTGCCATCCGGTTTTACAACATCAAATGCTATATGAAATATTTCAGAGAGGCGTATCATTTTAGACCTGTCATAGTCAAGCGTGCCGTCTTTTACAAGCGCCTCATTTGTTTTTTTACCTACAGTAAGGCTTTTAACCTCGATGGTATATTTACTGTTTTTAGGCACATCTGTAAGTCCGGTGCCAGGCGCGGTATATCCATCTGATCCTTCAAGGTTTTTTTTAGCCTTAGCAATATCTTCTTTAACTAATGGTATCGCAAAATCTGCCTTTACCACCTGTTCACGTCCATTATAAAAATGAGATTCCGGGCAGCGTGAAAATGTTTCTTTCACAAAAGCCTCAAGGCCTTTCCACACCTTTACCTTTTTCTGTTCTTTAGCACCATAGGCAAGATAGTAGTCAATATTTTTTACTACCCCGGTTTCTGTCATTTCAAATGCCACGGTAATCTCGCTGCTTTTTACGTATTTCTTTATCGAATCGAGGTTTTTAAGTGCAAAATCATAGGTTTCAGCCTGCAGTTGTTTAACATCACAGTTTTTATCCTGTGCCAGCCCCTTTACCGAAAAAAGCATCAGGAACAATGATGCCGAAAGCAATATTCTTATTTTCATCTATATTATTCTTTACTGTTTAAAAACGAAAACTAATAGCAATTGTTATGCCGAGTATGAAACAATACAAGCGGAGTTTACCCTACCTGTTAGTTTCAACCCAAATATACAAAACAAAAAAGGGCACGAAGCCCTTTCCAGTATATCTGAAAAAATATTAAAATCTGTTATCGCCATCAAGCAGGTTGCCAAGTCCGCCTAAAATGCTTCCTTCTCCCCTTTGCTGACCTCCGCCTTGTGGCGCTGCAGCATATATCCTGCCGGCCAGCCTACTGAAAGGCAGCGATTGTACATATACTGTTCCTGGCCCGCGAAGTGTTGCATAGAATAGTCCCTCGCCACCAAAAATAGTATTCTTGATACCGCCAATGAATTCTACATCATAATCTACGGTTTGCGAAAAGCCCACGATACATCCTGTATCAACTTTAAGTACATCGCCCTCCATAAGTTCTTTACGGGCCAATGTTCCGCCTGCATGTACAAATGCCAGGCCATCTCCTTCCAGCTTCTGCATGATGAACCCTTCGCCGCCAAAGAGTCCGCGGCCTAATTTCCTTGAGAACTCTATGCCTACGGTTACACCTTTTGCTGCGCAAAGAAAAGAATCTTTCTGGCAGATGAATTTTCCGCCAAAGCGGCCAAGGTCTATAGGCACTATTTTACCCGGATATGGCGACGCAAAACTTACCCTGCGCTTAAATTTATCCTGGTTTAAAAACACCGTCATAAAAAGATTTTCTCCGGTAAGCATACGCTTACCCGCCGAGAAAAGCTTACCCATTATTCCTTCATTCTGGTTTGAGCCATCGCCAAAAATAGTATCCATCTGGATACCATTATCCATCATCATAAAGCTTCCTGCCTCTGCAACAACTGCTTCCTGCGGATCAAGCTCTATCTCTACATACTGCATTTCTTCACCGTGAATCTGGTAATCAATTTCGTGTGCCTGCATCTTAAAAATTGGTTTAGTGTTGGTTTAAAAATTTTATACTGCCACAAAGGGCGTTAAGTAATTAGACGAACCCTTATATACTTCGTTACAGCCTGCCGTAAAAATTTTTAATCCTGATCGAGCATTTTCATATCGTAGTATTCCTGAAGCTCCAAAGCCCTGGTACGTTGTATAGATGTAAGCCTCACCGCCTGAATTACAAGCCACGAATCGCTCTTCATGTTTTTATAAAAAGTGCTTGCAAAAAGCATTTCGTTATCCCTGTAATTAAGCCAGTCTTTTTGCGATATGCGTAATCCCTTTTTTTCGTCGGCAGTTAAAATTTCAAGCAGTTTTTTATAATGCTTTTCAACTTCTTTCTCCCACGCTATCCTTGCGGCATATTCGCACTGAATACTACCTTCCGGATTTTGATTCTCCTTGTCTGCCCTGCATTCCCTAAGTGCATCGTCAATTGGATTAGACCCCGGACCCGCCTGTGCGAACATTACAGAACAGCAAAACAGCATTAGAAATAAAAAAAGGTATTGCTTTATCATACTTACAATTTTTCAGGATGAAGATAGTTATTTCATCCAATTAAAAAAAACAGTAAGGGTCAAAAACAAAAAAATCCCGGCAACAGTAAGTAGTCGGGATGCAGTGTATGTTGTATATGAGATTATAGCATGAGTAAGGTGCTATATCCTGTTAAGTTTCCAATACGATAAGATATCGCTTATTAGTTTTTTATAACCCGAAAAGGTTACCGGTTTTGCAAAATATCCCTGGACTGACGCCTGGTAGGCTCTCGTAATGTAGTCTACGGTATCTGATGTGGTAAGAAATAGGTAGGGCGCACTCAAAATGCTTAACTCAGGATCATTACTAATCTGGTCTTTTAAAGTAAACCCGTCTATTTTTGGCATGTTAATGTCAGACAAAAGCAAAAATGGCTCTGTCTTCGTGCTCTTCAGGTAGTTTATTACAACAGAACTGTCTTCTATAACAACCAAACGGTTATCATAGTTATTTTCGGTCATAACCTGATCAAATGCTTCAATCAGGATTTCCCTGTCGTCTGCATCGTCTTCAATAAGTATTATATCGCCGTTTGTTTTCATATATCCAAATATATCTAAATTTTGAATAAATAGATGTGTAACGCATAAGGTTATAAGGTTTTATGTAAAATGTTACTATAATGCTTGTCTCTATATCAAATTACGTTAATAATTTCTTAACAGTTTTATTGCATTCGCCTTTTCGTGAATTTATCGACAACCTGCACACTTAACCAACTACTAGATAACACTTTGAACCAAAAGCTATATAGTAACGACTATTAATAACTGTTAAACTTCTGCCATCGTAAAAAAAAATAAAATACATTTACCAGCCTATAAACTAAATTATGAAAAAACTAATCTATCTATTCGTAGCGCTTTGTGCATTTACAGCGGCGTCTGCACAAAAAATTTCAGACAAAGATCTTCAGGGAAACTGGAAACTTACCTCTGTAAACATGAGCGGAATTACTATAGACCTTGTTACGGGTGCGGTTGTTATCCCAGAAGAGCAAAAAGCCCAATTAACACCGGATGTAGCGGCGCAGCTTGACGCCGGCATGAAGCAAGCAGCCGAACAGCTAAAAAATTCTTCGGCGAGCTTTACAGGCAATACTGTAAAACAAAATATGGCAGGGAAAGAAAAAACCGGCACTTACACTTTAAAAGAGGAAGGAACAAACCAGATAATGTCCGCAACATGGAGCGATGCTTCAACATCTGACACAACAGTTTGGATAAAAGAAAAAAAACTGCATATTTCTAAATCAGGACAGGGCCAGACTTTGGAACTTGTTTTTGTTAAAGCATAATTCAAGTTTTAAAAACTATACCTAAAGCCTTTTCATAGTAAAAGGCTTTTTCTATTTTTGTAAAATACGTTTGATACCCAAATATGAAAAAGCTATTTCTTACCATAATAACCCTTATTTTCTTTGCTCCGCTATGGTCTCAAAATGCAACGCTTAAAGATTTACAGGGAAAGTGGAAACTCGTAACCTATGCTACATTAAATGCAAGCCTTGATGTTGCCAGCCGCAAAGCCACGGTAACAGAATCTGGCAAAAGCCTGGGCGAACTCAACAAACAGCTGCTTCTTGACATGGAGGGCTACGCTGAAAATCTTCAGATCGCTTATGTTGAAATTGAAGGTAATAATTTTATGTCGGTTATATATGATGTAGTAAAAGCCGGGCCTTTTACAATCTCTGACGAAAAAGATTATCAGGTAATAAGCGCAAAGTTTGACGACGGAACATCGGCCAACATTTATTTGATAATAAAAGACGACAAGCTGATACTGCACTATCCTGCAAGCTCTAAAACTTATACCTACGCAAAACAATAAAAAAACTCCCGCCTTTAAGCGGGAGTTTTTAGTTAGGCGAAAGCCAGTATATTTTAAATTACTCAGCGTTAGCTACAATTTTACTTGCGCTTCTGTAAAGATACGTACCGTAAATGTGGCGGCGTGCAAAACGTGCCTGAGAATCAGCATTAACCATTTTGATATAAACCTGTTTTGGCACACCAAAGTACTCATAGCAGCTTCCATCAACAAAGTTGATATACAAAGCCTGGTTTTCCATATAAAAATCAAGGATACCAGATGCAGAAGTTGTTTTAGCATACTCAACCGCATTTTTTTCAGCAGTTTCCGGAGCTACACTCACTAAAAAGTGGTATGCTTCAATAATTTCTTTACTCTTAACTTCGGCAGCAAGACGCTCCTCATCAGTAGTACATGTATCAGGATGGCAGTCTTTCATACTGTTCCTGTAAATTGTTTTAAGCTCTTTTAGTGTTGCTGCTTTTGTAACGTCAAGTAACTTCCTGTACTCAACAATTTTCTTCATATTCATAGATGCCTTCGGTAAAATGTGCCTTTGTTAGCGGCGGCAAAAGTAGTGATTTAGATTTAAGCGGCAAACTCTAATTGCAAAATATCAGATAATTAAGCTGTTATAGCTAAAATATAAACTTGAGATAGCTTTTAGTAAACATTCGGAAATAGAAAAGGCTAACATTTTGAGATTCAGTTTTGGCTAGTAAAAAGCCAAGTATACCACTTATAAAGTACTTTCGTTACTTTATAATTTCCTTTATTTTCCAAGCTTTTTCAAGCTGTCGGCAATCCACTCATTATACCACTCAGCAAAATTATACCTTGATTTAGTTTCGCTTGTAACTGGATATATGCCTTCGTCAGTCGCTCTCGCATCAACCCAAATATTCCCTTTTTCTACGCCTGAAACAACTAAAACATAATAAATTGCACAACCAAAATGACAAATTCTAATACTACCATAAATATGTCTTTCGCTAAAACACTCTGATTCCCAGGCGACAAACGCATCACTTTCAGAATCATATTCATCATTTTGATTCTCAGGAAAAATTAGATTCCATTTTTCTGTATGAGGAAATTTTTCATTTAGAAAATTCTTGTTTTCTATATCAAGTTCTAAATCCCAATCTTGTAATCTGAATATTCCATAAACAGGACCTGCTCCTCCATTTCCTATATCTTTTATAAAGTTCCTATACTCTATAGGAAGCTGAATTTGGTTTGTTTTTTCAAAGTTTAAAATTTCTTTTTCGGATAAAGGATAATTTAATTGATATTGATGTTCTTCCGAACCAAATAGTTGAAATGGGTTTCTCTTAAAAAAACCCTTACCATCAATCTTTTTAAGTTTAACAAGCTGTTCTTTTTCAATTAAATTCATAGCTTAATTTTTTCAAACTGTACAAAAGTAAATATAACAAAAAAGCTCCAGATTTCTCTGAAGCTTTCCTTAGTAGCGGGAACAGGACTCGAACCTGTGACCTTCGGGTTATGAGCCCGACGAGCTGCCTACTGCTCTATCCCGCGATGTTCGGTGCAAAGATACAACTTTTATTGACATATACACTATATTATTAAATTGTAATTTTCGGTTAGCTATTATATAGTAGTTTATCGCGGCGATGCACCAAACCTGCGCCTGAGGCAACGAATACGTCTTTTATATGTTTTTATATCTCATCGCCTGCTCTTTCCCGCGATATTCGCTGGAGAGATGCATCCTGTCAATCCTAATTATTGTTACATTTGTCCGAAATAACTTAAATTCCGACCCGTACACTGAACAATGAAAAAAGCGATTTACCAAATAGTTCTTCCGGCAATACTATTTCTCACCAACTCAATAACAGCCCAAAACAAAGATTTTGAATACTATCTTTCCGGCGAAGAAGAAAAATTAATTATTTTTAATGCAGCAGGGAAACCAATCTCGAATGATGTTTTTGAATATGTTGGCGAATTTTCAGACAATATGTTCAAGGTTCAAAAAAATGGGATTTATGGTTTTATAAATACTAAAGGAAAGATTATTATCCCTTATCAATACAACTGGGCTTCAGAGATGAAAAATGGCGTTGCGATTGTTTTGCTTAATGAAAAATACGGTCTCATTAATAAAAAAGGACAATATATAGTAACACCACAATATGAAAGCTTGCAATATGAGAACTTTAATAATGGTTTGGCGATATTTAAAAAAGATGGATTAGAAGGCGCTATTAACAAAAAAGGTGAGGTAATCATCCCAAATAAATTTGAGTCTATTACAGAATTTAACCACGGATATGCTGAAGCTAAAAAAAACGGAAAAACAGGACTGATTGATACGAAAGGAAAAACAATTATTCCTTTTGAATACAGCTACATTAATGAATTGTTTAATGGCTTTTCATTTGCCTTTAAGAAAGATGAAAAGGCAAAAATGGGCCTTATGGATTTAAAAGGCAATGTGCTTATAAATCCCGAATATGATTTTGTTTTTCCATGGAAAGATGGATTGGTATACCTGACTAAAGACGGTAAAGAGGGAGTAGCTGACAAATATGGTAAAATCCTATTTCCTGCCGAATATAAAAACATTGGCAGGCTTAGTGAAGGATTGATACTATTGGAAAAGGATAACAGATATGGTTTTGCCAATGCTAATGGGGAAATAAAAATTCCTTTAATCTACGATGAAGCAAACGATTTTTCAGAAGGGCTTGCACCTGTATTAAAGGAGGGAAAATGGGGCTTCATTGACCAAAGCGGCAAAACAGTTATCGATTTTAAATTTACAGGGATTATGATGCCGTTTTATGATGATTTTGCAGCTTATGGCAAAAGATCTACTTCTTCGGGTGCGCATTACACCACAGACTTATGGGGATTAATAGACAGAAAAGGTAATATTATTATTGAAAATAAATATAACAGCGTTGGCCCCGGTTATAATGGAAATTTCGTAGTGGAAATTGATGGTGAAAAACTGTTAATAAATCGTAGCGGCGAGTCAATCGCCAAATTAAAATACGAAGAACGTCCGGTAATGATGTCGAATTAAATTATTCCGGGCATAGTGAATAATTATAAAAGCGTAAAAAGGGCAGAAAAACAAGTTTTCTGCCCTTTTTACATTTCCTGAACGCTATAAACAAAAAAAAAGCCCCAGATTTCTCTGAAGCTTTTCTTAGTAGCGGGAACAGGACTCGAACCTGTGACCTTCGGGTTATGAGCCCGACGAGCTGCCTACTGCTCTATCCCGCGCTGTTTCGAGTGCAAATATACAACGAATACTGACAACTGCAAGGAAAACAATCAAAAATCTTTTATTTACCGCTTTATTTCTAGTATTGCGCTGATATGCCTACCTTTGCAGCTTAATTATTTTTTTTATGTCACACAAAGCAGGCTTTGTAAATATTATAGGTAACCCAAATGTGGGTAAATCTACCCTTATGAATGCATTTGTAGGCGAGCGCCTGTCGATCATTACTTCTAAGGCCCAAACCACACGCCACCGTATATTAGGCATAGTGAATGGTGAAGACTTTCAGGTAGTACTTTCTGATACACCGGGTATTATTAAACCGGCATACGAACTTCAGTCGAGCATGATGGACTTCGTGAAATCGGCTTTTGAAGATGCCGATGTTCTTATCTATATGGTGGAGACCGGAGAGAAAGAACTTAAGGATGAAGCTTTTTTCAACAAGATAGTAAATGCCAAAATTCCGGTATTGCTGTTACTTAACAAAATAGACAAATCGTCTCAGGAGCAGCTTGAGGAGCAGGTACAGCTTTGGAAAGAAAAAGTACCAAATGCCGAGCTGTATCCTATATCTGCCCTTGAAAACTTTAACGTAAAAGAGGTATTTGCACGTATTCTGGAACTATTGCCGGAATCTCCTGCATACTATCCTAAAGACGCCCTTACCGATAAACCGGAACGTTTCTTTGTAAACGAAACCATACGTGAAAAAATCCTTTTACACTATGACAAAGAAATACCGTATGCAGTAGAGATTGAGACTGAAGAGTTTCTTGAAGACGACAATATAATCCGCATTAGTGCTGTAATCATGGTAGAGCGCGAAACACAAAAGGGAATCATCATTGGCCATAAAGGTGCCGCACTTAAACAAGTAGGCATGGAAGCCAGGATGGATCTTGAAAAATTCTTTGGTAAAAAAATACACATCCAGATGTTTGTTAAGGTAAACAAAAACTGGAGAAGCAATGCCTACCAGCTACGCAGGTTTGGATACGACCAAAAATAAACTTTTGTTTAAAGTTTAAGTTTACATGTTTCGGGTTATTGTCGTGCCTAAGAAACTTAGTTACTCAGCGACTTAGCAACTCTGCAACTTTATACGTACTTTTGCAAAAAATTAAAAAATAGGAATGAATAATATAGTAGCTATTGTAGGAAGGCCAAATGTAGGTAAGTCTACTTTTTTTAACCGACTGATACAGCGAAGGGAAGCTATAGTAGATTCTGTTAGCGGTGTAACGCGCGACAGGAACTATGGTAAGAGCGAATGGAATGGAAAAGAATTCTCTGTTATAGATACAGGTGGTTATATAAAAGGATCTGAAGACGTTTTTGAAGCCGAAATACGCCGCCAGGTAGAGCTTGCCATAGATGAGTCTGACGTTATTATCTTCATGGTAGACGTTGAGGAAGGCATTACCCCCATGGATGATGAAGTGGCTAAACTACTTAGAAAAGTTACTAAACCTGTTCTTCTTGCTGTAAATAAAGTTGATAACTCAATGCGTGAAAAAGACGCAGTAGAGTTTTACAATCTTGGACTTGGAGAATATTATACCCTTGCAGGTATGAGCGGATCTGGTACAGGTGAGCTTCTTGACGCTCTTGTTAAACTTCTTCCGGAAGCTGTTGCACCTGATGAAAACGAAGTTCAGCTGCCTCGTTTTGCCGTTGTAGGCCGTCCTAATGCAGGTAAATCTTCATTTATCAATGCGCTTATCGGCGAAGACCGTTATATTGTTACCGATATTGCAGGTACAACACGTGATGCCATCGACACAAAATATAACCGATTTGGTTTTGAATTTAACCTTGTAGATACTGCAGGTATCCGCCGTAAGGCAAAGGTCAAGGAAGACCTTGAGTTTTACTCAGTAATGCGTTCTGTAAGAGCGATTGAGCACAGTGATATCTGTATCCTTGTGATTGATGCTACCCGTGGTTTTGAAGGCCAGGACCAGAGTATCTTCTGGCTTGCTGAAAAGAACCGTAAAGGTGTTGTAATCCTTGTAAACAAATGGGACCTTGTAGAAAAAGATACCATGTCTACACGTGATTATGAGCGCAAAATACGCGAAGAGCTTCAGCCGTTTACCGATGTGCCTATTCTTTTCGTTTCGGCACTAACAAAACAGCGTTTACTAAAAGCGCTTGAAACATCTGTTGAAATATTTGAGAACAGGAAACAACGTATATCTACCTCTAAGCTTAACGAGACGATGCTGCCTATTATTGAAAATATGCCGCCACCGGCACTTAAAGGTAAGTATGTAAAAATTAAGTTCTGTATGCAGCTTCCTACCCCTACGCCGCAGTTTGTATTTTTCTGCAACCTGCCTCAATATGTTAAGGAGCCTTACAAACGTTTTCTCGAAAACAAGATGCGTGAGATATATAACTTCTCAGGCGTACCAATTGACATTTACTTCCGTCAGAAATAGTATACTACCCCCGAAATTTCGGGGGTATTTTTTTACACTCGCTGATTTCATCATTTTTAACATTTTGTTAGGTTTATATTTTTGCACAAACTATACTAATATGGTTAATTAGCTGTTTATAAAGAATAACCTTACTCAATTTACCGCAATGCATAGAATACTCGCCTTCCTTCTGTTTTTTTTATGCTACCTTTCAGGCTTTAGCCAAACTATAGTTTTAAAAGGAAAAGTCACCGATAACCAGGAATTTCCGCTTGAAGCCGCTACCGTTTATCTTACTACAGTAAAAGATTCAGCTATCATAGATTACACCATTACAGGAAAAGGCGGTACATGGGAAATTAAAACAAAGAAAATCGAAGCACCTGTTTTCATTAAAGTGTCCTACTTAGGGCTTGGCAACTATAAAAAAGAATATCCACTTTTAGCGAAAGACCAGGATTTTGGCAGTATAAAACTCGACGACAAATCTACAGAATTGGGCGAGGTAGTTATAGAATCTGAAATTCCGCCAATCCGTATTAAAAAAGACACTCTTGAATTTAACGCCTCATCGTTTAAAGTCAGGCCTGATGCTACTGTTGAGGCGCTTCTTAAACAGCTTCCCGGAGTAAATATAGACGCCGATGGAAAAATAACCGTAAATGGTAAGGAAGTTAATCAGATCCTTGTTAACGGCAAACCTTTTTTTGACACCAACGGTCAAATTGCCATAAAAAACCTTCCGGCAGAAATTATAGACAAGGTTCAGGTAAGCGATACCAAAACAAGAAAAGAAGAACTTGCCGGACAAAAAGCAAGCGGCGATAATTCCAGTATTAACCTTACTATAAAAAAAGACCGCAATAAGGGTTACTTTGGTAAACTTATGGGCGGTTACGGAAGTGACAAGCGGTATGAAAGCAGTGCATTTGTAAATTATTTTAAAAACAAAATGAAGATAAGCGTACTGGCTTCGTCTAACAATATCAACTCGTCAGGCTTTTCAATGAATGAGTTGTTTGACAGCATGGGCAGCGGCAGAAACAGTACGCTAAGCGCTTTTTCGGGAGGTGGCCGGGGGATTACAAAATCTGACCTGGCAGGGCTGAATTATGCCGATGAATGGTTTAAAGGGTTTGACGCATCTGCAAGTTACTCGCTTAAGAACAGCAATACAGAGAACAACAACAGGACAAATTCAACCAATTTCCTGCCGGAGGGCGACGACCCTGATAATCCCGGAACTAATATAGACAAGAGCTACAGGACAAACTCAACTTCACGCTCTGAAGCCGACAGGATATCGCATGATTTTAATACCGACTTTAAACTAAAAATAGATTCTACTGCCACACTTCGTGTAACTCCAAAATTTTCGGTAGCTAATTCTAAGACTTCTACGTCATCTAACAGCTATTCTGAAAGACTCATAGATGACCGCCTTATGAACGAAAGCACCGCATCATCTGAATCTGAATCTGACAGTAAAACATTTAGCAACGAGCTGAATTACTATAAAGCATTAAATTCAAAAAAAGGACGGGGCATAAGCGTAACATTGAGCAACTCTAATGGTACAGACGACGAAAGCAACCTGAACAGATCAAACACAAAAAAATACAAATATCCCGGTGCAGACACAGTAGTTGAAACAGAAGACCGCGACCAGATAATATACAATAATGATTCTGCCGACAGCTATTCGTTGGGTTTTGAATATTCTGAACCTGTTACAGATTCGCTGGCCTTAGACCTGTCAGCAAGTTACACCAAAAACAAATCGGTACAGAACAGGGATACTTACGATTTTGATGCGGTATCAGGCGGGTACACGGCATACAATGATTCTCTTTCTAACTATTATACATCTAATACAGGTACGGTTTCACCGAGGGTTGGCATAAGGACGAACAAAAGCAAAATCAACTTTAATGCAAGCTTCGGTACAGATATTACTTCATTTAATAACAATGCCTTCTTTGTTGACAGGAACTACATTTTTGATAGAAAATATATCGTCCCCGCTGCAAATGCAGGTCTTTATTACAGGGTTGATAAAGGCAAATCGATATCGGCGGGATATAACTATGCCGCGGGATATCCGCAGGCAAATCAGGTAATAACCATTCCTGACAGGTCTAATCCTCTAAATACATTTATAGGTAACCCTGATCTTAAAACGACAGGTACCCATACTGTGCGGGCAAGTTATAGAAATTATAACACGGCTTCCCGCAGCGGTCTCAGCATCATTGCAAACACAACTTTTTTTCAGGACAGGATTGTTTCCTATACATCTACAAACAGCAGCGGTGAAAACACTATTTCATATCGTAATGTATCAGGTGCTATGAGCAGTAATTTCTATACGTATTGGAACAAGGACATAAAAAGAGACGCGAACCTGTACAGGGTAGTGCTGGGTCTGAGTGCTGGTTATTCTATAGATAAAGGCTTTTTAAATACGCAGTTATACGACAGTAAATCTGTACGCCTAAATCCGTCTTTATCCTTTACCTATGAGTATGGTGAACTATTAACTATAAACCCTAATTACAACTTTACCTATAACCAATACAACTATAACAACTACACAGTAAGCTCAAGGTCTAATTATGTACACAGATTAAGCCTGCAAACGACCAGTTACTGGCCAAAACATGTTGTTTTTGGTAACGATTTTGGCTATACCTACAATTCTAACATAACAGGAAACTTTAAAAAAGATTTTTACTTGTGGAACACAAGCATTGGCTACAACTTTTTAAAAGATGAACTTTTGTTTAAAGTTAAAGTATACGACGTGCTTAATCAAAATCTCGGTACATCCAGAACGATAGATGCTACATCTATTGTAGACCAGGAAAATACAGTGCTTAAGATGTATGTAATGTTTTCGCTCACCTACAAATTTGGTGAATTTGGCGGTGGTAAGAATCGTGACAGGCAACGCGACAGGCCGATGGGTCCTTCGGGAGGCATGGGCCGCGGACGAAGAAATTAAAATAAAAAATATTTTTAACACTAATAATCATACTAAATAAGTTAATTAGTGGTTTATATAGGCAAAACCTTACTTAAACCAAACTAACTAACCAATGCGCAATTTCTTTACGCTGCTGGTATTTCTATGTATCAGCACTGCCTTTGGGCAATCTATCGTTTTAAAAGGAAAGATAACTGACAAGGATAACTTCCCGCTGGAATCGGCTACTGTTTACATTACGTCGTCTAAAGATTCCTCAATCGTAAACTATACTATAACGGACCGAAAAGGAAACTGGGAGCTTAAATCACGTAAGCTTACAAAGCCTTTTTTTCTTAAAGTATCTTATGTAGGCCTTGCCGACCATAAGGAACAGGCAGAATCTCTTGAAGCAGACCGTGATTTTGGCACTATAAAACTCGCCGACATTTCTACAGAACTTAATGAACTGGTCATAGAAAATGAGATTCCCCCTATCCGTGTCAAGAAAGACACCCTTGAGTTTGATGCCGCATCTTTTAAAGTACGCCCGGATGCCAACGTAAAAACATTATTGGAGCAGCTACCTGGTGTAACAGTTGATGATGACGGAAAGATAAAGGTAAACGGCAAAGAAGTGACCCAGGTATTGGTGAACGGAAAACCCTTTTTTGATAAAGATGGTAAAATTGCTCTTGAGAACTTACCAGCCGAAATCATCAATAAAGTACAGGTTACCGATAAGAAAACAAAAGAAGAAGAATATACAGGTAAAGATGCTACAGGCAACAATGCCAGCATTAACCTTACCATAGACGAAGACAAGAACAAGGGTATGTTTAGCCGTTTTATGGGGGGTTATGGCAGCGACAAACGCTATGAAGCCAATGCCCTTGTAAACTATTTTAAAGGCAACCGTAAGATAAGTTTTCTTGCTTCTTCTAACAATATAAACACTACCGGATTTACCATGAATGAGGTGTTTGACAGTATGAGCGGCGGCAGAAGCAACAGTCTGTGGGTAAGTGGCGATGGGGGTTTTGGTATCAATGGTACCTATTTTGGCGGTGGCAGGGGTATTACACGTACTAATATTTTTGGCCTTACCTATGGCGACCAGTGGTTTAAAGGATTTGACCCTAACATCAATTATTTTTATACCAGCGCTGATACCGACAATGACAGCAAATCGAGATCGGAAAGGTTTTTACCGGACAACACAAATACCACTCCCGGCACCCAGGCAAACAGAAGCATAATAAGTGAATCTTCGTCTAAAAGCGAAAGCTTTCGGGAGGCTCATAACTTTGGCTCTGAATTTGAAATTAAGGTCGATTCTACCACAACTGTATACCTCGCACCTAAATTCTCTAAATCTACTGGTAAATCATCTTCAAGATCTTTAAGCAGTACAAGAAACCAGGATGATAAATTACTGAATGAAAGCAACGGAACCAACTATAGTGAAAGTGATGCCAATACGTTCAATTCTGAGCTTACCGTAACTAAAATACTGAATAAAAGAGGCCGTTCGGTAAGTCTTGAATTCAGTTCTGAAACTAAGAAAGAAGACGAAGACGGTTACACCAACTCCTCTACTTTCTTTTATGATGACCCTAACGAGGGCGATACGCGGTCTGATATACGTAACCAGCTGGTTAAAAACAGGCAGAGCAGGGATTATTACAGGGGGAACATCAATTTTTCTGAACCTATTCATGATTCTTTACGTATTACCACTGGTGCCACTTACAGTGCCGAAACCAGTGTACAAAACCGTAAAGGGTACAGATTTAACGACATAACAGACAATTTTTCTGACATATACAATGAACTTACAAGCTATACAAAAGGCTTTACCACAAGAATAACTCCTTATGCTGGTTTCAGCGTTGATAAAAAAAGGTTCAGCTTTGGTGCTTCCTTGGGTACAGTGCTGATCAACAATAATAACTTTGGCTCTTATATGGGTACAGATTATACTGTTAACCGAAACTATATGCTGCCATGGGCAAATGCAAATGCGAGTATTAAATTAGGTAAAGCACATAACCTTTATCTTAATTATAGTTATGATGCAGAAATGCCGTCTCCAAATGAGATCCTGCCTATTCAGGATTTGAGCAACCCTCTATACACTACTATAGGCAATGAAAACCTTAGCCCTAATAAGTCGCATTCTATTTACGGAAGCTTATATAAATATGATTATGCAACTATGAGTGGATATTCTATTTATGGAAATTTCTCTTACGATGAAAACAAAGTAGGCTCATTTACAGACATTGATGCCAGTGCCAAACAAACAACACAGTACGGCAATTTTACAGGAACTCATAATTTATGGGCAGGCGCCAACTGGAACAGGCAAATTAAAACTGAGGGAGCCCACAAATACAAAATCAATACAAGTATAAATGGTACATACAGTTTTGACAAAGGAATTACAAATGGACAGGCATATGACGCTAAAAGCTACTCCATAACACCCAAAGTAGGCCTAAGTTATGATTACGGAGAATTGCTGAACGTTAGCCCTATTTATAGTTTTGAATATAACGAAACACGATATAATAATTTCAATACCAACATGCAGTCCAGGTTTGTACATAAAGTAGGCTTGCAGACTACTAGTTACTGGCCAAAGAATATCGTATTCGGAAACGATTTTACTTATACTTACAATTCTAACCTAGGCGCTGGATATAAAAAGGATTTCTTTTTATGGAACACCAGTCTAGGCTATAATATTCTTGGCAGCAAGGTAATGGTGAAAGTAAAAGTATATGATATCCTTAACCAAAATCTTGGCACACAGCGCTACATATCTCCATCATCGGTTACAGATATGCAGAATACAGTACTAAAACGATATGTGATGTTCTCGCTAAGCTTAAAGCTTGATAAATTTGGTACTAAGAAAAATGATAAAAACGGAGACTCGCAAAACCGTTTTTGGCAATTTTAAAAAACAAAGCGGCTGCAATTAAATGCAGCCGCTTTGTTTTTATAATGATAGTAAGATTACCAGCTTCCTCCGGATCCGCCGCCGCTAAAGCCACCGCCTCCGAAACCACCACCAAATCCGCCTCCGCCGGAGCTTCCTCCACCGAAACCGCCGCCAAAGCCACTGCCTCCGCTACTACGGCCAAGGCTGCTTAGGATAAGGATATCGGTTAATGTAGAACCAAATCCCCCACGGCCGCCTCTGCCACCTCCACCGCCTCTTTTGGCAAGAATTATAATAATGATGATGAACACGATTACAAAGAATATAATGCCCCCACCCCCTCCGTCACCATCTTTTCGCAGGTTGGTGCGTTCTTCTTTATATTTTCCGGTCAGCAGTTTGAAAATAGCATCAGTACCGGCATCAAGCCCATTATAGTAGCTTCCTGCTTTAAATTCGGGAATTATAACATCACGTGTCATCTGCCCTACAATACCTGCCGAGAGCTTGTCTTCTACACCGTAACCGGGAGATATCCATATTTCCCTTTCTTTTTCAGCAAGGAGTATAAGCACGCCATTATCTTTATTTGCCTGCCCTATGCCCCATTCATGCGCCCATTTAGGAGTAAGTAACCCAATACTTTCGCCATTAATGGTTTTTACCGTAATGATCACGATTTGCGTAGAGGTTGAATCAGAATACCTGATAAGCTTCTCTTCCAGTGCCAATTTTTGTGAAGCATCTAAAATGCCTGCATAATCATATACGCTGGTTTGAAGGTCGGGTTTTTTAGGTATATCAAATTGCCCAAAGCTGTTTTGCACAAACAAAACGCTTACAAGCAGCAGCCATAAATTTTTCTTGAATATTTTTTTCATCAGCCTTTAGATATTGTATCGGGCAGTTCATTTTTATCATCATCGCTGTACGGAAAGTAGGTTTTAAGCCTTTCGCCCGCCCTAAGTATTCCTTCCGAAAGTCCCTGGGCAAAACGGTTGCCTTTAAAATGGCTGATAACAACATCTCTGGTACAATCCCAAAAATCTGCCTCAACCACCTTATCAATACCTTCATCGCCAATAATGGCAAAAGTATGATCGGCCACGCCTACATAAAACAACACACCGTTACGGGCTGTTGTCTTATCCATATCAAGTTCAAAAAAAACCTCCTGAGCTCTTTCGAGAGGAGGTTTTTCAGCATGATTTTCTATATGTACCCTAATCTCGCCAGAAGTATTTTTTTCTGCCTGCTGTATCGCAGCGACAATAACTTCTTCGTCTTTAGGGGTTAAAAAGTCGTTTGCTTTTGGCATGTCTTATTTGATATTGAAATTTACATCAACCGGTTTATCTGCGCCTTCTGCCGCATCAAAATAAGCTTTCTCTTTGTACTTGCCCAAGAACATTGAGTTAGGGAACCTAAGTACATAGTTATTATATTCTTCAACTTTTTCATTGAAACGTACCCTTGCCGTCTGGATGGTATTTTCTGTAGAAGCCAGCTCATCCTGAAGTTTAAGAAAGTTTTCATTTGTTTTAAGGGTAGGATAGTTCTCAACTGATACCAATAATCTTGATAAAGCTGAAGAAACACCGCTTTGCGCTTTGTTGAATTCAGCAAGTTGTTCAGGAGTTATATTGCTCGGGTCTATCTGAACCGACGTAGCTTTAGCTCTTGCTTCTGTAACAGCTGTAAGCGTTCCTTTCTCAAAATTTGCAGCGCCTTCTACTGTTTTTACAAGGTTACCTATAAGGTCATTCCTTCTTTGGTAAGAGGTATTAACATCCCCCCATGACTTAGCAACTCCCTGGTTTTTTGTAAGCGCATTATTCTGGATGCCTACAGCCCAAAAACCTATAATAACAATCAATACTACAATTATACCTACCGGTATTAGCCATTTTTTCATTTGTGTCTGGTTTTAAAGTTCGTTTTTAAGATTTATCAAATTGGTTTTAATAGTTTCTAATTTACTGATAATTTCAAATTTATCCAATGTTTTTTTCTGCCCTTCCTTCAGGTGCACCTTTGCACCATCCAGCGTAAAGCCGCGTTCTTTTACCAGATGGTAGATAAGCTGCAGGTTCTTTACATCCTCGGGTGTAAACATACGGTTCCCTTTCGCATTCTTTTTAGGTTTAAGCACGTCAAACTCCTTATCCCAAAAACGGATAAGTGAGGCATTTACATTAAATGCCTTTGCAAGTTCTCCTATGCTGTAATATCTTTTTTCTGGCAGTTCTAAATGCATTAGTCAAGCGATTGGTTTTCCTGGTTAGCTAATTTAGAAATTAAAATGTATTCTTTTGCAGAAATGTTTCCGTAATAGAAGTTAAGCGGGTTAACCACTTCGCCATTTTTATGCACTTCATAATGCAAATGGGGTGCTTCGCTTCGGCCTGTACTACCTACATAGCCTATAACATCTCCCCTTTTTACTTTCTGTCCGGCCTTTGCCTTAAAGCGGCTCATGTGGCCGTACAAGGTTTCGTAACCAAAACCGTGGCGTATCACGACGCGGTTTCCGTAACCTGACAACTTATTATCGGCGGCTACAACCACACCATCACCTGTGGCATAGATTGGCGTACCTGTACGCGACGAAAAGTCCATACCGGCATGAAACTTACGTATCTTGGTAAACGGGTCGCTCCTATACCCAAAACCCGATGCCATCTGGCGCAGGTCTTCGTTCTTTACAGGCTGTATAGCAGGAATGGCAGCAAGCAGCTTTTCTTTGTCTTTTGCAAGCTTTGCAATCTCATCAAGCGATTTAGATTGTACTACAAGTTCTTTAGAGATTACATCAAGCCGTTTGGTTGTACCTATAACCAGCTCACTATTGTCATAACCTTCCATGTCCTTATATCGGTTCACACCTCCAAAACCCGCTTTGCGCTGTTCATCCGGAATGGGCGATGCATTAAAATAAGCGCGGTACAGGTTATTGTCGCGGTCTTCTATATTGGCAAGCACTTCATCAACCTGATCCATTTTATGGTTAAGTATCTCGTAGCGGATCTTCATGTTCTCTATCTCCCTTGCCTGAAGCTTATCTTTTGGTGTTTCAAAAAATGGGGTATTAAGCAGGGCTACAAAACACAGGAAACCGAACAGCCCAGAAGCCACGAGGAACAGAAGGATTACGCCTAAATTTCTTCCTTTTTTAGGCTTTAATATCCTGTATGCTAAGTTTTCTGCGTCGTAATAATATTTTACCTTCGCCATGTTCTAAATTATTCTATTTTTGCACCTTACAGAAATTGCCCGCAGGTGTATATCTGACTAGACGAACAAATGTAGTAAATGTTACGGTTTTACCGCTACTTTTTCGGTTTGCGCCTGTTAATAAACCATAAATAAAATTTCAGTTCATATATGAAATCCCAGGATATAAGGAAACAATTCTTAGACTTCTTTAAAGAAAAAGGCCACCTTATCGTGCCTTCTGCACCTATTGTTACCAAAGACGACCCAACGCTTATGTTTAACAACTCGGGCATGGCACAGTTCAAGGAATTTTTCCTTGGCAACGGCACGCCTAAGAGCAAACGTATTGCCGATACCCAAAAATGCCTCCGCGTTTCGGGTAAGCATAATGATTTGGAGGATGTAGGTTTTGACACTTACCACCACACCATGTTTGAGATGCTTGGCAACTGGAGTTTTGGCGACTACTTTAAAAAAGAAGCCATCAACTGGGCATGGGAACTGCTGACTGAAGTATACAAAATACCAAAAGACATTCTTTACGTGAGTGTTTTTGAGGGAAGCCCTGAAGAGAACGTTCCGTTTGACCAAGAGGCGTATGACATATGGAAAGGCCTTATTGACGAAGACCGTATTATTCTTGGCAACAAGAAAGATAACTTTTGGGAGATGGGCGACCAGGGTCCGTGCGGGCCGTGTTCTGAAATTCACGTTGATATCCGTTCTGCCGAAGAGAAAGCGCTTGTATCGGGCAAATCATTGGTTAACAATGACCATCCGCAGGTTGTAGAGATATGGAACAACGTATTTATGGAGTTTAACCGTAAAGCCGATGGTTCTCTTGAAAAACTACCTGCACAGCACGTTGATACAGGAATGGGCTTTGAGCGCCTTTGCATGGTGCTGCAAAATGTAACGTCTAACTACGACACCGATGTTTTCACGCCGCTTATCGAAAAAATTGAAACCCTGACCGGGGCTAAATATACTATTAAGGCGGCTAACGATGCCGAAGAAAAAACAAACATAGCGATACGCGTTATTGCCGATCACGTTCGCGCCGTAGCCTTTGCTATTGCAGATGGCCAGCTGCCGTCTAACACCGGTGCAGGTTATGTTATCAGGAGAATTTTAAGAAGGGCTATCCGTTACGGATTTACCTTCCTTGACAAGAAAGACCCGTTCATCAATGAGCTTGTTGCTGTTCTTGCTGCCCAAATGGGCGAATTTTTCCCGGAGATCAAATCCCAACAATCATTGGTTACCAATGTAATCAAAGAAGAAGAGGCTTCGTTCTTAAGGACGCTTGACCAGGGACTTCAATTGCTTGACAATGTTATTGCTCAGACTGAAGGCAAAGAAGTTGCAGGCGCTAAAGCTTTTGAACTGTATGACACTTTTGGTTTTCCGGAAGACCTTACGGCCCTTATCCTTAAAGAAAAAGGACTGGAGTACAACAAAGCTGATTTTGATGCTGAACTTCAGAAACAAAAAACCCGTTCACGTGCTGCTTCTGAAGTAGCGACTGATGACTGGGTACTTTTGGCCGAAGGCAACACAGAGACATTCGTTGGTTACGACCAGACAGAAAATGAGGTTAAAATTACCCGTTACCGTAAAATAGACTCTAAAAAAGACGGTATCTTATATCAGATTGTACTTAACGATACCCCTTTCTACCCTGAAGGCGGTGGACAGGTAGGCGATAAAGGATCACTTGTATCGGCTAATGAGACTATTGAGATACTTGACACTAAAAAAGAGAACAACCTTATATTGCACATCGCTAAAAAGCTTCCTGAAAACGTAAACGGTACATTTACCGCTAAAGTGAACGAGAAGCTAAGAAGCGATTCGGCAGGCAACCACTCGGCAACCCACTTACTACACCAAGCACTAAGAAGCATCCTTGGCACTCACGTTGAGCAAAAAGGATCGCTGGTAAGCCCTAACTACCTTCGTTTTGACTTCTCGCACTTTGCAAAGGTTACTGATGAGGAACTTAAGCAGGTGGAAGATTTTGTAAACGCAAGGATCCAGGAGCACCTGCCACTTGTTGAGCGCAGGAGTATTCCGTTTAAGCAGGCAGTTGAAGAAGGTGCTATGGCACTATTCGGGGAGAAATACGGCGATAATGTACGCGCAATCAAATTTGGCGAAAGCATGGAGCTTTGCGGTGGTATTCACGTAAGGAACACTGCCGATATATGGTACTTTAAAATTGTGAGTGAAGGCGCTGTTGCAGCGGGTATACGCAGGATCGAAGCGATTACCAATCAAGCTGTTAAAGCTTACTTTTCAACACAGGAAAAAGACCTTGAAGAAATTAATGCAGCACTTAAGAATCCGCAGGATACGCTTAAAGCTGTAGTATCGCTTCAGGACGAAAATACAAAGCTCAAAAAACAGCTTGAAACACTGCTTCGCGAAAAAGCAAAAAACCTTAAAGGTGAACTGGCTGCAGAGCTTAAAGAAATAAACGGTGTTCAGTTTCTTGCAAAACAAGTAGACCTTGATGCTAATGGCGCTAAGGATCTTGCTTATGAGCTGGGAACACTCGGCACTAACCTGTTCCTTGTACTGGCAACTGCCGAAGAAGGAAAACCAATGCTTACCTGCTACATCTCTAAAGAGCTTGTAGCTGAAAAAAGCCTTAATGCAGGCCAGGTAGTACGCGAGCTGGGTAAATTTATCCAGGGCGGTGGCGGCGGACAGCCGTTCTTTGCTACAGCAGGTGGTAAAAACGCAGCAGGAATTAATGAAGCACTGGCTGCAGCAGAGAATTTTATAAAGTAGTATTTATTTTACAACCTCATAGCTAAGGGATTGCATAACTTTAAAAAATAAAGTTATGCAATCCCTTTTTACGTTAATAATTTACGTTAGAAAATTACTACATTTGTGCACCAATTATTAACAAATTAATTTCAAACGCAATGAAGAAAATTTTTGCAATGGCAGCTATTGCCTTATTTATGGTATCATGTTCTGATGATGATTCTAACAGCACGCAGACAAATGTTAAGCTTACAAAAGTAATCGAAACAGATATGGAAGGCACACTTACGTCAACCCTAATCTACAATGGTAACAAACTTGTTCAGATAAACAGTTCTGATGGCACAAAAAACATTATTACCTATACTGGCGACCTTATAACTGAGGAAACCTTTACAGGGCCATCTAATGAAATTATATGGAAATATATTTACCAATACAACTCACAAAACCAGCTTGTAACTTACTATGAACTGGATTATGAAGACTCATACAATACCAAGACTACCTATGTACACAATTCTAATGGTTCTATATCATTCACTGAATATGATAGTGAAGATTTTGATCTAAACAGCTTCACTGAGAAATCTGCTGAAGGAACCATTACTGATGATACTTACATTAATAAAATGTTTTCACCAAATGGAACGGTTACTTACATAGACACCTACTCTTATACTTATGACGGAAAAAATTATCCTCTAAAAGGTATTACCGGCTATGATAAAATTGGTTTTGCAGGAACAGATGGCGGCAAGAAACATGGTATACAAAATGTAATTTCGCAATCATATACACCACAGGGATCTACTCAGGCGGTAGTTGAAACTACAACAACGTATACTTATAATGGTGATAACTTTCCTTTAACCCAGGTTGAAACAAGTGTAGGCAATCCTCAAAGTAATACTACTACCCAGTACATCTACGAATAATCTTTATTAGATTTATATTTAAGAACCCGGATATTTTGTATCCGGGTTTTCTTTTTTAAGTTTACATTAAAATTCAGATCATGCAATTCAGCACCCAGATACCTATAGCAAAAAGCAATAATCCCATTGATTACACTTCGAAAATTGTATCATTGGGGTCATGTTTTGCAGTAAACATTGGGCAGAAGCTGGACTATTTTAAATTTAGTAATACTACAAACCCTTTCGGGATATTGTTTCATCCGCTGGCATTGGAAAAATTTATCGGTTTTGCGGTTAACAACAAACAATTTACAGAAGCCGACATCTTTGAACATAACGGTTTATGGCACTGTTTTGATGCACATTCTGACCTGAGCAGTCCTGATAAAAACGTATTGCTAAATAACCTCAACAACGCTTGTGCATTGGCGAGCGCTAAATTAAAACAGGCTACCCACATCATTATAACGCTGGGTACTGCCTGGGTATACCGTTACACACAAACCGGGAACCTTGTAGCCAACTGCCATAAAGTGCCTCAAAAAGAATTTACAAAAGAATTGCTTTCTGTAGACACGATCAGGCAAAGCCTTGAAAATATCATAGCAAGCATTACAAAGGCTAACCCAGATGCACATATCATTTTTACAGTATCACCTGTACGCCATTTAAAAGATGGCTTTACAGAGAACCTTTGGAGTAAATCTAATTTGGTTAGTGCATTACTTGAAGTCATAAAAAACAAACCACAATCAACGAATTATTTTCCGTCTTACGAAATAATAATGGATGAACTGAGGGATTACCGCTTCTATGCCGAAGATATGATACATCCATCGGCCACTGCAATAAATTACATTTGGGAACGCTTTACAGAGGCTTATATCACTAATGAAGCACAGGATACCATGAAACTCGTAGACACGATTCAAAAAAGCCTCCAACACCGCCCTTTTAACCCCGACACACCTCAGCACAAAAGTTTTGTTGAGAAGTTAAATAGCAGGATTGACGCCCTGCAAAAAGACTTTCCGCAAATTAGTTTCTAAAGCAGAAAGCTATTTTAAGTCAACTATAACAAGCTGTTTTATATTTTCTCCTTACATTTAAAATAAAAAGATGCTTCGTAAAATCATTATAGTAATAGCTGTAGCTGCCCTTATATTTCTAGCATTCCGCTACTGCGAATTTAAAAAAGACAATACAACAGAAATTGAAGAAACCGCATTGATTCAGGAACAGATACGCAACGTTGGCAAGCTTGTAGTTACCGAAGGACACTTCTCTGAAGTACTGACCTATAAAGACCAGCAAAAGTATTTTCTGGATATGATATCTGTTGAGAAAAAAGCACTTGTAATTGTTAACGCAGATGTTACTGTAAGCTATGACCTGAGCCAGATTCAGTATGATATTGACGAACCCAACAAGACCATCACTATAAAAAACATCCCTAAAGAAGAGATTAAGATAAGTCCCGACCTTAAATTCTATGATGTAAAACAAAACGGGTTTAATGAATTTACCGGCGACGATTACAACAAAATTAATGCTACGGTTAAAAAGAACCTGGCTAAAAAAATCGAAAAGTCTACTTTAAAAAACAATGCTCAGAACCGCCTTATAAGTGAGCTGTCTAAAATTCTTATCTTAACCAACACGATGGGTTGGAAACTGGAATATAACGGCAATGTAATCACTAAAGACCTTGACATTAAGCTTTAGAACCCTGGCTTTTTTTATTGATATGCTCAACACCTTTCATAAGCTGCCTGCGATTAAAGATGCAAAAGAACAGGTAGGTTAAGAACATCATTGCCCATATTATAAACATCCTTATCCCGGTTACATTTGAAAAAAGCAATATAATCATAGTTACAAATCCAAGTATCCATGATATGCCAAGTGAAAGATAAACCACATTGACAACCGGCTTTATACTTTTTTCTACCCCAAATTTTCTTAAAATATAGAGCGGCAGTGCCAATGCAAACATAAGCGCAGGAACGCCAAAAGCGGCCCAAATAACCATGATTTCAGGTTCATGTTCTATGGCACCCAGAAACTCGTAAAATTTAAAACTGAACTCCATTGTATTGTTTTTCCTGTTCTGATATCTCCAGCAGTGTTTTCTCTTTGTAGCCTAATAATTTGGCAAGTACAACCGGCGGAAACTCCGTTATCCCAATATTATACATAGTAACGCTTTCATTAAAAAACTCACGCCTGTCGGCAATCGCATTTTCAAGTTCAGAAACCCTTGTCTGCAATTGGGTAAAGCTTAGCGCCGCTTTTAAGTCGGGGTAATTCTCAGATACTGCAAAAATCGATTTTACCGCTTTGTCCATCTCGTTAGCAAGCACAATCTTCTCATTGGTATCTTTTGTATTGAGAAAACGGGTGCGGACTTCAGTAAGTTTCTCCAGAACCCCCGATTCATAGCTGCTATATTCTTTAACCACCTTAATAAGATTCGGAATCTCGTCGGCACGCTGTTTTAGCAACACATCTATATTGGCGAATGCCTTGCTCACATTAAATTTAAGCATAACAAGCTTATTGTACGCCGAGACAATAACACTTATAACCCCCACGACAACGAGGATGATAATTACTAATGATAATAGTGGATTCATATATTGTTAATCTAAAAAATTAAAGAGTCCGTCCAGTTTAAAATCGAAAGTGCTCAAATTTACAATCACTTCATTACCGCGTATTATAACAGGAGAAACAAGAATCAACGCTACAAAAAGCGCTAATGCTACCGAAAAGAACACAAACGAATTAAGCAGCGGCTTATATGTATTGTAATCGTTTACTTTATCAAACGGCGCAATACCAAATACATTTTTGATATCTTCATGCACCAGGACAGGAACATTATTTTCTTCCAACGATGCTTTGGCTATTATCAGCATATGGTCGTTCTGCTTAAGCAGATATTGCGAATACCGCTTTGAACCCGTTGAATAACGTCCGTCGAGGTCTATCCATATAAACTCAATCTTTTCGGGGTTTACTTTTATAGTTCCGGTTTCATCAGTAATATAAAAAGGGTTGCATACAGTCTCCGAAAATATTTCTGAATAGCTTGATTTGCCATCCTTATCGGTAGATATATCTTCAATCACATATTTGTATCCTATGCATTCTGTCTTTTCTATACGCGCCAATAGAGGCTGATCGGTTGCTACCTTACCCTCCACCTCCACAAGCCCCATAGCAAGAGATCTTATCTTTGAGGTAGGTAATATGCCCTGGTATTTTTTAAAGCGGTTTTTAGAGCTTGGCATCAGGCTGCCTAAAAATGCTATTGCAAAAATTATAATAAAGGCATAAGCGCCTGAAGAGATGAATATTATGCAAAAAACGACAACCCCGACACCTATGACGATTTTTTTCCAAAGCGGTTTTTTAGGCTTAAGGCTATTATAGCGTTTGGTTTCAGGATCCCCAATTATAGCCGAACGTATCATTCCAATTATAGCCAGCAAGAAAATGGAAGCTGCCATTACTAAAAGCGACAACGCCGCGAGACCGGGAATTATAAAATAAGAAACAATTAAAATTAAGGGATTAAGGACAAAGAAAAGCCACTTAGGGCGAAGGTTGACATTATATAAAGCCGTAAATATAACGGTATGAAAAATTGCCAGCCCCAAACTGAAGATTCCCATAAAGATTAGAAACGGCAATGGGAGATCCAGAGACAAGAATTCATCCAGAAATTCAGACATAAAATAAGGCTTCAAAATTTAAATAAATGTAAGAGTAATAAATGTAAGAATTACCGCTGTTAACAATTATTTAAATTTTGAAGCCAGATAGCAATTAGTTCACTCTTTCCTTTTCAAAAATAAGTTCAAGTCCGCCTTCAATAAGATGTGCTACTTCAGGGCGGCTCTTTTTAACTGTATCAAGATGCAGCATAACATCCTGTAATAATGCCTGATTATTATCACTATGAGCCAGTTCTGCAATCTCTACAGAGAGCAGCCAGTCATTTGTATGTTTTTCTTTAAGCGATGTAAAGGTTGCAGCAAGATCTGCATCGGCATGCTTCCCCTCACGGATACTTCTCACGTTTTGATAAAGTCCTTCAAGTTCTTCCCTTTCGGCAGATCTTTTGGCTTTAATGGTTTTGCTTGACGGCACATGCGTTATAAGGTCAAAACTCCTCACATCGGCAGGTCCTGAAAAAGCAGATACTACTTTTTTACCCACTGCCATATCATAAATACCCCATTCCGGCTGAAATAATACCGCGTCGTTATGCGTAACAGTGCAATCTTTAAAGCTTATCAGGATAATTTTACCCTGAATATTCCTTGTACCTGTTATGATTTCTCCTCTTACGGTAATATTACCTTCAAACTCAAGGGTTACGCGCTTGCCTTCATATATATCATACGCCATAAGGTCACGCGGACTCATGTCCTCCACCGAAAGGTTAATGCCCTTTAGCTTCCCTACCGGGCTGCCAAAACCTTCGGCATGATATGATGTTCCGTGGCCTACAAGTTCTTTTTCCCTGTAAGATAACGCCGTTTTACCTGTAGACTGAATGTAAACAGGCTTACCCTCGTTCTCAATAACATTTGTAAATACACCTGAAATCTGTATTCCGGTACTAAGCTCTATAGTGCCCAGCGCCTTAGATTTAATAAGTTTTTCTACGCTGCTAAGTCCGCCCGTGCGAAGCGCCATTTTATTAGCAAACTCTTCCAGCACAAGGCTGAGATGTGCAAAATCGGGCGTTACATAAAGTTGCGGCTGAGGCTTAGTAATGTCAAAACCCTGGTAAGCAGCCTCAATATCATAAGGAACTTTCTTAACATTATCGGTCATGCACCATGCGCTCTCACCAATAGACGACAGCAGTCCTGCGCCATATATTTTAGGATCTTCAACAGTTCCAATTAGGCCATACTCAACCGTCCACCAGTGCAGGTTTCGGATAAGCGCCATTTCAGAAGGTTCTGCAACATCATTCTGAAGTTCCTCTACGCGCTTTTCAATTGCGTCAATTTCATCCTGTGGAGTGCCTTCCGCTTCTTTTAATATCGATAGTAGCCTGATAGCTTCATAAATTTCATAATCTCTTGCAGATGAAATTGCTTTACAGCCTATTTCGCCAAAACGCCTTAAATATTCTGCATACTCCGGGTTGGCAATAATCGGCGCGTGTCCTGCTCCTTCATGGATAATATCCGGAGCCGGAGTATATTCTATGTGCTCTAGCTGGCGAATATCTGAAGCGATAACCAATACATTATACGCCTGGAATTCCATAAATGCATTTGGCGGAATAAATCCATCTACCGCTACGGCAGCCCAGCCTATTTCCTGTAGTATCCTGTTCATCCCGTACATACTCGGAATGTTATCTACCTCAATACCCGTCTTTTTAAGTCCTTCAAGATAAGAGCTGTGAGCCACCCTGCTCAGGTAGTCAACATTTTTACGCATAACATAGCGCCATACTGCCTGATTTATTGGCGTATAGTCAGAATAATCCTGAGGTTTTATAAACTGCCTTAAATGTGTTGGCAATTTGTCTATAAGCGGGTTGCTTTCAATAGGTGCATCCATAGTGTACAAAACAAAATTTACAAGGTAAAATTACGAAATTCTCACTTAACAATAATAAAACGTAAAATATATATTTTAATTACTGTGAATGTATACCAAGCGTTAAAAATACAGCAAGCATAAAAAGCAAAGCCACGGCTTTTTGACCGTGGCTAACAGAAACAAAGTAATAATTGAAATAACAATTGATTAAAACAGTAACTATATAACTCAACTGTTATAGGAATTATTATATTTCCTGTTAATTATTTTTTAAAAAAAGAAAGCCTGCTATTTCTAACAGGCTTTATATCTTCTATTTAAAACTTATTTTTTCTTTTGTGGAGGGAACTGTTTCATGATCTCTGAAACAAATTCATTGATGCGTTGTTGTTTCTTGTCGCGGTCCAGCGTCAATACTCCGGATCCTACTCCCTGCCAAACCAATTCTTTTTTGTTAGAATCAATAAGGTCAATAAAGAGCGTTCCTTCGGTAGATGTATTTACAGAGGTATAGTTACCTCCCCAGAAACCGGGACCACCCCAACCCCAGCCATAACCGCCGCCCCAGCCCCAGCCGCCTCCGTAACCCCATTGGTTTACGTTGACTTCTTTGTTGGCTTTAGTAAAAATATTCACTAACAGCGAAGGGTTTTCACTCTTTGTAAATCCCTTTTTCTGAAATTCGGCATCAATCGCATTGAGTATCCTTTTCTTATCAAGATCAGATATTTCCGCTTTTTCAATGGCTTTATCTAAAAACCCGTAGGTCTTATACTGGCTGAAATCGGCATTATCATCATAATCCGAATTAACCCTAACAGAACTGCACGAAGCCGCAATAGCGGTAATAAAAAGTAACGATAGCAATTTTACAGTCTTCATAATTTTTAAAAGTTAATGGTTCATAGCAAAGTTGGCCGCTGAAAATTAACCTTCTCAATTATCAGCCCAGCAAAGCGTCGTCTACACTATTAGGCAGCGTTACCTTAAGCAGCGGCTGAATTTCCATAGCTCTTTTTATAGCAAAAACAGCTTCTTCATTCCTCGCCCAGCTGCGTCTTGCAATACCGTTGTTAACATCCCAGAAAAGCATTGATTCTAAACGTCTTGCCGCCTCTGGTGAACCATCAAGAACCATACCAAATCCGCCATTGATCACTTCTCCCCAGCCCACGCCGCCGCCATTATGGATGCTTACCCAGGTTGCCCCTCTAAAGCTGTCGCCAATAACGTTATGGATAGCCATATCTGCAGTGAAGCGCGAACCATCATAAATATTAGATGTTTCACGGTAAGGAGAATCGGTACCCGATACATCGTGGTGATCACGGCCAAGTACAATAGCACCTATTTCGCCATCCGCGATTGCTTTATTAAAAGCATTTGCAATGTTTATCCTGCCCTGTGCATCGGCATATAATATGCGTGCTTGAGAACCTACAACAAGTTTATTCTCCTGGGCACCCTTAATCCATTTTATGTTATCCTGCATCTGCTGCTTAATTTCAACAGGTGCTGTTTTTGCCATTTCTTCTAATACAGATGCCGCGATAGCATCAGTTTTCGCTAAATCTTCCGGTTTTCCTGAAGCACATACCCAGCGGAATGGCCCAAATCCGTAATCAAAGCACATAGGCCCCATGATATCCTGAACGTAGCTTGGGTATTTAAAATCAATGCCGTTAGCTGCCATGATATCTGCTCCGGCACGAGATGCCTCAAGAAGAAAGGCATTGCCATAGTCAAAGAAATACGTTCCTTTAGCCGTGTGTTTATTAATGGCATCTGCCTGCCTGCGCAGTGATTCCTGTACTTTCTCTTTGAAAAGTTCAGGGTTCTCTGCCATCATTTTGTTAGACTCTTCTAATGTTATACCTACCGGATAATAACCTCCCGCCCATGGATTATGAAGCGAGGTCTGGTCGCTCCCCAGGTCTACATAAATGTTTTGTTTATCAAAAGCTTCCCATACCTCTACCACGTTGCCCTGGTAAGCTATGGAAACTATTTCTTTATTGGCTTTCGCCTCTTTTACACGTTGTACAAGAGTGTCAATATCAGTTATCACTTCATCTACCCACCCCTGAGAATGGCGCGTGTTTACCGCTTTAGGATTAACCTCTGCACACACCGTGATACAGCCGGCAATATTACCCGCCTTTGGCTGTGCACCACTCATACCACCAAGGCCTGAAGTCACAAATACTTTACCTTCCAGCCCTTCGCCGTTTTTAGCAATCTTTCTTCCGCCGTTCAGTACTGTAATTGTTGTACCGTGAACGATTCCCTGAGGGCCAATGTACATGTAACTACCGGCAGTCATCTGTCCGTATTGCGATACACCCAGCGCATTGAATTTTTCCCAATCATCCGGTTTAGAATAGTTAGGGATCACCATACCGTTAGTAACCACTACCCTTGGCGCTTCCTTATGCGATGGAAATAATCCCATAGGGTGGCCTGAATACATAACAAGTGTTTGCTCGTCGGTCATTTCGCTAAGGTACTTCATGGTAAGCCTGTACTGCGCCCAGTTAGAGAACACCGCGCCGTTACCACCATAAGTAATAAGTTCGTGCGGATGCTGTGCCACTGCATAATCCAGGTTATTCTGAATCATGAGCATGATTGCTTTTGCCTGGTTTGATTTTCCGGGATATTCTTCGATAGGCCTTGCATACATCCTGTAGTCAGGACGAAGGCGGTACATGTAAATACGCCCATATTTTTCAAGCTCTTCGCTAAATTCTTTAACCAACTCGGCGTGATCCTTAGCCTCAAAATAGCGGAGCGCATTGCGCAATGCCAGCTTCTTTTCATCGGCAGACAAGATCTCTTTACGTTTAGGTGCGTGGTTTATGTCCGTTTCATACGGTTTTGGTTGTGGTAAAACAGAAGGGATTCCTTCCTGTATTTGCTGTTGGAATGTCATATTTTAAGTTTTCAGTCGCAGTCGCAGTTTATAGTCTTGCTCAGTGCATTACTGAGACTGCGAACTATTTTTTAAATGTTCCTGTTTTTTTGTCGTATCCGTATGCGCAATGGCGGCAGCCGTTCTTACAGCAGTATCCGCGTTTTAAATGATATTTTTCGGTAAATACCTTGTAACCTTCAGGTGTAAGATAATAATCTTCACCTTCTATCAATTTATTTTCAGAATTTTGCCCGTTCATACGCGCAAATTTATGAACTTTACATTTAATGATAGTAATTGCATCTAAATATTTAATTCCGAAAGGATACACAGCCATGGCGCTTTTCCCTTTTATCATTTTACGCGATAAAAGGATGAAGACTAACTATAAGCTCATAAACCATGAACGCATCCATTTGCGCCAGCAGTTGGAGATGCTCATTATCCCTTTCTACATCTGCTATGTTACAGAATACTTTATGCTGTTAGCCAGATATAAAGACAAGCAGAAGGCTTACCACAACATCAGCTTTGAGCGGGAGGCATACAGCAACGACAGCGAACTTAATTATTTAAAAACCAGGCCGTTATTTAATTTCATCAATTACTTTCCAACTGATTCTAAATAAGATATTGTGTTATACAGTTCTCAAAAAAAATATACATTTGCTGTACCAAACACTAACAACAACAAACTATGACACCAAACTTCCTGACCATACTCGTGGCCGCATTATCAACCCTGCCCATAGGTTTCATCTGGTACAATCCTAAAGTTTTCGGCACCATCTGGATGAACGAAACAGGAATGACCGAAGAAAAAGCCAAAGGCGCTAATATGCTAAAGGTATTTGGACTTACCGTTCTTTTTGCTTTCATGATAGGAATGATCCTGCAATTCCTTGTAATACACCAGTACGGCGCGCTGGGTATAACAGGGGGAAATCCGTCAAAAGCGTTACCATCTTACACGGCATTCACGGCCGATTACGGAACAGCTTACAGGACTTTTAAACATGGTATGCTTCACGGTTTTATGACAGGACTATTTCTTGCGCTGCCATTAATAGGAATCAATGCGTTATTTGAAAGAAAAAGCTGGAAATACATACTTATTAATGGAGGCTATTTTATTGTATGCCTTACTATTATGGGCGGTATAATCTGTGCCTGGGAAAACTAAATCATCTCATGATAAATCTCCTGCGGGAGATTTATCGTTTATATACACATGCCAAACTTTTCTTTTAAATTATATACTGATTCCGGCACACTTCACGAAGACTGGGATACTATTGCCGAAAAAAATATTTTCCTGTCGCGAAGTTACCTGGCTATTTTAGAACAGGCAGCGCCTGAAAATATGCGATGCCATTTTATAGGCCTTTTTAAAGACAAACACCTTTGCGGCATTGCATTAGCTCAGTACATTAACCTAAGGCGCGTTAATACCTTTGTGAAAGAAAAACAGCGCTTTTGCCTGAAAGATTATCTCTTTAAAAAGTTCTCATCGCACATTATTGTTATTGGCAATAATACACTAACAGGCCAAAATGCATATCTTTTGAATAATGGCATTACCGAAACTGAGGCATTACATCTTTTCAGGGAAGCATTAGAAACATTGAAGAGAAACTACAGGAAAAAATGCATTTACATTAGCCTCCTGGCTATTAAAGATTTTAATACCGTCGAACTCCCCGATTTTAAAGCTGCGGGATACAAAGGGTATTACCAGTTTTGCACCCAGCCTAATATGATTTTTGACATACAAAACAACTGGGATTCTATTGACGACTACCTGGCTGACATTAATACCAAGTACCGAACCCAATACAACCGTGCCCGCAAAAAAGCAGAAGGTGTTGAAAAAAGGAAACTTTCTGAGGCCGAAATCAGACAACAGGGAGAAAGGATTCATGAGCTGTATATGACTGTTGCAGCCAATGCATCCTTCAGCACATTTCATCTGCCCAGAAATCACTTTGAAATTTTCAAGCTAAGTCTAAAGGACGATTTTCTGTTCTACGGTTATTTTTACGACGATAAGCTTATTGGCTTCAGTACGCTTATCCGCAACGGATGCGATATGGACACTTATTTTTTAGGGTACGATGACACCATTCAAAAAGAAAAAATGCTCTATCTGAATATGCTGTATGATATGGTTAGCTATGCCATTAAGAAAAAGTTCAAGCACGTCATTTTCGCCCGGTCTGCAATGGAAATAAAAAGTTCTGTTGGCGCACATGCCGAAGAAGTTTATGGAATGATCAAACACACAAATCCATTGCTGAATATTTTTATGGCAAGGCTATTCCCATATTTTGACCCAAAAATTGAATGGAAAGCACGCAGCCCCTTTAAATAATTAAGGTATTGCAACACGCATCTGCCTGTGCAGTATGTTTACAATCAGCTTTTGCTCCATACCGCATGATTCGCCATCAATCTGGAAAGAAACCGGCTTATTTGTTGTGATAACAGCTTTATCGGTAGAAATTATCTCAATGTGCTCGGCACTGTCTATAGGCATGTTACCTGCCAGTATCTTACCAATAAGAAACACATCAAGGCTTTTAAGTATAACGATCTCAAATTTGCCGTCATCCATGACACCTATCGGATTAATAGTCACGCCGGTACCATAGCGCTGGGTATTCGCGATAACCACCATTCGCGCTTCGGTTTCAATTATATCTCCGTTAGCCTCAATAACCGCATTAAAAGGAGTATCAAGATCAGTCAGCGTATTGATTGCCTGCAGCATGTAGCCCAGCTTTCCGCGAATAGTACCATTTTCATAATTATGTATAAGCTCGGCATTAACACCAATATCGCTTAAGTGCAGGCTCTTTTTGTCATTGATGCACACCATATCCATATCCATGTACTTATCGCCAAAGGCAATTACAAGGTTCTCCTGAAGATCGTTTGACAACTCAAGATCCACAGATAGCCCGTTAGCAGAACCTGCCGGCAAAACACCTATAATTACGTTGTGGTGTCCAATGGCTTCAGCTACCATTTTTATAGTGCCGTCACCTCCGGCCACCAGAACTCTTTCTGCTTTATTCTTCTCACAAAGTTCGCTAATTACTTCTTCGTCATCCTCTCCGGTAGTTTCAAAAACGATAAGCTCTACATTCTGCTCTTTGGCAAACGCTTCAACAGCACTTACTAATTCGGCCTTATCATTACCCCCGGAAATAGGATTAACAACCAATAAACATTTCTTTAAGGGAGTCATCTCAGTTTTTTTATTAAATTTAGATAAATTGAACTACGAAACTCTTATCAAATTTATAAATTTTCATGAAGCCCATCTTAAAACTATATCGCGGATATGCCAATGAAGGAGAACTGATCGTTTTTGGACACGTTTTTAAACCAAATACTGTCAGCAGTTATGAGTTTGAAAAGAAACGTTTTAAAAATGCCAAATCCATTATACGGATGTTCAGGATAAAGACCATCCCAAACGCCGCTGTATACCTTGAACTTAATGGAATAAAAATTCACACAAAAACCCTTGACGACGGTTATTTCAAGTTTTGCATCCCGCTGAAGGAAAAAGAAAACTTTGGCCACGGCTGGAATGATTACCACGTAAGCACATTCCATGAAGGGGAAGAGATCCGCGAAAAAGGAACATTCATAAGGCCCTACGAAGGCAATCTTGGATTCATATCTGATATTGACGATACTTTTTTGGTATCGCATACGCGTAATGCCTTTAAAAAACTGTATATCCTGCTTTGGAAAAATATAAATGACCGAAAAATATTTGAAGACGTAGTACCGCACTACCAAGCTTTAAGCACGGCAGGGCGCAATAAAAAAGATGAGATGAATGCCTTTTTTTATGTGTCCAGCAGCGAATGGAATCTCTATAAATTCATTGTAAAGTTTACCGAAAAACACCAGCTTCCCAGAGCCGTTCTTCTCTTAAAAGATATAAAGACCAGCCTCATGGATTTCTTTTTTACAGGGCGTGGAAGCCACGATCACAAATTTGACAAAATAAAGCATATACTGGAGTTTTATCCACATTTGCAATACACGCTTCTCGGCGACGATTCGCAGCATGACCCCTTTTTGTATGAAGACGTATGCAAGATATTTCCGCTGACAGTAAAGGCGGTGTATATAAGGCAAACCGGGCACCATAAAAAAGGAAAAGCATTGGCCGCCATTAAAAACATGGAATCCATGGGTGTTGCAGCCTGTTACTTTAAAGACAGCAGCGACGCCATTGAACACTCAAAACGCATAGGGCTAATTTCTTAAATTTTAGTTATTTGAAGAGGCAATACGCTGCAAATGAAGTACCTTTAAGCATAAACCAGGTAACATTATACACATGAAGAAACTAATTGTAATGTCAGGCTTAGCCATACTGCTTATGGCTTCCTGCAAAAAGAAAGAAGAGCCAGTACCTCCTCCACCGCCACCGGTAGAAGATCCTGCACCGCCCCCTGCTCCTAAACCCATGACGCAGACGCCTCCGGCAACTCCGCCACCGCCTCCGGTAGAACAAGACGGAACATCGGTAAGCGTAGGCAGCGACGGAATCAGCGTAAAAAACAAAAATGGCGAGGCCAAAAATAATGTTACCATTTCCAAGAAAAAGACAGAAATGGAATTCAAATCTAATTAATACTAAAAATGCCCGCAATTGCGGGCATTTTTTATGCGTTATCTATTTCTTCCTGAACATTCTCCCATTCCTTCATAAGGTTGTCAAGTTCTTTCTTCTTATTTTCATAAGCGGTAAAGAACGCCGCATCGGCCATTAACTTTTCATAATTCCCGGCCAGCAGTTTATCATCATGCTGTATTTGTTTCTCTACCTCTTTTATCTGGCTCTCTACTTTACTAAGCCTGTTTTGCAGCGATTTGCTTTTTTTCTGATCTTCATAGGAAAGCTGCTTTTTTTCTTTCGGAGTTTCTTTTACAACTACATCTTTTTTCTCTACCTCACGCATATTCTGCATATTGCGCTGCTCCAGGTAAAAGTTTATATCGCCAAGGTATTCCCTTATTTTCTGGTCTTTAAATTCGTAAACAATATTACTCATACCCTGAAGGAAATCCCTATCGTGAGACACAAGAAGGAGCGTGCCTTCAAATTTTTGCAGGGCAGCCTTTAAAACATTCTTAGACTTAATGTCAAGGTGATTTGTAGGTTCATCCATCACAAGCACATTTATAGGCTGTAGCAACAGCTTACAAAGCGCAAGGCGGTTACGTTCTCCACCCGAAAGTACTTTTACTTTCTTCTCAACATCATCTCCCCTGAAAAGAAAAGATCCAAGCATATCACGCACTTTAGATCGGTTAATATCAGTAGCTGCATCCTCCATAGTCTGAAGCAATGTAATTTCGCCGTCAAGGTATTCTGCCTGATTCTGTGCAAAATAGCCTAACTGTACATTATGGCCCAATTTTATGGTCCCTTCGTAATCAATATCTTTCGTAATCGCCTTGATAAAAGTAGATTTCCCCTGTCCGTTTTGTCCAACGAAGGCAATCTTGCTTCCGCGCTCTACTAGCAGGTCAATATCCTTTAAAATGGTTTTATCGCCATATTTCTTGGTAACATCTTCAGCTTCCACTACAACACGTCCAGGCGTAACAGATACCGGAAACGAAATATTCATTACAGAGTTATCGTCTTCATCAACTTCAATACGCTCTACCTTATCAAGCTTTTTGATAAGCGATTGCGCCATCGACGCCTTTGATGCCTTAGCCCTGAATTTTTCGATAAGCTTTTCGGTCTGCTCAATCTTTTTCTCTTGGTTCTTTTGGGTAGCCAACTGCTTTTCCCTAAGTTCCTGCCTTAGTTCCAGATACTGCGAATATGGTTTATTAAAGTCATACGCCTTCCCTAAAGATATTTCAATGGTTCTGTTAGTTACGTTATCAAGGAACATTTTATCGTGAGATACTATAACAACTACACCAGGGTAGTTCCTTAAGAACGATTCAAGCCAAATTATACTTTCAATATCGAGGTGGTTGGTAGGCTCATCCAGCAATAGCACATCATTGTACTGAAGCAGCAGTTTAGCCAATTCGATACGCATACGCCATCCTCCGGAGAAAGTATCTGTTTCCTTATCAAAATCCTCACGTTTAAAACCAAGCCCAAGTAATATCTTTTCGGTATCGCCCACGTAGTTATAACCACCCAGTATTTCATAATGATGTGTTACATCACTTAGATCTTCAATAAGCTGAGAATACTCTTCGCTTTCATAATCGGTACGGGTAACCAATTGGTGATTGATCTTGTCGATTTTTGCTTCAGCCCTCTTTATTTCTTCAAAAGCCTGATAGGCTTCTTCCAAAACCGTGCGCCCTTTAATGAAATCAATATCCTGTTTAAGAAACCCAAGCTTAATTTCCTTCTCAGTTGCAATGACGCCTGAATCATACTGCTGTTCTCCAGAAAGTATTTTTAGCATGGTAGATTTTCCTGCACCATTTTTGCCTACAAGGCCCACTCTGTCTCCGGCACCAAGCCTGAAAGTAACTTCCTCAAACAAATATGTCCCACCGAAAGAAACTGATAAATTATGTATATTAAGCATTATTCTTATGTCTTATTAAAATCGTAAATTTGTGTGTACCAAATTTTTTGCAAATGTTAAAAAAAGGATCCAAACTATATAGCATTTTAACAGGAACCTGTCCCCGATGCCATGAAGAAAGTATGTATTTAGATAAAAACCCGTTCAATCTGGCTAAAATCTATAAAATGCATGAACGATGCAGCCACTGCGGACAGCTTTATAAAATTGAACCTTCCTTTTATTTTGGTGCTATGTATGTTAGTTACGGCCTTGGCGTAGCCATTAGCATAGCAGCATTTATAATCTCATTTTCGGTATTTAAGACCAGCCTAAAAACCGCTTTTATCGTAATTATTGCATCACTGGTTATACCAATGCCTTACATCATGCGAATATCCCGGAACATCTGGATAAATTTGTTTGTAAGCTATGATAAAAACTGGAGAGAACTTAAGAAGCCTTAAAGCGCTGTAAGCCCACCTCACGCCTTACCGGTTCACCAGAACTGATTGATTCGTATAATTCCTTCGCCATTGAAGGGCCGAGCATAACACCCCTCGTGCCCAAACCGTTCAGCAAATGTACCCGCTTATGTAAAGGATGGGTACCTATTAAAGGTTTTCTATCCTTCACCGTTGGACGAATGCCAGCTAAATGCTCAAGAATTTCATAGTCACAATTGATGAGTTCATTAAGTTTTTCAACCAGCTCCTGTTTTCCAGCCTCAGTAGGAACAGCAGTTTTATCGTACCATTCGTAAGTAGCACCTACCTTGAAAATATCTTTCTTAACCGGGAGAATAAAAATGCTGGCATTAACCGCTACATCTAAATTTAATCCCGGAGCCTTAATTAGCAAAAGCTCCCCTTTTGTACCGTCCAGCGGCAAATATTTAAAAAACGGATTTGCATGGATACCAAACCCTTCAGCAAATATTATATCGCGCGCCACAATACCTTTATATGAAACGTAGTCTTCGTGTACAAAAAGCTCGTCGTAGCTGAATGCAGTTTCTAAAAAACAATCCTGCTCTAAGCCTTTAAGATAACTATGATAACTATCTAACAGAACCTGCGTGTCTACGTATCCTGTATGCAATACTTTACCATAGCCAAATGGCGCTGGCAGCCCATTATATTCTGAATGAATTATTTCCGGAAAAAGAAATGGTTCAAGCGCAGGTTTGTCGGCGGCCTGGAACCAATTATTCTGCTCTTCAACAGAAGCAAACTTCCTGTAAACGGGCAGCTGAAAATCAAACTTTACCGAAAGACGTTCTTCAATACGCTTATAAAAAGGAACCATATAGTCAAGATGTATCGCAGCATCCTGCGGCAGGCTAAACCTTTTAAGTACAACCGGATTATAAAGACCCGCGGCGACACGCGATGAATTTTGCGAATTATCGTTAATGACTACAAATGACTTGTCATTAAGAATAGCCGTTTCAGCAAAACTAATCCCTGCAAGTCCGGCTCCAATTATGATGAAATCTTTCATGATGTAAAAATAAAAAAACTCTTACCACAAGGGTAAGAGTTTTTGATATTTTGAAGATATAGTTCTTAGTAGTTCCACATATCCTGCTCAAAGTTACGTATCTTATCTTTGATACGTTCTGCCTCAAGCAATTGCATTTGTGAATTATCTCTCATATAATCCTCTATAAGTCTGTCTCCATAAACGTTTTCTTCTTTGACAATTGTAGCAGTAAAACGTCTTGAGTTAAGTAAGTGGTCAAAAGTAATAGGCATTGCAGAGTTTCTCTCGTTAAATGCTTTTGCTTTATGAAGCACGTCCCTGGCTCCAGGATAAAAAACCCAGAAAAGCTCGATTGGCTCAGCTTCAGACCCCTGCCTTAATTTAGTAAGGGCATCAACCGCCATTGGGCAAATTCCAAGAATCCTGTATTTCATCTCACCTTGTCTCTTGTCAAAGTACCATGTACCAACAATTTTATACTTGGTAACATCGTCTCCGGTCAGCTCAGATGTTGTATAATGCTCATCTGTTAATTTACCTTTTGCCTTAAGATCAGCTTCGGTTTTCCCGGGGTTCTGGTTCATGATCTCACGACCATAGTCGTTAAGTTCCTTGAAGAAGAAAACCTGTTGGATGTCGTCGCCTGTCTTTTTCAGGTTAAAGTAAGAGTCATCATATACTTCAGTTAACTGTCCATCTTTGATAGCAGTAATTAAAACACTGAATAGTGACCTTCTATCGCCTCCTATATTATCCTCAGTAGGAAAATACATAGGAAAGTTGATTCTCTGGTCAAGATCGATTACCTCCCAAACTTTTCTGGCAAGCAAAACATCCCTATCTCCCACATAACCGTATGGTAGAGGCTTATCATTATCTAATGAGTCCTGCTCTGCGGTTTTTTTACCTATTTCATCCGGCGTTTTAGCATTTAGCAGGTTAGACTGTGCGAAAGACGTAGTCACACCAGCAAAAAACAAAGCCGCTAATAAAAAATTTCTGCTATTCATTATTTTAATTTTATACTGTAAAAGAAAAACGTTCTTTTAAATCAAATTATTGTATCTCCCAAGTGAAAGATCCTGATTTTGGAGGTAAGTATCCGTTAGCTCCAACGATTTTAGTTTCGATTGAGCTGATTACTACCACCTGACCTCTTGATGTCTTAGCTATAGCAGCTAAAGCCTGAGGGCTAAATCTGTTACCCTGGCAAACCATCGTTCCTGCTCCAGGCACGTATACCTCAAACGAAGAAACACTAGTTTGTACTTCAAACACGAAGTCAGGGAACGCAACATTAACTGTAGACGAAGCAAGGTCATTCTTGTTACCTTTCATCGAATTACGTTTACCTCTTAGTTCCGGTACCGGAGCAGGAATTCCACGTACGTTAAATGTTTTCTTAGATGTCACTGAACTACCGTCAGGAAGCTTACCAACAACAGAGATTACCGCTGTAGTACCAGAAACACCAGTAACATTCCAGTTATATTTTCCAGATCCTGTACCTTTTCTAAAGTTACCTGTAGCAGAAGCTGTCACATTGTTATCAGAAACACCTGCAAACGAAACAGTCATTGGGTTTTCAACACCACGGTAAACAGAGTTCATTTTATCTGCAGATATAGTAGCTTCATTAGGCTTAGGAACAACAACATAATTACCTTCGATAGGAATTTTAACTTCTTTTTCATTTTCCATGAAAACGAATTCACCTTTGATATTTTGCTCTCCTACTCCACCAGCATTAACTTTAAATTTAGCCTGGCCACTTTCCATAGTAACACTACCTCCTGAAACTGAAACCCTTGTAGGAACAGTAGCATCATCATAACGACCAAGAACAACTCTACCTGTAACAGCCTCACCTGAAAAAAATGCCGATTTATCAGTTACAACAATAGCTTTATATTTGTTCATAGATGTAGCATCAAGAGCAGCTTTACCTAAAGCAATGTTATAAACATTTGCCTCAATAGTCTTAACATTATTCTGCAGAGCAGAAAGTTTTGTTAAAGACGCAATTGAAGGGAAACCTTTATAGTGGTAATCTAAATATTTTTTAGTTACACCCTCACCATCTTTGATATCAGCAGTACTAAACTTCTTGTCAACTTCAGCAATAATACCACGGTATTTGTTCGCCTCATTTCCAAAAGCAGCTTTAATATCAGCTTTATATTTATCAAAAGCAGCTACGATTTCTTTTCCTTTTTTAGAATAACCATCTCCTTCAAACCACTGCTCATCGATTTTATCACCTTTATCCATTGCTTCGTATGGTAATTTACCATTTTCTCTTTCAATGTCTTTAGTAATATCTCCTTTAAGAGATTCGATGTAAGCGTTAAAGTCCGCAGAAACAGTTTTTATTTTATCTGCAATCTTCTTAGCAGCTCCATATTGAGCAGAAGCTTCGCTTGCTTTAAGAGCTAAAGCATCATAAAGATCTTTGTTACTCTTTGTAGCCTCTACATTAGAAGACTCAAATTGTTCGTTCATCAAGCCAAAAGCAGATAATACTTCTTTTGACATGTTAAGGGCCAACATTGCGATGAAAACCAGATACATCAGGTTAATCATCTTTTGCCTAGGGGTTAATTTTCCTCCTGCCATTTCTAATTAGTTCTTTTGTTTTAGTGTTAAAATTATATAGTAACTAATTATTAAGCTCTGTTACCCATTGCAGAAAGCATACCACCGTAAACATTGTTTAGAGAAGCAATGTTTTGAGTCATGCTCTGCATTTCCTGTTTAAGTTTAGCCGCGTTATCTGCGATTTCTTTGTTAGCTTCAGCGTTACGAGAAGCGCTTTCTAACTGTACTTTGTAAAGGCTGTTCAGAGACTCCATTTGTGCTGCAGCCGTAGACATTTCTTCACTGTATTTTTTCTGAGAAGCGATAGAGTCAACTGTAGGAGCGATTCCTTTAGCAGCAGATTCAAAGTTTTTGATGCTGCTTCCAAGGCTTTCCATAAGAGCGCCATCAATTTTAGCTTCTTTCAATAGGTTGTCAAGTTTCTGAGAAAGTAAACCTTGTGCTTCAGTTGGGTTTTCTTTTTTAACCTCTTTTTTCTTAGCATCACCACCAGCAAGCTCAGGGTAAACTAAAGACCAGTCAAGTTCTGTGTCCGGTGCATCAAAAGCAGAGATTGCGAAGATGAACGCCTCAGCGCCAAGACCCACGATAAGCATCGCACTTGCTCCAGGCCAGTGCATAAGTTTGAATAGAGCTCCAACGATTACAACTGCCGCTCCAAGACCATAAGCCATGTTCATAACTCTTTTAGGTAGTGCCATAATAAAATAATTTTTAGTTTTTAGTTAAGTTAATTAATTTTAAATATTCAAAAATTCGAGTTGGTTACTATAATAGATTAGTTATTCCCTGTGTTTTGAGTTCCCATAAAATCCTGTACTGTCCTGAATCCGATGTAGCTTCTTGCAGAGTCAGCATATTCCCAATCCCTTGTACTAACCTGTAGGAAGTAAGCAACGTCTTTCCAAGATCCGCCACGTATAACTTTACGTTTGTTAGCCTGGTCAGGAACGTTAGGGTTCATCGTAGAAACATATTCGTAAGAAGATGCATCATAAGAAGAATCTGTCCATTCAGAAACGTTACCGGCCATATTGTAAAGGTTATGATCGTTAGGATCAAAAGAGTTAGCCTCTACAGTATAAAGAGCACCGTCAGCAGCATAATCACCTCTGTTTGGCTTAAAGTTAGCTAAGAAACAACCTCTGTCATTTTTAGCATAAGGACCACCCCAAGGGAATGTAGCCGATTGAAGACCACCTCTTGCAGCAAATTCCCACTCAGCTTCAGTTGGCAAACGGAAAGAGTTGATCTGCTGTTTTCTTTTAGCTTTTTGGTATGTATTCTTGTTAAGCGTTCTCCAAGCACAGAAAGCTTTAGCTTTTTGCCATGTAACACCTACAACAGGATATTCTCCGTAAGCCTCATGCCAGAAATAATCATTATGCATTGGCTCATTATATGAGTAAGCAAAGTCTTTAATCCACACTGTAGTATCAGGATACACCTCTACTTTTTCATGTTTCATGTATTTACTTCTCTTAGCCCTAGAGTTTTTTGTAGACTTATCTTTAGCAGCAGCAGAGATATCCATCCATGAATAGCTGAATACTAATTTAGAAACATCAATAGTTCTTTGACCATTGTATGATTCTGACTCAGGCAGATACATAGAATCCATAACCTCTACATAGTACTCATCCGGATATTTTTGCGGATCAGTGATAAGCTTAGCCTTGTGATTAAGCTTTCTACCTGCGTAGATATCATCATCTGTACCTATGCTATAGTAATTCTCATACATATATTTATCATAAGCAGACTGATCTTCGGTAGCTTCCTGATCTTTGAACGCAAATTCTCCAATACCTCCTGAACCCGGTTTCTGCCCCTGCTCATCTGCAAGGATAGCCAGCCTGGTTCTGATTGTAGAATCTTTAACCCACTGAACAAACTGTCGGTACTCACTATTGGTAATTTCCGTTTCGTCCATGTAAAAAGAACGAACAGTTACCGTTTTTGTAGGAGCATCCTGCACATTAGCTAAGTCGTCGTCAGACTTACCCATGATGTAAGCACCACCCGGAATCAAAGCCATACCATAAGGTTTTTCAGGCCTCCACTTTCTGCCTTTAACTCCTACCAGTTCCCCTCGGTCACTGGAACCACAGCTGATTAAAAATGATAAAGTTGCTGTTAATGCAATGAACTTCTTCATAAAATTGGGTTATTAATGTAATTCTATTTTTAAGGGCGTAAACCTATTTATTTATTTTCAAAAAAACAATTTTTTTACTAAAAAAACCTAAACAAAAAGTAAACTATTGAATACTTCTCTCAAAACACGTCATTTTTCTAACAAAACTGTTAAATAATGTTTTTTCTTTGTGCTTTCCATAATCTTTCAGGGTACTCACCATCTGTCGCAGCTAAATAATCCTGATGATTACACGGTAATAACGTATTCCTTTTTAGTTTATTGTTAAAGTTTAACGAATATGGCACTTCAATCCACCATCTGTCCGTTTTATCGCTTTTATAAAAGATGAGTTCTTCATCTTCTGCGGGAACAATATATTTAATATAATTCTCTTTACTACCAAAAGGATATTCGTTAGAACGATAATGCACACCCTCTATAAAGTACCACATTACCTGTGCAATCAATGCCGCTTCCTGACGTGAATCATCGTGGTTAAAAATCCCCAGCGAAGTTACCTTGTCACTTATCCCGGCATAGCGTGCTAATGTACAAATTTCTTTGCCATCAAAACCATTTGGTATAAATTTAACAATATTTCCCGAATCACTGGACTTAACTGCCGTCATATCAACACTTACAATATCTGCATCTCTAAAAACAGGTTCTGCAATTGCAGGATTTCCGCTCACTTCTCCTAACCTGAAAGCGTCAAAATACAACTTTTCCACAAGATCAATCTCTTCCTGGGAGTTGTAATACGTCTGGTAACCCAGGTTACTATAATTAAACAGATTATTCGGTTCGTCTAAAATCATTCTTGTAAGGTAAGACGTAGCAGAAAGCTCATCCTCCTGGCTACCAAAATCAAACTTACTGTCGATGGCTACAAAATTAACCATCTGCTCCAGCTTATCATAAGCACGGTAAAGGGCATACGATAAGTCCTGAGAACCACCTATAACAATTGGCAGCACACTTGCTTTAACAAGTTCTGCTACAATGCTTTTAAGCGCAAAGTAAGTATCCTGCTGCGATTCTCCCGCTGGTATATTACCCAAATCTGCAACTGTTTTATCCCAGTTACCCGGAAAAAGGCTATAAAACTCTTTTCGGATATAATTAAGATGAATATGGTGCTCCTTTTTATCGAAAGACCCTCTGTTATCTAAAACACCTATAACCGCGATTGCAGCAGTTTCCAGATCAGGAAAATGCCCGTCAGTATGAAAATCGGTTTTATGCCCGAGCGCCTGTGCAGACCCTCCGGCAATAAACTCTGCCAACCCGGCGTCTATCGGCTGTAAAAAATCAAATACCATCTATATTATTTCTTTTTAGCTGTAGTTTTCTTAGCAGGTGCCTTTTTAGCCGTTGTTTTCTTAGCGGCAGTTTTTTTGGCCGGCGCTTTTTCTTCAATCAGAGCCTTAACCTGATCCAGAGTCATTTTAGATGCATCTACGTCTTTATTAAGTTCGATCTTAGTTTTTCCCTTAAGGATAACCGAACGTCCCCAGCGTGCTTTCTCCACACGGATCCCTTCGTCTTCCCAGTTATGGATAACCTTATCGATATCTTTCTGAAGCTTGTCCTCTATCAGCTCATTAAGGTCTGATTGCGTAAGCTTGTCAAAATTATATTTTTTACTTACATTGATGAATATGCCATTCCATTTAATGAACGGACCAAAACGGCCCACCCCTTTTTGAACAGGTTCATTCTTATATGTACCAATAGGCGCATCTGCCTGTTGTTTTTCCTGAATCAGCTCTTTTGCCCTTTCAAGTGTAACATCGAGCGGGTCCTCGCCTTTTGGAAGCGATATAAATGCTTTCCCAAAACGTACATATGGACCAAAACGTCCATTATTAACCTCTACCTCTTCCCCGTCATGAGTTCCAAGGTTTTTAGGCAGAAGGAACAATCCGAGAACTTCACCTAATGTTATCGTTCCTATGTTCTGCTCCTGAAGAAGACTTGCAAATTGTTTGTTTTCATCATCGGCATCGCCTATTTGTGCCATCGGGCCGAATTTACCCAAACGGACACTTACCGGTTTGCCTGTTTTAGGATCTGTACCTAAAATACGCTCACCGGATTCTCTTTCAGCATTTTTCTCAACATCCTGAACTGTCGGATGAAAATGGCCATAGAAATCGCCCATCATCTTTGTCCAGTCCTCGTTGCCGGAAGCAATCTCATCAAAATCCTGCTCTACCTTAGCGGTAAAGTTATAATCAAGGATCGTTTCAAAATGGTTAACAAGGAAATCGTTAACGATGATCCCGATATCTGTAGGCACAAGTTTACCTTTATCAGAGCCTACATTTTCATGCAGTTCCTGTTCTGATACAGCACCTGCTTTTAAAATCATCTGTTTGTACCTTCTCTCCTGCCCTTCAAAACTACCTTTCTCAACATAATTCCTACTGATGATGGTAGAAATTGTTGGCGCATATGTAGACGGACGGCCTATTCCAAGCTCCTCAAGCTTTTTAACCAGAGCAGCCTCGGTATATCGTGCAGGTGGTCTTGAAAAACGCTCTGTAGCGGTAATATAATTATTAGTAAGTTTTTCATTTACCCTTAATGCAGGCAGCATACCTTCTTGCTCTACATCTTCGTCATCACTTCCTTCAAGGTACACTTTAAGGAAACCTTCAAACATTAGCACCTCGCCCGAAGCTGTAAATAATTCTTTATGGTTATTTGCTTCAATTTTCACATTGGTACGCTCAAGCTGGGCATCACTCATTTGAGATGCTACCGTTCTCTTCCAGATAAGATCATACAACCTAGCCTGGTCACGGTCGATATTTACACCATGGCGCGACATATCTGTAGGACGGATGGCCTCGTGAGCCTCCTGTGCACCTTTGCTCTTGGTTGCAAAATTTCTTGGCTTGCTAAATTCTTTACCGTATGACCTGATGATCTCAGCCTCGGCAGCAGCCATTGCATCCTGCGAAAGGTTAACACTATCAGTCCTCATGTAAGTTATAAGTCCGGCCTCATACAAACGTTGCGCAAGCATCATCGTAACACCTACAGGGAAATATAATTTCCTTGCGGCTTCCTGCTGAAGTGTTGACGTCGTAAATGGTGCAGCAGGCGATTTTTTTGCCGGTTTGGTCTCAAGGTCTGACACCTTATATATAGAACCAATATTTTTATTTAAGAAATCCTGGGCTTCCTGTTTTGTAGCAAAGTTTTTAGGAAGTTTTGCTTTCAGCGATTTTCCTGCTTCGTTTACAAACTCTGCAGTGATGCTGTATGAGGCTTCCGATTTAAAATTTTGTATTTCGCGTTCGCGTTCTACAACTAAACGAACAGAAACAGATTGTACACGTCCGGCTGAAAGTCCGCTTTTTACTTTTTTCCAAAGTACCGGAGACAATTCGTACCCCACAAGCCTGTCTAATACACGACGTGCCTGCTGGGCGTTAACAAGATTGTAATTGATATCCCTTGGGTTATCAATCGCTTTAAGGATTGCAGTCTTAGTGATCTCATGAAAAACAATACGTTTTGTTTTCGACTTATCAAGTTTCAGTTCTTCCGCCAGGTGCCACGCAATTGCCTCACCCTCGCGGTCTTCATCGCTCGCGAGCCAAACCATATCGGCCGATTTAGAAAGATCCTTAAGTTTCTTTACCAATGCTTTTTTGTCGGGTGATACCTCATATTTCGGCTTAAAGCCATTCTCTACATCCACCCCAATTTCTTTAGACGGAAGGTCGGCTATGTGCCCATAACTGGACTCAACCTGGTACCCCGCACCCAGAAATTTTTCAATGGTTTTTGCCTTTGCAGGCGACTCAACGATCACTAAATTCTTTGCCATATTGCTTTTCTTTGTGTGGCAAAAGTATATGATTTTTTTAAATATTGGTTTTTTACTCATTTTTTTAAAACAACTTTTATGAAATCCACACAATATATTAAGGTGTAAAACATCTAAAATTACATTCAGAAAACTTTGTTTCTAAAGCTGTCATCTTGTCATAATATTGAATTAAATACTATCTTTGCCACCTGAATAAGCACTACAGAAGTGAATTATGGAAAAGATTATAGAAGAAAGCAAACAAGGGCAAAGCCTTGTTTTAGAACAAAAAGAAGGAAATACAAAAAAACTCTTTATCGAGAGTTATGGCTGCCAGATGAATTTTTCGGATAGCGAAATTGTAGCTTCTATTCTTGCTAATGAAGGTTTTAACACTACCCAGAATATTGAGGAAGCCGATCTTGTATTGGTAAACACCTGCTCTATACGTGATAAGGCAGAGCAGACCGTACGCAAAAGGCTTGAAAAATATAACGCGGTAAAAAAAATAAATCCGGGAATGAAGGTGGGCGTTTTGGGCTGTATGGCCGAACGTCTTAAAAGCCAGTTCCTGGAGGAAGAGAAAATAGTAGACATGGTTATAGGCCCTGATGCCTACAAAGACCTGCCTAACCTTTTAAAAGAGGTTGAAGAAGGCCGCGATGCCATTAACGTTATCCTATCCAAAGACGAAACCTATGGAGACATCTCTCCGGTACGCCTTAACAGCAACGGGGTTACCGCATTTGTATCAATCACCCGTGGTTGCGACAACATGTGTACATTCTGCGTAGTACCGTTTACCCGCGGACGTGAGCGCAGCCGTGAGCCGGAAAGCATTATGGAAGAAATTGCCGACCTGCATAGTCGCGGTTTTAAAGAGATCACGCTTTTAGGCCAGAATGTTGACAGTTACCTTTGGTACGGCGGCGGATTGAAAAAAGATTATGTAAAAGCATCTGAAATGCAAAAGGCTACTGCCGTAGATTTTGCTCAGCTATTAGACAGGGTCGCTGCAACATATCCCAAAATGCGTTTCAGGTTCTCTACCTCTAACCCGCAGGATATGCACCTTGAAGTAATTGAGGTTATGGCAAAACACCATAACATTTGTAAATACATACATTTACCGGTACAAAGCGGAAGTACCCGAGTGTTAAAAGAAATGAACCGCCAGCATACCCGCGAAGAATATATGGAACTAGTAGATAACATCTACCGCATAATTCCTGAAATTTCTCTTTCGCAGGATATGATAGCCGGTTTCCCTACAGAAACTGAGGAAGACCACCAGGATACGCTTACGCTGATGGAACACTGCAAATATGATTTCGGGTTTATGTTCGCCTACAGCGAGAGGCCTGGAACACTTGCGGCACGTAAACTGGAAGATGATATTCCTGATGATGTAAAAAACCGCAGGCTTACTGAAATCATTAATCTTCAGCAAAAAATGGCATTGGAACGCACACAGCGTTTTATTGGTCAGGCAGTAGAAGTACTTATCGAAAAAGAATCTAGACGTTCTGACGCACACTGGAGCGGAAGAAACTCACAAAATACAGTTGTAGTTTTCCCAAAAGGGGATTACAAACCGGGTGACTTTGTAAACGTACTGATTACAGAATGTACATCTGCCACGCTTATTGGCGAGGCGGTTGGATATAGTGAAATCATGAGCTAACATATGACTAAGGAAGTAATCATAAAACAAAGCCTTACAGAGAAAACACTTACTAAAGTAAGTATGTATATTTTATATTCCGGCAGGACAAAATATTATCTTTTATTAGTACTCTTCATTTTTACCTTTAATGCGACATCCGCTTACTGGACTGGAATAGAACCAGCAGAGAATGAACTGGGTTTTATCCCATTGATAACAATGATAATTGTAGTTGTATCACTTTTTTTCAATTTAGCGAATCGCTCAAAAAAAAGCTTCAAAAAAAATCCAAGATATTATACTAATTTAGTTTTTACTATAAACGAGACTGAATTCAAAACAGAAGGAGAAAACTTTCTTAATGCCTGTAAGTGGGAAGATCTTGTTAAAATAAAAAGCACAAAAAAATGGCATCTTATCTATTTCAATAAAATGCAGGCTTCAATTATTGACAGATCCCAACTTGACACCCTGCAGGAAGGCGAGTTGAAGGAAATTTTTAATTCGATAAAAAGCAAAATTAAAGTAGTTAATTAACTATGGAAAGCGTACAAGCCATAAAACAACGGTTCGAGATTATAGGGAATGACCCTAAGCTTAACCGTGCTGTAGAAAAAGCCATTCAGGTTGCCCCTACCGATATTTCGGTGCTTGTTACCGGAGAAAGCGGTGTGGGTAAAGAAAATATCCCTAAGATTATACATGCCCTGTCGCACAGAAAGCATGGTAAATATATTGCTGTAAACTGTGGTGCTATTCCTGAAGGAACAATAGACAGTGAGCTTTTCGGACACGAAAAAGGTGCTTTTACAGGTGCAACTGCCACCCGTGAAGGCTATTTTGAAGTAGCCGACGGCGGTACTATCTTTCTTGACGAAGTAGGCGAACTGCCTCTTACCACGCAGGTTAGGCTGTTACGGGTACTTGAGAACGGCGAATTTATAAAGGTAGGGTCGTCTCAGGTGCAAAAGACTAACGTGCGTATTGTAGCCGCTACAAACGTAAATATGTTTGACGCCATTGAAAAAGGCAAATTCAGGGAAGACCTGTATTACAGATTAAGTACCGTAGAAATTTCACTTCCGCCATTGCGCGACAGAAAAGACGACATTCACTTACTCTTCAGGAAATTTTCATCAGATTTTGCACATAAATATAAAATGCCTCCTATTAAGCTGGATGATGACGCTGTTGTGCTGCTGCAAAAATTCCGCTGGGGAGGAAATATACGCCAGCTACGCAATGTTGCTGAGCAGATAAGCGTTCTTGAAGCCAACAGGAATATTACATTGGCATCACTCCGCTCCTATCTTCCTGAAGAAGGCAGTAACCTTCCGGCTGTTATTAAGGACAAAAAGCCTGAAAGTGATTTTACCAATGAAAGGGAGATATTATATAAGGTGTTATTTGACATGAAAAGCGACCTTAACGACCTGAAGAAACTTACCATGGAACTGATGCAGAATGGTAATACTTCTAAAGTCCAGGAATCTAACAAAGGCCTGATACAAAAAATTTACGGCCAGAACGGCTCTTCTATCGAAGATTTTGAAGACCTGCCTCGTACAGAGGTATTCACGCCGCAAAAAGCTACCCGTCCTGAACCTCCGGTTATCGAGGAAGAGGAAGATGATGACGATGGCCATTATCTTTTTGCAGAAACCGTTGAAGAAGAAGAGACTCTTCGCCTTGACGAAATAGAGATCGAGCTTATTAAAAAAGCCCTGGAACGCAACAAAGGAAAACGTAAGGCAGCTGCCGACGAACTTGGCATATCTGAACGAACATTATACCGAAAAATTAAACAATACGATTTATAGCTTTAAGTTAACTATATATGAGACATTTAAAATTCATTATAGGCTTTTGCCTCCTACTAACTTTAAGCGGATGCAATGTAAGCTACAATTTTACAGGATCTGGAAAAATTGACGCCAAAACGTTTCAGGTAATCTATTTTCAGAATAAAGCCGACGTGGTTGAACCAGGAATAGAACGCCAGTTTACTCAGAGGCTTCAAAACCTGATACAAAACCAAACTAACCTGAGCATTACCAATTCTGGTGGTGACTTAGTATACGATGGCGAGATAACACAATATCGCATATCGCCAATGACCGCCACTGCCGACCAGAGAGCAGCACAAAACAGGCTTAGCATTACTATCAATGTAAGGTTTACGAATAAGAACAAAGAAGAAGACGATTTTGAGAAACCTTTCAGCTTTTATTATGATTTTGCAGGAACTTCTTCTCCTACCGGATCTGTGCTTACGACTGCCCTGGATGACATTTTTGAGAGGATAACCCAGGACATATTTAACGAATCGCTGGCTAAATGGTAGTGTTTTGCTGATGGTTGTTAGTTGATGGCTGCCCTATTGCAGCCATCAACTAACAACCAAAAACTGACAACCATAAACCGACAACTAATTTGAACACAAAAGACTTTACATACCTGCTCAATAAGCCTTACTCTTTAAATGAGAAGCAGACGGCCGAACTGGAAAACATCCTTTCGGAATTTCCGTTCCTGCAGAGCGCGCGCGCTGTTTATTTAAAGGGGCTGTATAATCAGGATAGTTTCAGATATAATACCGAACTTAAAAAGACGGCTGCCTATACTACAGACCGTGCTTTGCTTTTTGATTTTATTACATCTGAACAATTCCAGACCATAGAAAAAGAGGTGTTTGCCCAGCAGGAAATCGCGTTACAGTCTATCGATGTAAACGACAGTGAAGTTATCGCAGAAAGCCAAGCGGAAGAAATTAAAGAAATACCGGTTGAAGAACCTGTAAACAAACTGGAAGAATCATTAAAGCGTTCTATACAAGTTGTGGAAGATACGGAAGCCATAAGAACTGCTACAGAAAATGCGTTATCTGAAAGACTTGCAGAATCTATAAAAAACTCAATAAAAGCAACACAGGATACTGAACAGGCCGGGACAGAACCAATTGTTGTTGAAAAACCGCAGCCTGAACCTGACACCCCGGCGATTGAAGCTACCGAAGAAAAATTGAGCATAGGCAAGCCTCTGGAGTTTAACAGCAGCGAAACACACTCATTTGCAGAATGGCTCCAGCTTTCTAAACTTACACCTATAAACAGGGATGAAGAAAAGAAAAAAGAGCCTGAAATAACAGAAAATGAAGTAGAAAAAGAGGATATTCTCAGCAAAAAAATGGAAATTATCGACCGTTTTATTGAGGCCAACCCAAAGATAGCGCCTGTAAGAAATAACACGCCAAGCCCCGCAAACATTGAGAAAAGCACACAGGATAACTCAATGCTAATGACCGAAACGCTTGCCCGTGTTTACCTTGAACAGAAAAAATACAGCAAAGCCATACAGGCATATGAAATTTTAATTTTGAAATATCCGGAAAAAAGTGTTTTCTTTGCAGACCGTATTTCAGATATAAAGATTATTCAACAAAATAACAATTTAAAGAACGATGCTTAACTTTTCAATTTTTCTGGTACTTATAACAATAGTAAGCTTTTTGCTTGTAGTGGTAATTATGGTTCAAAACCCTAAAGGCGGAGGTCTTTCTTCATCTATTGGAGGTTCGCAGATGATGGGCGGCGTTCAAAAAACAACTGATTTCTTAGACAAGAGTACATGGACACTTGCTACAATATTAGTTGCCCTTATATTATTATCAAGCCTTAGTTTCTCTGCAATGGGAGACAGCAACTCTTTTATTGACGAGTCTGCTGTACCTGCAGCTCCGGCTCCGGCAGCACAAACACCGGCTGCTCCTGTAAATGGAACAGCACAGCCTGTAGCAGCTCCGGCAACAACACCGGCTCCTGCGGCACAACCACAACAGTAATTATTTCGTACATGACGATAGCATAGATGCCGGCATTTTTAAGCCGGCATTTTTTTTACACTGAAACTTTGTCAGACATCGTATGAATGGCACAATTTCTGAAAAACTGAAACCGGACAATTTTTAATAACAATAATAAAATATAACACTAATATGGCTTTAAACATTAAACCACTTTCAGACCGTGTACTTATAGAGCCGGTAGCAGCAGAAACCCAAACTGCATCAGGCATCTTTATTCCTGACACTGCTAAAGAGAAACCTCAAAAAGGTATTGTAGTAGCTGTAGGCAATGGCACTAAGGACCATGACATGACAGTAAAGGTAGGTGACACTGTACTTTATGGCAAATATGCAGGTACTGAACTGAAATTTGAAGGCAAGGATTACCTTATCATGAAAGAGGAAGAGATTTTTGCAATCATCTAATTGAGGTTAATTATTTAAACAACATATAACGAAAATTCACAATGGCAAAAGAAATAAAATTTGATATAGAAGCACGCGACGGCCTGAAACGCGGTGTAGATGCGTTAGCAAACGCTGTAAAAGTAACCTTAGGTCCTAAAGGACGTAACGTAATTATAAGTAAAGCATTTGGCGGACCAACAGTAACTAAAGATGGTGTATCTGTAGCTAAAGAAATTGAACTTTCTGACACTCTTGAAAACATGGGTGCCCAGATGGTTAAAGAAGTTGCTTCTAAAACAAATGACCTTGCAGGTGACGGTACTACAACTGCTACTGTACTTGCTCAGGCTATCGTAAAAGAAGGCCTTAAAAACGTTGCTGCTGGCGCAAACCCAATGGACCTTAAGCGCGGTATAGATAAAGCTGTTGAAGCTATTGTTGCCGATCTTGCAAAACAATCAAAAGAAGTAGGAAGCGCTACTGAGAAAATCAAACAGGTTGCTTCTATCTCTGCTAACAATGACGAAACTATCGGTGAGCTTATAGCGACTGCCTTTGGTAAAGTAGGTAAAGAAGGTGTTATTACTGTTGAAGAAGCTAAAGGAACAGATACGTATGTTGATGTTGTAGAAGGTATGCAGTTTGACAGGGGTTACTTATCAGCTTACTTTGTAACTAACTCTGAGAAAATGGAGGCTGAATTAGACAGGCCATACATTTTGCTATACGACAAAAAAGTATCTTCAATGAAAGACCTTCTTCCTGTACTTGAGCCAGTTGCCCAGTCTGGAAGGCCATTACTTATCATTGCAGAAGATGTAGACGGAGAAGCGCTTGCTACGCTTGTAGTTAATAAACTAAGAGGTGCGCTTAAAATTGCTGCCGTTAAAGCCCCAGGTTTTGGCGACAGAAGAAAAGCGCTTCTTGAAGATATCGCAATCCTTACAGGCGGTACCGTAATTGCAGAAGAAAGAGGCTACACTCTTGAAAACGCTACACTTGATATGCTTGGAACTTGTGAAAAAGTAACTATCGATAAAGATAACACTACACTCGTTAACGGAGCAGGTGATCAGGATAACATTAAAAACCGTGTTAACCAGATCAAAGCGCAGATGGAAACTACAACATCTGATTATGACAGGGAAAAACTTCAGGAAAGGCTTGCAAAACTTGCAGGTGGTGTAGCTGTACTTTATGTAGGCGCTGCATCTGAAGTTGAGATGAAAGAGAAAAAAGACCGTGTAGATGACGCACTTCACGCTACAAGAGCAGCTGTTGAAGAAGGTATCGTTGCAGGTGGTGGTGTTGCTCTGCTTAGAGCGAAAGCTGTACTATCTTCAATCAATGCTGAAAATGCTGATGAAGCTACAGGTATACAGATCGTTTCACGCGCTGTTGAAGCTCCGCTAAGAACTATTGTTGAGAACGCAGGCCTTGAAGGATCTGTAGTTGTTGCTAAAGTTGCTGAAGGTACAGGAGATTTTGGTTATAATGCGAAAACTGACGAATATGTTGACATGCTTGCAGCAGGTATCATTGATCCTAAAAAAGTAACGCGTGTAGCACTTGAAAATGCCGCATCTGTTGCCGGAATGATCCTTACTACAGAATGCGCCCTTATAGATATTAAAGAAGACAACGCCGGAGGCGGAATGCCAATGGGCGGTGGTATGCCGGGAATGATGTAATCATCACCATATCAAAAACTCTTAAAGGAGCACTTTGTCAAGTGCTCCTTTTTTATTTGTTACAGAATCTATCCTGTTTAAAAAATACATATACAGAAAACCGTAACTTTATGGCATAAAATTTGAAAGAAAAATTTTACCAATCAATTATCTCACCCATGAAGAAAATTTTTCTTTGCCTTTTGACTGCCAGTGCGCTGTTACTATCCTTTATTACCTATGCCCAACAGGGGCGAAACGAAGAGATCCTTAAATCTGTAACCGACTACTTTTCGCTCGAAAGGGAAAATATCCATGTCCATTTTGACAAAAGCCTTTTCATGTCTAATGAAAACATCTGGTTTAAAGGTTATGTTTTTCACCGGAAAAAAAATGTGCCTTTTTTTACAACTGTAAATGTATATGCCTCCCTGATTGATTCTGACGGTAAGATCCTGGAAACAAAGTTACTATATGGAAACATAGGGAGTTTTTCCGGGAGTTTCAAATTAGGCAGCAAATTTAAATCCGGAAGATACTATATCCAGTTTTACACCAACTGGATGAACAACTTTACCGAAGATGAATCAGCCGTTTATGAAGTGGGGATAATAAATACTGAGACAGGTGCGGGCAATGTTTTGGCACACGCAGACCTTTCTAAAATAAACATAAAACTCGCTCCTGAGGGAGGAACCATGGTAAATGGAATTACTAACAATTTAAGTATACAAGTTTCTGACCTGAATCAGGAGCCTGTTAACGTAGAGTCGGCAGAATTACAAGACCAGTCAGGAAAATTGATACAGAAAATTCCAATAAACAAAATGGGTTACGGAAAGTTTTTAGTTCCACCCGGCATATCACAGGGCTGTAAAGTTGTCGTGGCCGTAAATGACCATAAACACGAAAAACCACTACCTAATCCGGAGTTTAAAGGCGTAGCATTAGAAGTTAACAGCTATGCATTTGCCGACAAAACGATTATAAAAGTACGGTCTAATAAAGCTACGCTGGATTCTTTTGGCGCCAGGCCAATTTATATGCTGATACACCAGGACAATAAGGCTACAGTTCTGGAACTTGACATAGACAGTAAAACAACAGAGCAAACTATTGTTATACCAAACTCTGATATTGCCGATGGTACAAATACAATACGAATACTGGACAGCGATCTTAATCAGCTGGCAGAACGAATGTTCTTTAAATACCCTAAAGAAAACTTAGCCGCAAATCTTAGCAGGACAGGACAGAAAGATGACAAAATACAGTTAAAGGGAAAAGTAAACTACCCTAACATGAACCTTAGTATCTCTGTGCTTCCGGAGAACACCATTAGCTTTGATGACACTAATGATATCTATGGTTCGTTAATGCTGCTACCCTATCTTGAAAACCAAAAGAAAATTTCAGGAAGGCACTATTTCTCTACTATTACTAAAGCTAAGATGTATGAGCTTGACCTACTGCTTACAGGGCAGAAAAGCAAGTATACCTGGAGAAACATTATAGGCAATGTGCCTAAAAACACTTATAGCTTTGATATGGGAATTGCTTTAAAAGGAGCTACTGGAATGCAGAATGCAAAGACTTCTAAAGTAAGGCTATTCTCTATCACAGGCATTGACGAGATAACAGATATTAATGAAAAAGGTGAGTTTTACTTTGACAATCTTGTAATTCCGGATTCCTCTTACGTGAGCTTAACCGTAATAAAAAGAGGTGCAGACCCAAAAGAACTGTCAGCAGTACCACAAACTTTAAATTCAAATAAAAAATTCAATAAACCTTATAAGCCTGCGCCAAAATTTTATGCTGCCAATACGACTGAAGACCCGGCCAAGGCAAATATTTACGGTGAAGCCGTTGAGCTTAATGAGGTAAAAATGGAAGCCAAAACAGCTTCCCTTAAGTATGCAAATACATCAGGGAATGGTGACCTTCATGGTTATAAAATAGGTGATAAGGATAATAATGCATCGTTTAGCCTGGTAAATTTCATACGCACATATGGAAACTTTTGGGTAGACACCAAAGACGGTTTAAAAATACAGTCCCGAACAATAAATTCTATCAATGGAGCTCAGGCGGGACCTATTATTTATATTGACGACGTGCAGCTTATTGGTGATTTAACCTGGCTGACGAACATATATTTAGATGAAGTAGACGAAATCTATATGAATTCGCAAAAAATAGTTCCTTCAGTAAGAAATTACATGGGTATGATAAAAATCTATCTTAGAAAAGGTGCAAGGCCAAATGGCAAAGGAAAAACGCCACAGATAATGGTGAAAAATGGTTTTGAAAAAATGATGCCATTTGAGAACGTGACCTATAATTCAGTTACCGATAAGGGTTTTGAAAACTTTGGTATCATAAACTGGGAGCCTACGATAATGACTAACGATAAAGGCGAATTTGACCTTACTCTGCCCAACATGTACGACAAACCTTTAAAGGTGCTGATAGAAGGCTTTAGCGCTGATGGCAAACTTATATCTGAAGTCAGGACAATACAATAATTATATACATTATAATAAATAGCAAAGCCCCGGTACAAATATGTCCCGGGGCTTTTACATAACCAAATCTAAATCTAATTGAAAAACACACGGCGCTGCGCGTCATCACAGCACCTAACCTCTTGTCGCGAGGCTCACGATAATGTTGTAAAAAAGGAATACCGGCTATGCAAACAGGCAGGATGCTTTTACCGGTATTCCGGGCAATTAACACAATTTTTATATTTATAAAAGGTATTATAATTATCTGCGGCGCATTTACTAAATGATTTCCACACCTGCTCTTGCAGTTTATCTAACCAGATCAACAGGCATAAAACAAAAGGCACAAAGTAAGCTAAATGCATGGCCACAGGCGGCTAATGCAGCAGCAGAAAGTCTTAGATTATCTCGTAACGAAATTAGGCGATACAGGAAATTATAATACCTGTACTAGGCAAGATGAAATTTCCAGTTACAGTACAGGTCATAAAGTGACTCCCTGTACATTTCAGGACGCAGGTTTTCATCGGCAAATTGATGCTTGCGCTGAAATTGAGTAAATGGTTTTGAGGTAAAATTAGCAAACAGGATAAAATCAGAATCGTCTGAATCGATATCCTTTTTTAACTGGTCAAAAAAGCCTGAATCAGAATCGTCTTCGTCTGCCGAGACAAGATCAAATTTAGAGGCAGATGCATGACGGCCAGTTTCGGTTTTTTGAGATTTAGCCGAAACGCTGCTGGTAATACCTTTTATAAAGCCTGCATTCAGAAATACAAATAGGAATAAGAAGGCTGTAAAACCCTTATTACCCTGTATCATGTTCCTGATTGACTTCATATTTCTTTTTTGGTTTACCAAAGTTATGTGATTTTTAGTTTACAAACTTCATTCCAAAGCATAAAATTTTTCAAAAAAAATCCCGAAAATTTCTTTTCGGGATACTATTACATTTTAGAGCCTTTCATACTGGCAGCAGCCGTGAAGCTTGTCATAAACATCATCTTCTGCCTTTACCTTATCGGTATCATGACCCGCTTTTGCTACTGCTTTGTGAACATCATCAATGCTGCATTTGTTCTCATCAAGAATAAGGTGCATATCATGGTGGTCCTGGTGCCATTGTGCCGACTTTACCCCCTTAACACTATACGCCGCTGTTTCTATCCTCTTTTTGCAGATACCGCAATTTCCATTTACAGAAATTTCATACTTGGCGTTCTTGTTCTTTTTCACTTCATTTTTATCCTGCGCCTGAACCGACATTCCTAAAAGGGTTACAAGCAGTACTAACATTAATTTTTTCATTTCGCTTATTTTTTAATTTAGTCTTCTCCCTCTCGCGTAGAGGGTTGGGGTGAGGTTATTATTTTATTTTAAATCGGATGCCTGCATAATACATCTGCCCAAAAACCGGGGCATATATAATAGAACTATCAAAATACTGGCCAAAGGGGTCGTTTGCGCCCAATATGGCTTTTTTCTGTTGGTAATTACCCAGGTTTTCGGCACCTGCATAGGCTTCAAACACACTTGAGAACGTTCTGGTAATCTGTGCATTCATTAACGAGAAAGATGGCGAATAATTGCCCATCTGTTCCACTGCCGGATTGCTCCCTGTATAAGGCAGACGTTGTTTGCCCATAAGATTATAGGTAAAGTCAAACTTCCACTGTCTTCCTCCTTCAACAATATGCGTTTCATAGGCCAGATTGGTAAAGAAACGATGCTTCGCCTGCAGCGGCCTTTCCTGCATACCCGTAGTGTACTGCGTTTTTATATCATAGTATTTATAAGCAGTACGAATATTGAAATGATGCGTAATCTCATAGTTTAGTTCAACCTGAAGGCTGTTTGCATACGATTTCCCGTCAAGGTTATAAAAAAGAGCCTGCTGCGGCGATGCAAACAGGTCTACAACCGCCTGGTTTTGAAAATCGGTCCTGTAGAAATCTACCACAAACTCGGTATTTTTACCAAATACTGTAAAATTCTGGATAAAGCTCACGCCATAGTTCCAGGCAATTTCAGGATTAAGCCCATACACCTTGCCCCCACCGTTAATAACGTTAAGCGCCCTTGAGCTGCCGAACAGCGACTGGTTCTCGGCAAAAATGTTAGCAGCCCTCTTACCTCTTCCGGCAGAAAGTCTGAACGTGCCTTTTTCCCACGGGTTGTAGCGCAGGTGCAGCCTTGGGGTTACAAAAGCACCCAGGCGGTTATGTACATCAAAACGACCACCCAGCACTATGCTAAAATCATTTGTATTATCATAGGTATATTCAAAAAACGCACCTACAGAATTATCTATCCTGCTATAATCCAATGCGTTTACATATTCGCCATAATTGTCATAGGTAACATTAATACCTGTAGCGAACTTGTTAAGCGTATTAGTTATAATAGAATTGAATATCAGGTTAGAATAAAAGCTTTTTTGATTGATCTCATAAGTACTGAATCCAAAATAAGAATCCTGCTTATGCCAGTTAAACGCAGTTTGCAAACCTATGCTCTGGTATGGCATATCCGGAAAAACATAGCCTAATTTTGTAGATATATCCAGCTTATCGGTATTGATCTCAGACCCCCAGTGATGGTTTGTGAATTTATCTGTGTCAGGATCAAAATCAATTTCACCTGTTTGCTTCTCATCACGCATATAACGGAAGTTGATAAAGCTAACCCAGCCTTTTTCGGCATCGGTATATTGCCAGCGGTTCATGACGTTTATCTGTTTCCCTAACGGATTGTCAAGAAAACCGTCATTGTTCATGTCGTTCTTGCTTACCCTTGTATTACCATGCAGGAACAGGCTGCTGCTCCACTTGTCAGACAACTTCTTATTGAAATGGGTATTCAGTTCAAAGCGGCTGTCGGTAGATCCGTAGGCATTTAAGAAGAAAGGGATATCGTTTACAGGTTTAAGCAGCTCGTAGTTAATCTGGCCAGAAATGCTTTCGTAACCGTTAACCACAGGGCCTGCGCCTTTCGTAATCTGGATGCTCTCTACCCATGTTCCCGGCACAAATGATAATCCAAAAGCCTGAGATGCTCCGCGCACAGCGGGGATATTCTCTTCGGTTATCATAAGGTACGGACTGGTAAGTCCCAGCATCTTTATCTGGCGGCTGCCTGTAAGGGCATCGGAAAAGCTGACATCTATAGAAGGGTTGGTTTCAAAGCTTTCAGCAATATTACAGCAGGCAGCCTTAAGCAGCTCTTTACTACCCATTGTAGAAACGTTTGCCGCTTTAACCTGGCTGCGCTCAAGGCTTTTTCGTTCTTTTTCCACCACTACCTCATTAAGCTCACTGCTTTTTGCAGGCTTCATCTTATGATTTATTACAGCAGACGGTGAAGTTACGGTAAGCGTATCTGACACATATCCGAGGTAGCTTATAACAAGCTTTGTGTTTTCGGCTGAGTATGGTATTGTGAAAGTACCATCCTGAAGCGTAGATGCAGCTATCGTGGTATTGAGCCAGTTTACACCGGCACCCGGGAGCGGCAGGTTCTGCTCATCGAGCACTTTACCGCTTATTGTTTCCTGCGCCTGCGCGAATGAAACGCACAGCAGCAGCAATAAAAATATTTTGCGCATAAAAAAAGTTATATCATTAATAATGAAATCATTCCGTTACGGAATAACTATTAAGAATGCATAACTCAGGCGTAGAAAATATACTGGCAATAGAGTTTGAAGAGAGGCGGCGCATGAGCTTCGCAGTAAAATGAAGGAGTTTCTTTTGCAGAAAAAACAGCATCGGCATACGCCGGAGATGGTTTCCATCCTTCAACAGTATAAAATGCACTAAGGTCAAGCTGAAGCGATTTAACGATTACATTATCGCCTTTGTCACTCTTAAGCTTAACAAAATGGTCTTTACAACATTTTTTACCGCTTTCTTTAGCAGCGCAGCATCCTTTAGTTTCTTTTTTTACTTTAACAGCGGCGCACGGGGCATCTTGTTTATAAGCTAATGAAACCGAAGATATCTCATTATGGCAATAATGCACATTAAGCGCAAACCCCATATTGGATGCCAATATAAGGAAGGTTAACAGTATGCTTATGTGCTTATTGAACTTCATAGTAAGGCAAATGTATACTTTTTATTGCAACCTGTAAACTATCAACAGAGTAAAAAAACAAAATGTGGGAATTTTATAACTTTAAGCCAATAAAAACATAAGTAAACCTGCTTTGTAGTAATTTTGCATAAAATTATTTGAGACATGACATTTGAAGAATTACAGCCAAAAGTTATAGATGTACTTAATCACGACTCTTTATTGAGAGAAGAAAAGTTATTACAGCTTTGCCACCTACTTAGCGACAATATAGATTATTATGACTGGGTAGGCTTTTATTTTCGCAATGGCGAAAAGGAAGAACTTGTGTTAGGCCCTTATGTAGGCGAACCTACAGACCATACCGTTATACCTTTTGGAAAAGGTATTTGCGGCCAGGTTGCCGTTTCTAACCAGAATTTTGTAGTGCCTGATGTTACCGCACAGGACAATTACATTGCGTGCAGCCTTACTGTAAAATCAGAAATCGTTGTTCCACTGTTTGTAAATGGCGAGAACATAGGTCAGATCGACATAGATTCTGAAGTGCTTGATGCCTTTACCGAAAGGGACGAGCGTTTCCTCGAATTTGTAAATGAGGAAGTGGCAAAATTGTTTTAAGAAGCCCCTTAGGCTCTTAAATCTAAGACACTAGATTCCTAAGTAACTAAGCCTCTAACAAAAAGTTGCAGGTAAAAAAATATTGTTTACCTTTGCACCCGTCAGGATATCCCTGACATACATAATAATCATTTAAAATAATATTAGCATGTACTTAACTAAAGAAGTTAAAGCGGAAATCTTCGCAAAACACGGAAAATCAGCTACGAACACTGGTTCAGCTGAGGGACAAATCGCGTTATTCACATTCAGAATTAACCACCTTACTGAGCACCTTAAGAAAAATCGTCATGATTTTAACACTGAGCGTTCTCTTGTAATGCTGGTAGGTAAAAGAAGAAGTCTTCTTGATTACCTTAAGAAGAAAGAGATTAACAGATACCGTGAGATTATCAAAGAACTAAACATCAGAAAATAATCGAAATGAGAAGAGGTGCCCGCGCGCCTCTTTTTGTTTTATACAATAACGTAGAAAAAGTTTTTGGTTTTTCATTGGGTGCTAAACAACTACACGACAACAACACACTAAACAACCCATTGTTTAATCAAACGAATTAATTTATGATTCCTAACGTAACAACAGAAATCATCGATCTTGGAGATGGACGAAGCATCTCGATCGAAACAGGAAAACTTGCTAAACAGGCTGACGGCTCTGTTGTAGTAAGAATGGGCGATGCCATGTTACTTGCTACTGTAGTATCTGCACGTACAGCAAGCCCTGGTATTGACTTTTTACCATTAACACTTGATTATCGCGAAAAATTTGCTGCTGCAGGACGTTTTCCTGGTGGCTTTTTTAAGCGTGAAGCAAGGCCTAGTGATGGCGAAGTATTAACAATGCGTCTTGTAGACCGTGTTTTACGCCCGCTATTCCCTAAAGATTACCATGCAGAAACGCAGGTAATGATACAGCTTATGTCTCACGACGAAAACGTTATGCCGGATGCACTTGCAGGTCTTGCAGCATCTGCAGCGCTGGCATTGTCTGACATTCCTTTTGCTACACTTATCTCTGAAGTACGTGTTGCACGTATAGACGGCCAGTTCATTATTAACCCTAGCAAAGCCCAGCTTGAACAGTCTGACATCGATATGATGATAGGCGCATCTATGGACTCTATTGCGATGGTTGAAGGTGAAATGAAAGAGATCTCTGAACTTGAAATGATCGAGGCAATTAAATTTGCACACGAAGCAATTAAAGTACAGATCGCTGCTCAGGAAAGGCTTCAGGCTGCTGTAGGCAAAAAAGAAGTAAGAACGTACGAAGAAGAAAAAAGCGACGATGCTGTACTTGCAAAAGTAAAAGAGCTTGCTTACGACAAATACTTTAACATTGCTAAAGAAGGTTCTGCCAAGCATGAGCGTTCTGAGAAATTTGCAGCTGTAAAAGAAGAAGTTAAAGCATTATTTAGCGAAGAAGAGTTACTTGAAAACGGTGACCTTGTGAGCAAATACCTTTCTAAAGTTAATAAAGAAGCAGTTCGTAACGTTATCCTTGATCTTGGCCTTCGCCTTGATGGTAGGAAAACTAACGAAATACGCCCTATCTGGTGTGAGGTAGATTACCTTCCATCAACACACGGTTCTGCATTATTTACAAGAGGTGAAACTCAGGCACTTGCTACGGTAACACTTGGTACATCCCGTGAGGCTAATATCATTGACCGCCCTACAGAACAGGGTGAGGAAAGATTTTACCTTCACTACAATTTCCCTCCGTTCTCTACAGGCGAAGCTAAACCGCTAAGAGGTACCTCTCGTAGGGAAGTTGGCCACGGTAACCTTGCACAACGTGCGCTTAAGAATATGATTCCTGCAGAGGTTCCATATACTGTACGTGTTGTATCTGAAGTACTTGAATCTAACGGTTCATCTTCTATGGCTACTGTATGTGCAGGTACGCTTGCACTTATGGATGCAGGTATCCAGATGACTAAACCGGTATCTGGTATCGCAATGGGCCTTATTTCTGATGATGCTACAGGCCGTTGGGCTGTACTTTCTGATATCCTTGGTGATGAAGATCACTTAGGTGATATGGACTTTAAAGTTACAGGTACTGCCGATGGTATTACTGCTTGTCAGATGGATATCAAGATCGAAGGACTTAAATATGAGATCATGGAGAAAGCTCTTGAGCAGGCTCGTGATGGCCGTCTTCATATCCTTGGAAAACTTGTTGAAGTTATTGATACGCCAAGAGCTGAAGTTAAACGCCACGCTCCTAAAATCATTAAAGTTACTATTCCGGGTGCATTCATCGGAGCCCTTATCGGCCCTGGTGGAAAAGTTATCCAGGAACTTCAAAAAGCTTCAGGCACGACTATCGTTATCAACGAGGTTGACGAGCAGGGAGAAGTTGAAATCCTTGGTACAAGCCCAGAAGGTATCGATATGGTACTTAAAAAAATCGACTCTATCATCTTCAAACCACAGGTTGGTGAGTCGTATAGCGTAAAAGTTATAAAAATGCTTGACTTTGGTGCAGTAGTAGAATATCTTGATGCTCCGGGTAACGAAGTATTGCTTCACGTATCTGAACTTGCATGGGAACGTACAGAAAACGTAACTGATGTAGTTAATATGGGCGACGTATTTGATGTGAAATACATTGGTATCGACCCTAAAACAAGAAAAGAAAAAGTTTCAAGGAAAGCACTTTTACCTCGCCCTCCAAGGGATGAGAATGCTCCTCAGCGCGAAGACCGCGGACCAAGGGATGACCGTGGGCCACGTGATTTTAACAGAGGCGGTGGAAGAGATAACAACCGTGGAAACTCAAGAGATGACAGAAATTCTCGCGATCGTGCCCCAAGGGAAGAGCGCAGGAATGATGAAACTCCGAAAGACGACAATAATGGCGATGCGCCACAGGAGTCTTAACAAGCTCTGATAAGGTTAATTTTGAAAACCCTGCTGCCGAAAAGTAGCAGGGTTTTTGCTTTCTACGGCATTCTCTAATGTTACGCTTTTGGTTCTCAAAACGCGATTTTTGTGCGTAAAATTAGGATCATTCAAAACTCTAAAAAACAGCATATTACAAAATAATGTTACGCTTTTGGTTCTTTAAAATTTTGTCAAAAATGCTCTTCGTATTTATTCATAAAGGCGGGATTATATTGCACTGGAAAAACTAAATTTGAAATGACATACAAAGATTAGAAGCAGCATCTCCAAAAATAATCATACCTTAATGCTCACCCAATAAAACACCCTTGCTCCAAAATAACAGGCATCAAAATAAAATACCGAATGCTGCCAAAGCCTGCACATAACTACCATATTGCTATCCGTTAAAAAGGCTGTTCTTTTTAAAGCTTTTGCCCTGCCTGATAAGCCATGCATGATAGCAGCTGGGTACATCGTGAGTCCATTTCGGCAAAAACAGGATGATCAGGTATACATCTATATGAGAGATAAGCGCAAAAGCTATTGCCAAAGCAAATGCCCAGCCCGCCTGCCCAAAACCAATGATAGACACAAATGCCATAAAGAGTGTAATGCCCCATACTTTAGAAAGGATGGCCTGGGTACAGGTTTCCTTGCCAAACTTGAGGATACTGAACACATACGTAAGCCCTTCCATAATAAAGATCATGGCTATAGCATATTTATTATTGATAACAATTTCGGGGTTAAGCAGCCAGGCGCACCATCCTGCACTCAGCCAAAAGACAAGATCGGTCTGGCTGTCCATCCTCCGGAGTTTTTCAGAGGATGTTCCTGTTTTACGGGCAATGATTCCATCAAATACGTCAGACAGTATACCCAATAGCAAAAGAATAACCAATAACATCCTCACAGAATCGTGATAGAAATAAGTAAGCAATATCATTGCAGGAGCCAGCGCAAAGCGAAAGCCAATTAATAAAAGTGGTACATTTTTCATATAGTTTGGTTTTAAATTCAAATCAAAACTATTGCGAATACAACAATTACGCTTGCGGTAATGAATTAATAAAAAACTTATATTTGTGAAAATCGCAAATATGGATAATCAGGATATTTTGCTTAAAGCCATACGACAAAGGCTGGAAAAGTCGATTTCAATGATAGAAGAGATCGCTTCGGTGCTAAACATCAGCTATGATGCTGCCCACAGACGCGTGTCGCAAAAAAGCAAGTTTTCTATTGAAGAGACTATCACCTTATGCAGGCATTACAACTTGTCTATGGATTTTCTTTTTACCGATAGTAGCAAGGTAATCGTAGAAAAAACAGCCGAGATACGCACCATGGCAGATATGGAAGCCTATTTTCGGCATTCGGCACAAAATATAAGCAGCTTCCTGAATTACCCTGAGGCTAAAATGTATTATTCGGCAAAGGATATCCCCCTGTTCTACACCATCGGCGGCACGCTGCTTTCAAAATTCAAATTATACGTTTGGCTTAACCTGCTGGCAGGTTCGCAAAACCAGGATACTTTTGAGAGTTTCACAGTAGATCACTCATTACTCGAGCATAGTCAAAAGCTGAAGGCTGTTTATGAAAATGTGGAAGTGCATGAAGTGTGGAACGACACGACCATAAACAGCAGCCTGCAGCAGGTGTACTATTTTTTTCAGTCTGGATTGCTATCATTGGCAAATGCCAGGCTTTTGTGCGACGATATTAAAAGTATACTGCAATCTGCCGAAGACCGCTGCTGCAAAGAGGGCTCGCGTTTTAACCTCTATTATAACGAGCTGCTGATACTCAATAATAATGTATTGCTGTCGGCACCACAAAAGCATTCATTGTTTGTTCCCTACACCATGCTGGGTTATTTTATAACAAACGATGCCGCCACCTGCAACAATGCACTCGAATTTTTCAGGCACCAGTCTAAGAACTCTAAATCATTGAATCAGTCGGGTAAGCGTGACAGGAAACTGTTCTTTAACCGCGGCAGCCAAAAGATAGATTTCTACCTTCAGAAAATGGAAAACGAAGTGGAGCTGCTTTTTTAAAAATTCTGTCCCTAACTATTGCCTGTACAGAATTTATCACGAAATTAGGATCATCAATTCAATCGAAAAATGGCAGATACAACCCGCTTTTTAGAAACTATAACAAATGGCTACCAGCCTAAAGGATCGTTTATAACCCTTGGCACCGCAATGCTTGATGGAGAACCTGTAGAGGGCGCTTACATTAAGATTCCGCTAAAAACCATGAACCGCCACGGCCTCATAGCAGGGGCTACCGGTACAGGTAAAACAAAAACCCTTCAGGTATTGGCGGAACAGCTTTCTGAAAATGGCGTTCCCGTTTTGATGATGGATATAAAAGGCGATTTGAGCGGTATTGCAAAAGCATCTGAAGTTCAGCCCTTCATTACCGAAAGGCATGCAAAAATTGGTTTGCCTTATGAAGCTAAGGCGTTTCCGGCAGAGCTTATGTCGCTCTCAAAACAGCAGGGTGTAAGGCTGCGTTCTACGGTTTCGGAGTTTGGCCCTGTGCTGTTTTCACGCGTGCTTGGTCTTAACGACACACAGACCGGTGTGGTTAACGTGATATTCAAATATTGTGACGACAACAATATGCCGCTGCTGGACCTTAAAGACATTAAAAAAGTACTGCAATATATTACTGATGAAGGCAAGGCTGAAATTGAGAAAGAATATGGCATGATATCTACCTCGTCAAGCGGGGCGATACTCCGTAAGATCATAGAACTGGAACAGCAGGATGCCGACCTTTTCTTCGGCGAACTGTCGTTTGACGTTAAAGACCTAATGCGTATTGACGACCAGGGACGCGGTTATGTAAACATTATAAGGCTGACCGATATTCAGGACAAGCCGAAGCTGTTTTCTACATTTATGCTTTCGCTGCTGGCAGAAATTTACAATACCATGCCCGAAAAAGGCGATGCCGACCAACCGGAGCTTGTTATCTTCATAGATGAAGCCCACCTGATATTTGACGAGGCAAGTAAAGCGCTCTTGGACCAGATTGAGACCATCGTAAAACTTATACGCTCTAAAGGTGTGGGCATCTTTTTTGTAACCCAAAACCCAGCCGATGTGCCTAATGGCGTGTTGAGCCAATTAGGTTTAAAAGTGCAGCATGCACTGCGCGCCTTTACAGCCACCGACCGGAAAGCCATTAAACTTGCTGCCGAAAACTACCCTATTACCGAATTCTATAAGACTGATGAGATAATAACCCAACTGGGTACAGGGGAGGCCCTGGTGACTGCCCTTAGCGAAAAGGGTAACCCTACCCCGCTGGCGGCCACGATGCTCCGTGCGCCTATGAGCCGAATGGATATTTTAACGGCAGATGAAATATCTACATTAAATGCATCATCCAGACTGGTAAAAAAATACAGTGAGGCGATAGACCGCGAAAGTGCTTACGAAATACTCTGCAAAAAAGTAGAAGCCATTGAAGCGCAGCAGACACAGAAACAGCAGCAAAAAGCTGAAGAAAAAGCTGCCAAGGCTGCTCCAGGGCAAACGCCTTCAACAGGAAGCACTATAGAGAAACAGATCATTAAGACCGTAACCAGTGCCACGTTTATAAGAGGTGTATTTGGGGTATTAAGTAAAATATTTAAGTAAAGTTTAATATGATGCGGGGAAAACTTATTATTACAGCAACAGCAATGTTATACTTAGCTATTACTGCCTGCAACAGTAAAAGCATTCCAGAGAAAGAAACTGCCTCTATTTCCACTGCGCCAAAAATAAGCGGTAAAGAGTTTGTAGCACATCTTGAAAAACTCGGATATTTTAAATATGCCAGCCCAAAAGATTTTGATAGTTTAAAGGTAAACATGGCAAATTTATACGACCCTTCAAACGAATTGGTCACGATTTGGGATGATGAAACCGGAACACCAAGAGACTACAGGTTATACGCCTGCGACAGCGAGGCCTTATTTGAAGCAGGCGGTTTTAAAGAAATGCTTGCTGCATTAAAGCCAACGTTTGATAAAATTGGTTTAAAGACAGAAGTTAGCAGCCATGTTGAAGAATGGGATACAAAAAACAATTGGCTAAACCATTTCATATCCATTAATGGTACTAGGTACACTATCTTTAAAAATTTTACCGGCAGCGGTTGGGGCGAAGCAGTACAAACATTTGCAGATATACTTAATAACGAACTGCAGCTGCAAAATAAAGAAGACCGCATCTACCTGATAAACGGTGGTAATGACGGAAGAATTATCTTCTTAAGCCCTGCACAATTTAATTATATTGACAGCATCTATAACAATAAGCAATGGAAACCTTTAGAAGTAAAAGACTGGTGCTTAGAAATGAATGTAAAGCCTCAAAAAATATAATCACCAGGAAGATTATACATTTTTCTTAAAATAAGTCAAACCCGCACGCAACCTTTTTCATTTTTAATTACTAAACAATAAATCTAAAAAGTAATTATTATGAAAAGACATTTATTTGTGGCAATGATTGCCTTAACTGCTTTAACTGCCTGTACAGATAATGATACAGAAGACACTAATCCGGGTGGATTTACATTACATCTCAACAAGACGACGACTTACTATCCGGCTTATGAAAATTTTGAGACGCGAAATGTTAAGTATTATGAAGACAATGTAATCGTTGCCGACAGTACGTATGATAACAGCGGTAATTTTATTTCCCGCAACATCCACACTGTAACCGGCAGCAATTACACAATTGACACTAAAAATATCGAAGATGTAACTATAGCGAGTGAATACATAAATTATGATGAGCAAGGAAGGCTGACAGCACATTTTGGTCCCGATGGTGAATACCACTATACCTATAATAATAATTCTATTTTAGTAGAATACCGTGACCCATCCGATGTTTTTATTGAAGTTGGAACATTTACACTTAATAATGACGGCTGCATTGCATCGCACACCGTTCTTTCAAATGACATAATTACCGAAGCTACTTCTCTTGTTTTTAGCGGCAACACCAAACCGGTTACCTTAACGGCACAGGGTACTACGGGAGCCATAGAACAAATAGGAGCATTCTCCTATTACACTAACACAATGCCTGCTAACCTTGAAAAATCGACAATCGAAATTAATAACGAAGTGCTTAGAACTAATTCACTTAAAGCCGCAGCGTTACTTGGCAACTATCATTTACAGGACATTACTTTAGGCAGCAATCCGTATTATCACTCAGACACCGTATTTTGGGGAATAGCAGAATACAACGGTTATCCTGAACGCCAGACCATTACAATGAATGGACAGCCGTACTGCCACATACGTTACGCATTTAGTAATTAAACGGAAAATACTTAGCTTTAACCAATTAAACCCAGAATTTGAATCTTGAAGATATCATAAAAGGCTGCAGGAACAACAACCGTAAGGCACAGGAAGAATTGTACCATCTTTACAAAGGGGTACTCTTTTCCCTGTGCCTTAAGTATTGCCGTAATGATGCCGAAGCCGAGGACAATCTTCATAATTCGTTTATAGAAATTTTTGCAGCCATACATAAGTACCGTGGCGCAGGTACTTTTGAAGGCTGGATAAAACGGATAACCATAAATAAGGCCATCAACAGCTATAAGAAAACTTTGCAGGTCGTTCCGCTAAAAGATAATTTTACCGGCGATACTGATGTTGGGACTGAGGAGATGACTATCTCGGCAGATATTATACTTGAATTCGTTCAGCAATTGCCCGACCAGTACCGGATAATATTCTGCCTTTATGAACTGGACGATTATCCGCACAAGGAGATCGCGACGATGCTCTCGATATCAGAAAGCACATCAAAATCTAACCTGCACCGGGCAAAAGCAATTTTACAAAACAAGATACGGGCGACAAAAAACGTTGATACAATCCAAAACCATGGAAGTTAAAAAAGACATAGGAAAAGCATTTCGCGAAAAACTGGACAGCCTTGACAGGCAGCCCGGCGATGCGTTATGGGATAGTATCAGCAAGGATCTGGATACAAAGAAAAAAAGAAAATTTCCTTTGTTCTGGTTTTCGATATTCAGCCTGCTGGCAACTGTGTGTATGGTTTTAATCGTAACCTATTTTAGCAACGACAACAATGCTGCGGAAATAAATCAGGACAACCGTAAACACGACGACCCTGCCTATAGCCCTGTGGCTACAGGTATTGAAAGGCCGCCTGTTAACAAAAGAGAAATTATAAACTCTTCGACAAATAGCTCATCTAATCGTCACAAAATAAACGCAACTGTTACAAAAGCCGGCACATCTAAGGATAGTATAAACTCCAACTCATTAAAAAACAAAAAAAGCACCAAAACCTACGGGCAAGCAGCAGGTGCTAAGTCATCATCATCAAAAAACAGCAGAAATAAAAATAATGCAGGCAATCAAACAGGTCGCGGCCAAATTACAAAATACCTGGACCGTTCAGCCTTGACGGAGAATACTAAAACTCCAGAAACAGGAAACAAATCAAAAAAACATCCAACAACATCATATGCATCAAAAACGAAAACCTTTGTAGCGTCAGGTAAAAGGAATACCAAATCGGGTAATCCAACTAAAAACACCTTATATAATAAACAATTGGCAGAAGAACAGCAGGAAATTGTTAGTGGAAGACCGGTTAATATCCGCTCCCAAAGCAGCAACACAACTGCCGGAACTACAGAGGCTGCACTAGACAATCAAGGTGCGGCTTCAGAAATTACGCCAAATAGACAAATAAAAGGTATCGCTAACGACGGCGTTACTGACAGCGTTACTGTAGTAGCAGACAGCCTTAAAACAGAATCACTTAAAGAAGTCAAAGAAGAGAAAAAAGACGAAAACAAAAAAGACAGTCTGGCGCCGGTAATTGTCAAAAGGTTTTCTGTTTTTGCTTATGGAGGCCCATCGTTTTTTAATTTCCCGGACAGGAAAATTGTAACCGACTCTACAACATCTAATATCAACACAAATTCGACAGCCCGTTTTGGCGTACTTCTTGGCTATAGAATAAATCATAAGTTAAGTATACGCACAGGGCTTTCAGTCTATAAACTTAAACAATCTGCCGGCAATATTAAACTAAACTATGTTATGGGAGGCGATGCGGTAAATCCGGGGCTTATCCCAACTGCAGACTTCGACTGGATTGACTACAAACAGCCTTTTGGTACAAACAGTGGACAAATAATCAGTAATCTTGGCGATAACTATCAGGCTATTATAAACATTGACCGCGACCTAAATTATCTCGAAATACCGCTGGAAATTGGCTATGATCTGTCCGACAGGAAATTTGGCATCAATATATTTGGTGGCGGAACCATGCTGCTGATGACTAAAAACGAAGTCATTGCCTATAATGAAAAAGGCGCAATGCACCTAGGCAAATGGAATGAAGCTGCTAAAACTAGTTTTACAGGTACTCTGGGACTTGGACTGCATTACAATTTAAGCCCGACTTTACAACTAAATGCCGAACCTGTCTTGAATTACTATTTTAACACCTATAAAGACAGTAAGCCTTACGCCTTTACCATCCGGCTCGGGCTGCAATATAATTTTGATATTTGGTTAAATAAAAAATAAGATTCTTATGTAAAAAATTGTGGCTCGTTAAAAAAATAACAAACCACAATTTATTTATACTGTATACGTTTTACTGCTGGCGCACAAGCTTATAAGAGAACGGATAATGCAGAGAGAGAATAAGAAACAGCCTATTTTAGTTAAAATTTAATTTTTTTCCTCTCTCCGTGTAACTTTTTACCTGCTTGTTACGTATAACTAATACATTACATAAAAAACTCAGGATCTTTACATGAGACAACTTAAAATTACCAAGCAGGTAACCAACAGGGAAACTGCTTCATTAGACAAATACCTTCAGGAGATTGGAAAAGTGGACTTGATCACTGCAGATGAGGAGGTAGAGTTAGCACAACGTATTAAAGCCGGAGACCAGAGAGCATTAGAGAAATTGACGAAAGCCAATTTGCGTTTCGTGGTTTCGGTAGCAAAACAATATCAAAATCAGGGTTTAACCCTTCCCGATCTTATTAACGAAGGAAACTTAGGACTTATTAAAGCTGCACAGCGTTTTGACGAAACACGTGGTTTTAAATTCATTTCCTACGCTGTATGGTGGATTCGCCAGTCTATACTTCAGGCGCTTGCAGAGCAGTCGCGTATAGTGCGTTTGCCACTTAATAAAATTGGATCTATAAACAAGATCAACAAAATGTATGCTTTGCTTGAGCAAAGTAACGAGCGTGCCCCTTCGGCAGAAGAAATCGCTAAAGAACTTGACATGACTGTGAACGACGTTAAGGAGAGCATGAAAAACTCCGGCCGTCACCTTTCAATGGATGCACCTCTTGTAGAAGGTGAAGATTCTAACCTGTACGATGTACTTCGTTCTGGTGAGTCTCCAAACCCTGACCGTGAGCTTATCCATGAGTCACTTCGTACAGAAATTGAGCGTGCTCTTGAAACTTTAACGCCACGTGAGGCAGATGTTGTTAGGCTTTACTTCGGTTTAGGCGATCAGCACCCTATGACACTGGAAGAAATTGGAGAAACTTTTGACCTTACGCGTGAGCGTGTTCGCCAGATTAAAGAAAAGGCAATCAGGAGGTTAAAACACACGTCAAGAAGTAAAATACTTAAAACCTACTTAGGTTAATCTGCGTATATATAAAAATAGACTGCCTAAATTTCATATTTTAAATAAAATTTGTATTTTGGCAGTCTGATTTTGTATGTAACAACCAAAAATATTTAAGATTACAAACAGTTCAATAACTGTTCGTTTTTTGATTGATGATTGAACTCCGGCTGATTACCGGAGTTTTTTTTAGTCTAAACCTTCCGCGTTACTAAGTCTCAAATTAATTAAATACGGAAAATCTTACGACTATAACGCAATAGTGTTTTATTAAATTGTGCTGCCTATTTACTTTTTACTGTAAGAATTATTATTTTTGTGTAAATAGCTTCTTACCAATGAAAAAACTACTACTCCTTGCCTGCATTTTTAGCTTAGCATCCTGCACCATTACCCGAAAAATAAACTTTGAGCTTAACAAAGAAACAGACGCATCTATGCTGGCATTTCTTGACAGGAATAATGTAGACTATAAAAAGGAAGACCTCGCAACACTTAACAGTGCTTATGCTTACGGGCTGTTTTCTAACAATGGTTATCTTCAGGTTCCTGAAGCCCACTTTTTTAATCGCGATGGTTACAGGGTTAATAATAACTTTAGAGGAACAAACTGCGGACAGGTTATAAAAAATGCCGACAAAATAAACACAGCTCCTGTAGATAATAAAAAAGAACATCTAAATACTTTTGCAGAGAATTTCGATTGCATGGCCGTACCTAATGAAACACAAGTTAAGTATGATGCTTATGTTGTTATATCGTGGGGTATTTTTGCCGATAAAGATGTACATGAGGCAAACGAAACTGCGTTTAAATGGTACAAAAGCCTGAAGGAAGATTATCCTGATATGAAAATTAAGGTAATCCTCCTGAATATCGATTTACAGGAAAAATGGCACCTTACAAAAGAACAGGAAGAGATATTAGGTGTAGCAAAAAAATCTTCATAATCGCTGAAAAATATAATATTACAATTTTTTAGTGTGTAATTTTATGACATTGGCATTTTGCCTGTTTATCGTATAAGCCTATCTTTGCCTAAACATACAAATTCCACAATGAAAAATACCCTAATTGCACCATCTGTGCTTTCGGCAGATTTTGCCAACCTGCAACGCGATATCGAAATGATAAACAACAGTGAAGCCGATTGGTTCCACATTGATATTATGGATGGCGTTTTTGTACCTAACATCTCTTTTGGCATGCCGGTACTTGAAGCGATAACACGCCACGCAAAAAAAACGATAGATGTTCACCTTATGATCGTTAATCCTGACCAGTACATTAAAACTTTTGCACAGCTTGGCGCAACAAACCTTACAGTTCATATTGAGGCCTGCACGCACCTGCACCGCACACTTCAGGCTATAAAGGCAGAAGGCATGAAAGCCGGTATTGCTGTAAACCCGCATACTAATGTATCGCTTCTTGAAGACGTGATTAAAGATGTAGATGTGGTTTGCCTTATGAGTGTTAACCCTGGTTTTGGCGGGCAGTCTTTCATTGAAAGGACATACGATAAAGTAAAACAGCTTAAAGAGATCATTACCCGTAACGGCGCTTCTACCCTTATTGAGATAGATGGCGGCGTAAGCGATAAAAATGCAGTACAACTGGTTGAAGCCGGTGCCGATGTTCTTGTTGCAGGTAACTATGTATTTAGGGCAGAAGATCCTGTGGCAACCATTGCAAGCCTTAAGAAGCTTACTTCTTTCTAATTTCCAAAATACCCAAATAAACATCCAAAAATGGCCTTCGGGCCAAAACATCTATTCATGAAAAAAATTCCGTTATTAATCCTTTTGGTTTCTGGAAGCCTTGCGTTTGCCCAAGCTAAAAAGCCATTTACAACAGATGGCAAAAAAGTGACAGTGTACACCACTGCGAAGGATACCGACCTAAGAATTTCGCCTGCTGCAGGCACTGTTGCCTTCAGCGAAATGAAACAGCCTCTTGAAACACAGACTTCAGTATTTGTAGACCCTACACATACATTCCAGTCGGTTGTAGGTTTTGGTGGCGCTATTACAGATGCTTCGTCTGAAGTATTTGCAAAACTGCCTAAAGACAAACAGCAGCAGTTTCTTGATGCCTATTATGACGTAAACAAAGGTATCGGCTATACACTTGCCAGGACTACCATCCACAGCAGTGACTTTTCAAGTGGCAGCTATACGTATATAAAAGAAGGCGATAAAGACCTAAAAACATTTAACGTAGAACACGACAGAAAGTTCCGTATCCCGCTTATCAAAAAAGCGATTGCAGCAGCTGGCGGCAAACTTACATTGTATGCTTCGCCATGGAGCCCTCCGGCTTTCATGAAAGACAGCAACAACATGCTTAAAGGCGGTAAACTTAAGCCTGAATTTTACCAAAGCTGGGCAAACTATTACACTAAATTCATTGCAGCTTATGAGAAAGAAGGCATCCCAATTTGGGGTATTTCTATCCAGAATGAGCCAATGGCTACACAAACATGGGAATCTTGTATTTATACAGGCGAAGAAGAACGTGATTTCCTTAAGAATTTTCTAGGCCCAACCATGCACAAAGCGGGTTATGCTGATAAAAAGATCATAGGATGGGATCATAACCGCGATATGCTTTTCCAAAGGGCAGCAACATTGCTTAACGATCCTGAAGCAGCCAAATACCTTTGGGGTGTAGGATACCACTGGTACGAAACATGGAATGGCGGTGCACAGATGTTCAACAACCTTAAACTGGTTCATGAAACATTCCCTGAAACTAACCTTATCTTTACCGAAGGCTGTAAAGAGCAGTTCAAACTGGATAATGTAGGCGACTGGAAACTGGGCGAATTATATGGTAACAACCTTATAAACGACTTTAACAGCGGTACTACTGCATGGACAGACTGGAACGTCCTTCTTGACGAAAAAGGAGGCCCTAACCATGTTGGCAACTTCTGCTATGCTCCTATCCACGCTGACACTAAAAAAGGCGAACTGATTTTCACTAACGAGTACTATTACATCGGCCACTTCTCTAAGTTTGTGCGTCCGGGTGCGAAAAGGATTGCGTGTTCAACAAGCCGCAGCGCTATTGATGCAACTGCTTTTGTTAACACCGATGGTAAAATTGCCGTTATCGTAATGAACAAAGGCGAAGAGAAAGTAAACTACTTCCTTTGGATAAACGGTAAGGCTGTAGAAGTGGAAGCGCTTCCACGCTCTATGCAGACATTAGTATTCTAGAAAATAGACAACAAAAGAGGCAGCTGTTAGCTGCCTCTTTTTATATAGTTTCAATATTAGTAACTTCAAAATCAAATCCCTTCAGCCTTTCCTCCAAAACCATTTTTCTAAAATTTTGCGAACAAAAATAAAGCGGTTTAGGTCTTAATAAACCTCTTTTTACACCTATCTTTTGTTTACTTAAAAAAAAATCAAAATCGATAATTGATTTATTATTGTATACACTTGGCTCCGATAAAAGATTTAACCCTAAAGTATGTCCTTTGGGACATTTATAAATTTCACTACCACTACTTATCGATAAATCAAACGGATTGATACCTACAACAACAGAATGAGATAATTCTAATTCACTAAATGAAACAAGTTGGTAATAATCTGTAATTATTTCTTTTCGGAATTTAACTGGTGTAAATAAAAAACCTTTCAATCCATATCGCTCTACAGAATTCTTAAAATTTCGGGAAACCACGATTTCTCCTCCTATGGTTAGTGAAATATCTTTTTTCGGTATACTCCCCTTTTTCAGTATTAAAGTATTTATTTGCTTTCTATTAGCACCACACACCCCACAAGCCTCCGATTCATCATATATTGTTCCGCATTCTTCACCAGATGGTTCAAATACATTATTAATTTTTAAGTGTAATAATTTAGCAGTATCTAATTCTTTATTATCGTATTTACGTTTAATATTCCATCCAAAGAAAAAGCTCCTATCACATTTAATTTTAATTTGTTCTGCAATAATTGGGATTTGATTGTACCTTGAGTCGTTTGGTGACAATTCAATTATTTTTACTGACGTTCCTAAATCTTTTCCTTCATCGGGTTTAAAAAGCAAATGAGCATAATCATAATCTACTCTAAGTTCTAACGTTTCTTTCATAAAATAAAATTCTAAAACGTAATATTACCCGCTAATTCCTTAAGGGTTACTTCAGATATTTTAGCCTGAAACTGTGCCGAGTTATTTCGTGTACGGGCATTTACATAATTAAGCTGTGCCGTTCTTACCTCCAGCTGGGTGATTGTACCTATGCGGTATTTCTCCAGCGTAATATCAAGGTTTTGCTTGGCGATATCCTCGTTGCGGGCTTCAAGCTGAACAAGGTCAAGATTGGTGAGATATGTCTGGTATGCCGATATAAGCTGCGATTTTATAGACTGTGTCTGCTGTTCCAGCAATACCTGAGAACTCTCTATCTGGAATTTAGCCACTTTTTCACGGCGGTTTTGCAGCGAGCCGTTAAAAATATTTATTGACGCCGTTATACCATAATTAAGACCACGGCTATTATTTTCTTTGGCAAACCCAAGGCTTGATTCGCTATTGTTAAACAAATAACCGGTAGATACAGCAACTTGTGGATACCTCGCCCCTTTTACCTGCTTGAGGTTGAGCTCTGCAACCCGTTTATTTATAAGCGCCAACTGTATCTGTGGATTTTGCCCTGATGCAAGGTCCATAAGGTCGCCAAGTGTAAGTTTATCATCTATACCTACAGAGTCTATAACCTTAAATCTTGTGGTAAGTTCACGGGCCATAAGCTCGTTTAAAAAGGTCTGGGTATTTTCATATAATTCCCTCTGGCGAAGGTAATTGGTCTGGTCTGTATTCAAATCCACCTGTGCATTTAGCACTTCAAGCTTTGCAGCCTTACCAATCTTAAAACGGTTATCTGCAGTAGTCACCCTTTGTTTAGATATTACTATGGCAGTATCTAATGCCGTAAGGGTCTGTTGCTGCTGCACCAGGTCATAGTAGGTAGTAAGCACGTCGCTCACGCGTGTAAGCACCATAAGTTTCAATTCAGTTTCCCCCTGCTTTTGCAATTCCTGAAGCTGGTCATAACGGGCAAACATCCTGAAACCGTCAAAAACAGTCCAACCCAGGCTCACACCATAGGCCATACTGTTATTACGGGCGTTATTCAGTTCCTGTACCGTACCGTCAGTCCTTGTCTGTTTGGAGTACTGTATATTATTATTCTGTGAGAACGTTCCCGAAACGTTAGGAAGCAAGCCTGCATTGGCAAGGCTTACATTAGCCTCATCAATCTTAAGGTCGTTCTTAGACAGTTTAATGTCATAGTTATTTTGGAGTGCCTGCGCTATGGCTTCCTCCGGGGTAAGCAGTTCCTGCGAATAGCCTGTTACAGTAAAAAATAGCGCTGCTATATATAAATAAAACCTCATGTGCATACTGGCTTTAGTCTTCAAGATTATCAAATTCAGGGCGGTGTTTCTTTGGTCGGGACCACATAAAGTAGATTGCCGGGATGATGAAAAGAGTAAGTACAAGCGAAAACACGGTACCGCCTACAATTACAACCCCCATACCTATGCGGCTCGTGGATGCGGCACCTAACGACATGGCAATAGGCAATGCACCAAGGGCGATAGCCAAACTTGTCATTAATATAGGGCGAAGGCGCGATTCGGCAGATTCCATTATAGCCTCATATTTATCTTTTCCTTCTTCGCGCAGCTGGTTGGCAAATTCTACGATAAGGATACCGTTCTTTGTTACAAGCCCGATAAGCATGATCGTACCGATCTGGCTGAAAATATTCCACGTTTGCCCGAACAGCCATAGAGAGAATAAAGCTCCAGCAACTGCCATAGGTACCGTAAGGATAATAATAAATGGATCGATGAAGCTTTCAAACTGTCCGGCAAGGATAAGATAAATAAGCAGTAATGCCAACCCGAAGGCAAACAACGTATTAGAGCTGCTCTCTACATAATCCCTGGATTCACCGCCCAGGTCGGTAGTAAAGCTGTCATCAAGTACTTTAGTTTTGGCACGTTCCATGGCGTCTATACCATCACTCATACTCATGCCCGGTGCAAGTCCCGCAGACACCGTTGCCGACATATACCTGTTATTGTGGTACAACTGCGGGGGGCTGCTTTTCTCGTCTACCGACACAAGGTTATCCAGCTGAATAAGCTGGCCATCTTTATTTTTAACGAATGTTGACGTAAGGTCAAGCGGTTTAGAACGATCTTTTAGTTCAAACTGTCCCATAACCTGATACTGCTTACCATTCATCATAAAGTAACCGAAACGCTGGCCACTCAAAGATAACTGAAGCGTTTGTGCCACATCAAGAAGCGACACACCAAGGCTTTCCGCCTTTTCACGGTCTATGGTTACATTGATCTCCGGCTTATTGAACTTAAGATTCACATCGGTCATGGAGAAAGTAGGATCTTTACTCACCTCGTCCATAAACTGCGGAATCTTTTCGCGCAGCTTCTCAAAGTTAGGCGCCTGAATAATATACTGTATAGGAAAACCACCCCGCCTGTTTACCGCAATAGTAGGCTGTTCAGACACTGATGTCCTCGCCTCACTGTAACGTTTGGTCCATTTGGTAAGATCGGCAGCGATTTCTTTTTGTGAACGCTCCCTGTCTTCAGATCCCTTTAAAGCAATCCTTACACGCCCGCTGTTTACCGATGACGATCCAAATCCCGGTGAGGTAATAACAAGGCTCGCCTCTTTCTCAGGAATAGAATCTTTAATAAGCTGTTCTATTTCCTGCATGAAACGATCCATGTATTCATACGATGCGCCTTCGGGAGCAGTAATGTTCATCCCTATAAAGCTTCGGTCATCATACGGTGCTGTTTCTTTTTGTATGGTTGAGTAAAAGAATGCGATAAGCCCAATACAAACGATAAGTATCGGGAAGCTAACCCATTTCTTTTTCATGAATCCTTTAAGCGCATCTGCATATCCTGAATTCATCTTTACAAAATACGGCTCTGTAAAATCGTAAAACTTCGATTTTTTATGTACTCCCTTTATAAGGTAAGCGTTAAGCATTGGCGTAAGGGTAAGCGATACGAATGCCGAGATTAATACCGCGGCGGCAATTACCACTCCAAATTCCCGGAAGAGCCTGCCCACAAATCCTTCAAGAAAAATTACCGGAAGGAATACTGCCGCCAGTGTTATGGAGATGGATATAACGGCAAAGAAAATTTCGTTTGCCCCTTTCATAGCTGCTTCTATAGGGGTCATGCCCTCCTCTACCTTTTTGAATATGTTTTCGGTTACTACGATACCATCGTCTACCACAAGCCCTGTTGCAAGAACAATAGCCAGCAACGTAAGTACATTTATAGAGAATCCAAAAATGTACATTATAAAGAAAGTAGCAATAAGCGATACAGGAATATCCAGTAACGGACGCAGCGCTATACCCCAGTCCCTAAAGAAAAGATAAATAATTAGCGTTACCAAAACAATGGATATAGCAAGAGTTTCGGCAACCTCTAATACTGATTTCTTGATGAATACCGTATTATCAATTACGATCTTAGTTACTAAATCGCCCGGAAGTTCTTTTTTAAGCTGTTCATATTGTGCATAAAAAGCATCGGCAATCTCTACATAGTTTGTACCTGGTTGCGGAATAATGGCAAGGCCTACAAGTTGCTGCCCATCATTCGTCATTTTGGTCTCCACATTTTCGGGACCAAGCTCTGCACGGCCTACATCGCTGAAGCGAACAATCTTTTCACCATCATTTTTTATAATGATGTTGTTAAACTCATCGGCAGTAGAGAGGTTACCCATGGTCTTAATTGTGAGCTCTGTATTGGCTCCTGTAAGTTTACCCGTAGGCAGCTCAACATTCTGGCTATTAAGGGCGGTGCTCACATCGCCTACGGTAACACCATAAGAGTTTAGCTTTATCGGATCAATCCACAACCTCATGGCATAACGTTTCTGACCCCATATCTGTACACTGCTGACTCCAGGAATGGTTTGCAGCCTTTCGGCAATAACATTTTCGGCATAATCACTCAGTTCCAGCGGATCGCGCGTAGCACTCTGCACTGTCATCGTGATGATAGGTTCAGAATCGGCATCGGCCTTAGATACTACCGGAGGTGCATCTATATCCTGCGGAAGGCTTCGCTGCGCCTGCGATACTTTATCGCGAACGTCGTTTGCAGCTTCCTCAAGGTTTTTTTCTAATTCAAATTCAATGGTAATGTTACTAGAACCCTGGTTACTTGAAGATGTAATGTTACGTATACCATCTATGGAGTTGATAGCTTTTTCAAGCGGTTCGGTAATCTGCGACTCAATAATATCAGCATTGGCTCCGGCATAGCTGGTACGCACCGATATCTGTGCGGGGTCAATAGACGGAAATTCCCTCACCCCTAAGAATGTGTAACCGATGATCCCGAAAAGGATAATCGTTACATTCATTACAATAGTAAGTACGGGGCGTTTTATGGATAGCGTAGATAAACTCATGTTACTTCGCCTTTTGTGTTACCGATACCTTAACCGGAGTTTCCTTCTTAAGCGTAAGTACACCTGTTGTAAGAACAGTATCGCCGGCTTTAAGTCCCGAAAGCACTACAATATCCTTATCGGTACGGGTTCCTGTCTCTACCATAATTTCCTGTGCCTGTCCGTTTTTAGAAACAAACACTTTCTTACCATCCTGTACCGGCACGATAGCCTCTGTAGGTATTACAAAGGCATCCTTAACCATATCCAGCGGCAGGATCACATTAGCAAAAGTACCCGGCAGCAATTTGCCTTTAGCGTTATCGGCCATTGCCCTAACCCTAAGTGTACGCGTGCTTACCTCAACAGCAGGTTCGAGCGCATAAACTTTAGCTTCAAATTTTTCTCCGCTTCCTGCTACTGTAAAGCTAATTCTTGAATCAACCTTCATTTGCGCAGCGTATTTTTCAGGAATGGAGAAAGTAATTTTAATCTTGTTACTGCTCACAAGGGTAGTAATAAGTGTTTCGGGCGTTACATAAGTTCCCGGCGAAATATTACGTAACCCAATAGTCCCTGCAAACGGCGCCCTGATAGACGTCTTTGCAATCTGGGCATTTATAAGCTGTGTTTGTGCCTGAGCCGTTTTAAAGTCAGCGCTGGCAATATCATATTCTTCCTGGCTTATGGCTTCTTTTTGTAAGAGGAGTTTAGCACGCCTTTCATTTTCGGCAGCGAGTGTCTGCCTGGTTTTGGCCTGTCCGGCCTGAGCCCTGAGCTCAATATCATTTATCTTAACCAATACCTGCCCTTTACTTACTTTGGCACCTTCGGTAAAGAATATCTTTTCGGCAATGCCTGATACCTCTGTACGTACCTCAATTTGTTCATCTGCATCAATAGAACCTGATAGAGACAGTGTATTTGCAAACTCCTGTGGAGTTACCACTACACCGTTTACAGCCATAGGCGGTTTCTTACCGTCTTTACTGCCTCCTCCGCCTGAGGCTTCCGTTTTCTGCTTTTTATTTTCAGATATCCTGTAGAATACAAGTGCCCCCACACCTGCAATTAAAAGGGTATAAACCAGGTATTTAATCTTCATATATTTAAGAATGGTATTGATTGAAACAAAACTACGCGAATTGCATGCCAGTTATCTTACCTAAATGTAAAAAATGACCAATTGAATTCGTCCATCAGATGAAGAAGTTAATATATCAGCTTCTTAGTACGAAATCGTTTTTCATGCAAATTTAGCAGATTAAAACGCCCTATAAAAAAAGAGGCTGATACTTTAACAAAAAATGTTAAAGCAAAAGCCTCTCCCTCTATGCAATAATATCGGTATTCCCTGAAAAGGTAAGTAATAGTATCTGTTACAATAACGACTGGACAAATTGCAGTACTGTATCTATGAACGCTGCAACGATTAATAATAGCTTTACCATACTTATTGTTTTTTAGGAGCAGTAGCGATATGCTTATGATTTATAAAAAGTGTTATCATAGAACCAAATATTAAAAATTGGTACAGTTTCACATCAAACAAAACATCTGCAAAATATCCAATAAGCAGGCATATAGTAAGCGATAAAACAAATACTTTAAAATGATTGCGTGTAAGTTTCATAATTATACAGTTTAAAGGTTGATGATACAAATATCTAAATCTTTACCTGTTAAAAATTGTAAAATTGGGACATCGGTATATTAATCTTCAAAATTCCAGTACGTCTCCTGGGTACCCAGTTTAGTAAGCTTTGAGAGCAATGTTTTTGGAGATTGCTGTGTGACCGATTTAAAGTGCTTTATATAATGTGCCTGGTCATAATACAGGCTGTACAGAGCAACATCGGTAAGAGTAGCCTCCTGCCCAGCCTGAAGCGAGTAGTTAAGGGCATTGCGAAACATAACCATCTTCTTGTATTCCTCTACACTACAGCATAAATGTTTTTTAAATAACCTCAGCAGCGTTTTACGGTTTACATTGAGCATTTCAGAAAGCTCCTCAACCTTTACAGAACCATTGGTGTTAAGTATTTCCTGCACTGCTTTTTTAACTGTAGGTTCTTCAAACCCGGTGTAAGTACCTTTAAAAAACAAATCCAGGAGCAATGCTTTTTTTTCAGTATCCGTTTCAGAATATACTTTTTCAAGTGCCTGTATAAAAGGATCGCTAAAACATTCAAACTTATTTACAGCCCTGTCAAAGAAGTCACCAAGTCCGGCTTCAATAAAATGATTTAGCCCAAGAGGATTAAACACAATCCCAATTTTATTAAAAATACCATTAAGCTGTACCTTAAAATTCGTCGCGGTATTTATAGAGTAAAAGCACGAAATGGCGTCTTCTTTTGAAGGCAGTACTAAAGACCCATCATCTGTAAGGCTCACGTCTGATCCTTTGTAAATAGTAATGGCGTGTTTGTAATTAGGGTAAAAGAAAAAGTTTTTATGAAAGGCTGCATCATGGGATACATGAAAATAATAGTAGTCAACATACCTGGCTACTACATCGTCGTTTGGTTTTACCGTTATAAAGTCACCTTTTGAACCCACTCCTTAAATCGCTTTCATGAATCGTAAAAATAAACAATCCATTTGTTCTTCGTCGAGATAAAATGCCATTACATCATATTATTATCAATTTTTAAATACAGTTCAGTATAATTTAAGCATTTTTAAAAAACACAGCTATTTATGCATCAAAACAACATTGTTAAAATTTTGTTTGCGCTTACACCAACGTATTGTTTTTTAATACATTTCGACACCAATTAACTAATTATTAAAACTTAAGGAAATGAAAAAAATTATTTTACTCCTGTCACTAACGTTGACGGTTATCCTGACATCATGCTCGAATGAAGAGGGTACAGCATCAAATCCGTCTGATGTTCAAACGAACGGAAGGGTGTATAAAACAAAGGAAGAACCCGTAGTTGGTTCGACAGTTGAAGTAATAGAGGAAGAAACTTACTTTGAAAACATAATTGAGCCACAGGTTGGAGAAATCTATGACGTTATAGGTGATGACATAAACGACAAAGCAACCTACGGGAAGCCTGTAAAACTAAAAGTTATCTGCAAAAGAAGGTCAATTGGCAACGAGCCGGGCGACTATGTGGGTGTAGGCATAGATGCCGGCGGCAATCATTGGTATATGATATGGGATTACTCTTTAAACCCCGATATGACATATACTTTAAAACTCACCGGACATAAAATAGGTCCGGGAGGAGAATATCCTTGCTGATTGATAAAAAGTGTAAGAATTTTAAAACCTTCATTATGAAGGTTTTTTTTATTTCGATAAAATCCGCCATACCGGTTCTTAAATGTTATTTTTTAATCCAACGTCAAATTAAAATTAGAGTTTTCGAATAATAAATTAAAATAAACTTAAAAATAATTTTTAGATTAGACTAAATTTATAATTTTGCAATACTAATTATAGATTTAGATAATGAAAAACTACTTTAAGATAGTACTGTTATTTGCCACGTTGCCACTGTTCTCCCAAAACGGAAACATTAAAGGAAAAATAACGCAGAACAATGAACCCGTTTCGGCAGTGAGTATAATCATAATGCCGGTGGGAACATCTCTTGCTGCCGATAACGACGGAAATTATGAAATTAAGAATCTGCCGTATGGCAGTTACGAGATTATATTCAGTTCTGTGGGATTAAGGACCGAGCGTAAAAAAATTACGGTAAACAAACCGGAAACAGTTAGTAACATAGCGCTTATTGATGAAAGCCAGGTTATGGACGAAGTAGTGGTTACCGGAACAATGAAGGAAATAAGCCGTACTGAAAGCCCGATACCTGTAGAAATAATTACACCTAAACTCTTTAAAAAGAATCCTACCGCCAGCTTATTCGAAGCTGTAGGCATGATCAACGGTGTTATGCCACAGTTAAACTGTAACGTGTGCAACACTGGAGATATTCACATTAACGGGATGGAAGGCCCCTACACACTTATACTTATTGATGGTATGCCTATAGTAAGTGCACTGTCTACAGTTTATGGCCTTAGCGGAATCCCTAACAGCCTTGTAGAGCGTATAGAAGTGGTTAAAGGTCCTGCATCGTCGCTATATGGGTCTGAAGCCATGGGTGGAATCATCAATGTAATTACCAAAACCCCGACCAAAGCACCTGTTGTGAGTGCCGATTATTTTATGACCAGCTGGGGCGAAATAAGCCTTGACGGGGCTGTGAAGATAAAAGCGGGATCGGCTACTTCGCTACTGGGGGTAAACTATTTTAAGTATGGCGTGCGCGCCGATAAAAATGGTGACAATTTTACCGATGTTACCCAGCAGGATCGCATCTCCATATTCAACAAATGGAATTTTGACCGTAAAGAAAACAGACTGTTTAGTCTTGCAGCGCGTTATGTGTATGAAGACCGCTGGGGTGGCGAGATGAACTGGGATAAAAAATTTCGTGGTAGCGACAGTATTTATGGCGAAAGCATTTATACCAAACGTGCCGAAGTAATAGGCCTTTACCAACTCCCTACAACTGAAAGGATATTCACACAGTTCTCTTACAACTGGCATGACCAAAATTCATATTACGGCACTACTCCCTATATGGCTACGCAGCAGGTAGGTTTTATACAGGCATATTGGGACAAACAGTTTGGCAATGACCATAACTTTCTTTTAGGGGCAGCAATGCGCTATACCCATTATGACGACAATACTCCTGCAACCGCAAATGCCGATGGCACTACCAACGAACCTCAAAAAACACCGCTCCCTGGTATATTCATCCAGGATGAATGGACGCTTAATGAAAAACACAAAGTACTGGGAGGCTACCGTTTTGATTACGACAAAAATCACAGCGGCGTGCATTCGCCAAGGGTGGCCTATAAGTTTTCACCCAACCAGAATAATATTGTACGGGCAAGTTTTGGTACTGGTTTCAGGGTGGTAAACCTTTTTACCGAAGACCATGCTGCGCTTACCGGCGCACGTGATGTGGTAATTACCGAAGCGCTTAAACCGGAACGTTCCTTTAACGGTAACCTTAACTATGTTCTTAAAGTACCTACCGATTTTGCTTTTATAAATTTTGACATTACCGGGTTCTACTCCTATTTTACCAATAAGATTGTGGGAGATTTTGACACCGACCCCACCAAAATTATTTATGACAATCTGAAAGGCCATGCTATATCACAGGGTGTTTCTCTGAATACCGATGTAACATTTACTTTTCCGTTAAAAGTACTTGCCGGGATATCCTACATGGATGTTTTCCAGATCGAGGACAAAGGTTTTGGCGATGAGAGGACGCAGCAGCTGCACGCCCCTAAATGGTCAGGTAACTTTGTGGCAACCTACAGCTTTCGCAATAACTATAGCATAGATGCTACCGGTAACTGGTACGGACCGATGCGCCTGCCTATATTACCTAACGATTACAGGCCTGAGTATTCGCCGTGGTTTTGCACTGCAAATATTCAGTTTACCAAAAAATTTGATTACGGCCTGGAGATTTACTGCGGTATGAAAAACGTATTCGATTTTGTACCTAAAGATCCGCTTATGCGCCCGTTTGACCCGTTTAATAAAAATGCAGACGACCCGGTAAACAACCCTAACGGGTATACATTTGACACCAGTTATAATTATGCATCAATGCAGGGACGACGTGTATATTTAGGGATGCGCTATAATTTGTTTTAATTTAGTGAACGCAAGAAGTGGATCATCATGAAAAAACTATTCTTCACATCAATACTGCTCACAACCGTTTGCTTTGGCTACGCCCAAAAAAATTATGTTGTATCGTTTACTGAACTTCCGCAAAAGATGGCTAAAGAACCACGTCCTGTCATTATAAAAATGCATACTAATTGGTGTGGGGTTTGCCGACTTCAGGACAGGCAGGTTGAAAAAGACAAAGACCTCCAAAAGCTGTTAGCCAACAGCTATTATTACATAGAATTTAATGCAGAATCACAAGAAAAGATAGTTTTTAACGGAAAAGAATATTCGTTTATCCCAAATGGTACAGGCGGCATTAATGGCTTGGCTACGGCATTAACCGATACAAAAAGCTCCTATCCTGAATGGGTATTTCTGTCGGCAGATTACAAAGTTATATCACACTATAACGGCCTGCTTAAAAGTAACGATTTAATTGGTTTATTATCGCCTTAAAAATATAAAACCCCGCTGTTGCGGGGTTCTATATGACAGTAATTACCAGTTACTATCAAACCAATTTACCAACGTCCGTGATGGACACTACTACACAAACTTTAATTTTATTCAAACCAAACGGCTCTACCCAATAAAGAGCCGAAGGAATCGTAAAACATCATTTGATTTCGGTTACAAATATAGCGCCCCATATGTTAATATTTTCTTACACAAATACAAAAGTTCTTATAAAATAAAAGCGGCCATCTCAAAAAGATGGCCGCTTTGTCTGCACAATGTTTTAGTAATTTATTTGTTGATGGCTACCGGTTCTTTATTTTCATTGATAGCAACAAAAGTAAATTCTCCTGTAATGGCTTTTTCCCTGTTTGTAGAATACATGTCTTCAACATATATCTCAACATGCACTTTCATACTTGTATTACCTATATGGGTTACTTTGCCTATAAGTTCTGCAAAAGTACCTGCAGGTATAGGTTTTTTAAAGTCAATACGGTCGCTGCTTACCGTAACCACCCTCTGCCTGCTGAAACGTGTTGCCGTTATAAAGGCAACCTCATCCATTAAGTGCATTGCTGCTCCCCCAAAAAGGGTATCGTAGTGGTTTGTCGTGTTAGGAAACACTGCTTTAAAAATATGCGTTTCTGCCGCGTCAATCTTTTGTTCTAATGTCATGTTTTTATTTTTTGTTTCTGAGCTCTCCCCACACTATGCAGGTACTGCCCCAGGTAAAACCGGCTCCAAACGCTGTTAGCAATAGTTTGTCTCCCGGTTTAAAATCGTTATTGAAGTCCCACAAACAAAGTGGCAGTGTGGCCGCAGTGGTGTTTCCGTAGCGCTGGATGTTTACTTTTACCTTCTCTTTTGCCACGCCAAGGTTCTCTCCTACAGAATCTATGATCCTTAAGTTGGCCTGATGCGGCACTACCCAATCAATATCGTTTGTAGTAAGGTTTAGTTTTGCAAGAAGTTCTTTACTGGTGCTTGTCATGCCATTAATGGCATTTTTAAACACCGTACGCCCATCCTGTATAACAGAGTGCCTCTTACCGTTTATAGTTTCTATAGATGTACCCTCGGCAGATCCTCCTGCAGGAACAGAAAGGAACTGAACCCCATTACCATCTGATTTATATACTGTATCAAGAACAGCAGCATTATCTGTAGAAGGTTCAAGAAGCACTACTCCCGCCCCATCGCCAAAAAGCACGCAGGTATTACGATCTTCATAATTCACTATGGCACTCATTTTATCTGCCCCTACAAGCAATACCTTTTTATGCCTGCCGCTCTCTATAAATGATGCGGCTACAGACAGCGCATAAAGAAATCCGCTGCAAGCTGCATTAAAGTCAAAGCCCCAGGCGTTTTTTAATCCTGCCTTACTGGCAGCAAGAGGCGCTGTAGGTGCCAGATTATGATCGGGTGTAGAGGTTGCGAGTATCACAACTTCTATCTCATCCGGGTTAATCCCCGTGTTTTCAAGAAGGTTTTGTATGGCATAAGCCGCCATGTCAGACGTTGCCTTACCATCCCCTAAAATTCTTCGTTCTTTTATGCCTGTGCGTGAAGTAATCCATTCATCAGATGTGTCTACCATTCTTTCAAGGGTAGCATTATCAAGTATCGTATCCGGTACGTAACCCCCAACTGCAGTAATAGCTGCATTTATTTTGGAACTCATATATTGTCTTATATTATCAACTAAAATTATTTGTGCCATAATCGTGCCCAAATAATTATTTTTTAACCGCAGCGCCAGTTTTAAACTGAACTCTTCAGGTTTCTTTCGGGGTACACCTTGAGCCGCAGCCTGTTTGTTTTTTTATTTGCAGTAATTTCCGGTTCCTGCCATTTACCGTTTTCGGGGTAGCCCAAACTGTTTGTGAACATAATTTTGCTTTTAAAGAATTAATACATCAGTTAAAAGCCCTTTTGCTCATTTCACAATGCCTTAAGAAGTAACGATTGCTGTAAGGCGCAGGTATCCCGGCCAAAATAGAAACCAATTGCTTCAAACCGCGAAAGCATTGTCAAGTAAGTAATGGCAGGTCTCCTGACTTGTGCCGTTTTTACCGTCCTTCCCATACCCCTGTACAGTGAACATAAAATTGGTAAAAACTGTGGTGTGGCACTTACAGTTGCGCGACAGTTCGTGATTTGCACACGATTCCCTCTTTAATTTTGGCTTTCGCCGAAAACCATTCCCGTTTGAAAGAAATTAAGTAAAGAACTTATTTGAGTGCAAATATACCAACTATAATTAACAAAAAAGCCTGCACATACCGATATTGGCTGTACAGGCAACTAACGCAAACGATATTGTTTATAAACGTTTTTGCTCATCTGTGGTATCACGGGTCTTCCCTTCACCCAGTTTCTGGTTACCGAAACGGTACCTGAAAAACACCCTGAAACTCTGCGAATCGCCATAATTATTGTAGGTGCTGTACTGGTTACCGTAACGGGTGGTAACGGTTTGCCTTTCTCCCCTATAGATATCAGACAGTAAAACACCTGCCTCTGCATTTTTATTCAAGAATACCTTTTTAACCGACATGGACAGGCTGGATATATCCGTCAGTTTATAAGCACCCTGCACTGCGGGCGACATATAGAAGAAATCAAATTCTGCCAGCAGGTCCTTATTCTTATTTAAGGTAAAACGGCTGTTGGCACTTGCATAAACAGTCCATTGGTTTATAACCTGCATGCCGCCGTCTGCTCCCTGAAATGTATTTTCCTGATAGCCTATAGTACTCATAGTGCCGGCCTCCCACCACTCAAAAAACTGAATATTGGTGTTAAATTCGAGGCCCAACGACACATTTCGCCTTATGTTGGTATATTTCGCTATAACTGTACTTGTTGCATAGTCCTGATAGATCACTTCAGATGCAGGATCTTTTTCGTAGCGGTAAAAAAGGTCAAAATTATATTTTTGCTTTAGCGTATACTGGAGGCTAAAGTTATGTGTAATTGCAGGCTGTAACCTTGGGTCTCCTGTAGAATATGAATAGGGCGTGTTGTAGGACCTGAAAGGATTGAGTGCGCTGTATTGCGGCCTTACAATACGCTTACCATACGACAGTCCTATCTGGTGATTATCTGAAACCTTGTACATAGCATACGCCGATGGAAAAAGCTTAAAATAATCCTGCCTGTTCACTTCCTGCGTTGTAACTGAATTTCCTTCCAGTTTGGTATGCTCCCCACGAAGCCCTGCCTTAAAATCCCATTTTCCAAATTCGCGTTCTGCTCCTATGTAGCCGGCCAGTATGTCCTCGTCATACAAAAATCTGTTTGAAAGATCTAAAACTGTTGATGGTATACCGTTAATGGCATTTTCATAATCAAAGATGTTCTTTGCGCTTACATTACCATAACGCATCCCGGCTTCAAGTGTCGTTTCTCCTGCTTTTCCGTTATAATCTCCTTGAACGGAAAACAGCGTTATCCTGCGGGTATCGTTACTGCCAATATCCTGAAAGCCATGCGGTGCGGTATCTGGCAGCGAGAACTGCGCAGCAATATCCTGATTCTGATTGATATAATGCTGCGTATAATCAGACGATACTATTATTTTATTATTACTGTCAAATTTATGTTCAAGCGATCCTGTAAGCGTGCTGTTCTTTGCCGGATAATTTCTACGGTTGCGTGTAGTGTACAGCGAGTCGAGCTGGCCTGAACCGTTGTAAATAGACGTAGGCGTATCAATCAGGGCGGTACTCTTAAGGCTTGAAAAACCGTTAAATCCTGCCGATACTGTGTTTAGCGTATCTATGGCATATTCTGCGCTTATGTTGTAACTGTTTTGCTGTGTAGCCCTGTAGTTAGCCTTTTCTTTACTCTTCCATATCGATGTTATTTGGTTATCTTCCGGGTTAGAGTAGCGTACTTCTCCCTTGCTTTCACTATAATAATGACCCGAGCCAAACATATAACCTCCAAAAACGGTAAGTTTCTTATTTTTAAAATAATGGTTGGTCGCTACTACACCCTTTGGGTACATAGACTGTACATAAGCACCTGATAGCGAGCCTTTGTAACCGCCGCTTACATTTTTCTTCATTTTGATATTCAGTACCGCACTGCCCTGCGCCTCATATTTAGCAGGTGGTGTCGTGATCACTTCTACCGATTTTATATTATCGCCATCAGTGTTTTCAAGCAGGTTTTTAAGTTCCGTCCCTGTAAGATATACCTTTTTGTCATTTATAGTAACGAGTATGCCGCCGCTGCCGCGAATGGATATTCCGTCGCCTACCACATTTACACCCGGTGTTTTCTTAACTATTTCCCATGCGTTTGAAGAAGACAAAATTGAATTCTCCACCTCAAACTCCAGACGGTCAATTTTACGTTTTACGATTGGTCTTTTTTGGGTAATAACCACATTTTCCAATTCTTTACTACCTGTTACCATCGTAATATCAGGAAGCACTACATCTGCAACAATAGTACGTGATGTAGTATAATTTTCAAAACCAACAGTACTAACTGTAAGGATATAATTGCCGGGATGTATATTTGTAATTTCAAAATGCCCGCTTTCATCTGTAAATGCCGTTTTTACAACTGTAGAATCCTGTACAGATTTAAAAACAACATCGGCAAATGCCAATGGTTGCTTTGCGGTGTCGTACACATTGCCCGATACAACCGGATCCTGTGCCATACAGGCCGCTCCAATTACGATGAAGATGAATGATAAAAGTCGTTTTTTGATTAAACTCATGATGATTGATTTGACGATGATGATGAGGCAAATCTCTGCAATTGTTTTAAATCTATCGGTTAATGCTAGGTTAACGACAGGTTAATGCGTGTAGCAGCGCTACTTTCAATACAATAATAGTATAGTTTTGTACCTTGCATATATAAATAACCATGAAGCGGAAAATAGCATTTCTTATTACCGGATGCATCCTTACTGTTGTGGCACTTGCCATTATACAGGCTTACTTTATTTACAATACTTATCTGCTCAAAGCGAAAGAAGCTAATGCAGCCATTACCGAAGAATTACTTGAAATAGAGACTACGGGTAAGTTAGATACCTTAAATGCCTGCTGGATGGGTAAGACTAAAAGTTTTATCAACGGCTATTACGATCATAAGGGAACAAAAGAAGAGTATAAAAACCTCATTAAAAAAGTATCGGATTCGCTATCCGCAGTAATGAGCGGATACATTAATAAAAATGCAATCTTCGAAGAATATGAAGTGAGCTACATTAATTATTTGCAGTCTGTAGTAGTGTATAGAAATAAAATACCTGATACGCTTTTTAAAGGCAAAATGGTTTTATACGGCAACAATACTGCTCACGCAGACGAAACGGCTGCATCTCAGTCTACCTGGCGTGACAAAACAGATGACACAGACATTAACAGCCTACAAGGATACGGGCTGGAGGTTGTTTCACAGCGTTATTACAGCATTGCAAATTGGGAGCATCAGATATACATCAAAATGATCGGCCTTCTCATTTTTTCTGTCCTGCTCCTCAGTTTTGTAGTCATCCTTTTTTACCTTTCCATTAAAAACCTTATCACGCAAAAGAAAATTGCCGAGATAAAGACCGATTTCATCAACAATATAACACACGAATTCCAAACGCCGCTGGCTGCCATGGATATCGCCGTAAAAACCCTTCGCAAGAAAGATGACGGACTTACCGCCGAGCATCTTAACCTTTCGCTGGATATCATAGACAGGCAGAACATACGGATGCAAAAGTTGTTTGCCCAGGTTAGTGAAGCTTCGCTCACTAATGGTGAGATAACACCTATTACTGCAGAACCTTTACAAAACAGCAGCCTTGAGGAAATACTGAATGATTTTAAGCTGTCGCACCCCGGAGTTGTCATAAAGCAGACAGATACAGCAGCATCACTGCATATAGACCGCTTCCACTTTTCAACTATCCTTATAAACCTGCTGGACAATGCTGTAAAATACAATGCAAATGTTATTACGTTAACCCTTACGACAAAAGGCAACGGCACAATAGTAAGTGTAAAAGACAATGGCATGGGCATCCCCAAAAAAGAACAGAAAGCTATATTTGAAAAATTTTACCGTGTCCAGAAAGGTAACGTTCACACTACTAAAGGACTTGGGCTTGGCTTATATTATGTACAGCAGGTTGTAAAAGCATATAACGGTAACATTACCGTAAACAGCGGTGAAGGCGACGGATCTGAATTTGTTATTTTAATTCCCCAGCCATGAAGCACATACTATTAGCCGAAGACGATTTTGACTACGCCAGCATATTGCGCCAGTATCTTGAGATATCAGGATTTACAGTTACCTGGGCTAAAGACGGGATAGAAGGGCTTAGCCTTTTTGATCAAGCAAAGCCGGACATTTGTGTGTTTGATGTTATGATGCCGCGCATGGACGGTTTTACGCTTGCAGAAAAAATTATAGCAAACAATCCTGAAACCCCAATAGTATTCCTCACTGCAAAGGGAATGAAGGAAGACAAGATACGCGGCCTCAAACTAGGTGCCGACGATTATGTAGTAAAACCTTTTGAAGCTGATGAACTAATACTTCGCATTAACAACATTATAAAGCGTTCGCAGCGTTCTTATGCTCCTTCAACAATTGTGACGGGGAGCATTGCAATCGGAGCCTATGCTTTTGACAGTGCTAATTTTTCATTACGCCATAAAGACCTCCTTTATCGCATTACAGAAAAGGAAGCGCATCTTATACATTACCTGTTTGCTAACAGGAACCGAATCATTAAACGTGACGAGATACTGACCGAAATTTGGGGTAGCGACGATTTTTTTTCAGGCCGGAGTATGGATGTATTCATCAGCCGCCTGAGAAAGTACTTTAGCGAAGATGCGGCCATAGCTATAAACAGCTACCGCGGACTCGGACTGGAATTTAAGATTGAAAATTAGATTTGAATTTTAGATCTTTTGACTGTTGGATTGTTGGATTATCAGATTGCCCGATTTATAGAATAAGCAAACGATCTAAATATAGAATAATCTGTTAAACCATTTGCCCGCTAAATTTTTCACGGTACATTTTTGGCGTCATGCCTACATTTTTCTTAAACAGGCTGCGGAATGTCTTCAGGTCATTATACCCTGATTCCAACATAACTTCCAGTATGCTGTGGCGTGATTGTTCCAGCATTTGCTTGGCTGCTTCTATACGTGTTTTCTGAAGGTATTCTATAGGTGTTATACCGGTAACCTGCTTAAAACGGCGCACCAGGTTACGCCTGCTGGCAGGAACATCAGTAATAAGTTCTTCAATAGTAGTAGCTGTGCTAAAGTGCTTACGAATTTCTTCCTGTGCCTGTTTCACGATGTCGTCACCATGGTCTTCGGCAGGCGTAAATGTGCCAAAATACGTCTGCCTGTTTCGGTCAAGGTCAATCGAAAAGCTCTTAGCTGCCTTTACGGCTATTTTTTTACTGCAGTAAATCTCGAGCAGCAGCATTAGTAAATGAAACGTATTGGTCGCCCCGCCGCTTGTATAAACCCTGTCCTGTTCGGTGACAACAGCTTCCGCCTGAAGCTGCACTAAAGGAAATAGTTTTGCAAAAGCGCTTTCAGCATTAATATGAGTGGTGGCAGGCTTATTGTCCAGTAATCCCGAGGCACCAAGTAAAAATGCACCGGTACAAAAACTGGCTACAGCAGCTCCTCCTTTGTACTGATTTTGCAGCCAGGGAATCCACATCATGTTTGCTTTTAACGATTCTCCAATTGCATCTCCTGTAAAAGAAGGCACAAGGATAAGGTCATAAAAATCATCTTTGCCGGGATGTTTGGCAACCCGTCCGGGATATGCTACATCTTCATGGCCTTCAAGTTGAAGCAGCTCAATGGTAAAAGGCTCTGCCTGGCCATCTTCGCTATAAAAGCGGTTGGCGGTTTCAAATACATCAAGTACGGCCGCTGCACTAAGCAGGCGATGGTCTTTTAGCAGTAATATCCCTAGTTGCATAGCAGTAAAATTAGTAAGCATAACAAATATACTTTTTTTGTCTTAAACGCCCCCTTAGGTTGACTTTTTATCACAGCTTATTAATAAAATTCTTAACTTAACTTTGTATTAGAGCCTTACAGTAAAGATATTTATAAAACAACAGTTAATAATTTAACAAAAACCTAATTAGGTAATAATCAACAAAACAATCAAATTTATGAAAACACTTACCAGCCCCGTTTCGCTAAACACCGATTTTGCTACCCTTTTACTACGGCTCGTTTTTGGGGGAATGTTTATTTACCACGGCTATCCAAAACTTGCAAACTATGATCAGATGGTGCAAATGTTTGGCGACCCTATAGGTATAGGCAATGAACTATCAGTAATACTTACCATTTTTGGAGAATTCGTTTGCGGTATATTAATTGTTCTGGGCTTATTTACACGCTTTGCCGTTGTGCCGGTATTCATTACAATGCTTGTTGCTTATTTTGTTGCTCACGGCAAAGACGAGTTTACTGTTAAGATGCTCCCTTTTGTATATCTTTTTTTAAGCGTGATAATCTTTATCCTTGGCAGCGGGAAATATTCTGTTGACGCAGCATTATTTAAAAAAACCAGTAACAACCCTACCAGATAATTTATGACTACTATACTCATCATTCTGGCAGTAGTTATACTGCTGCCACTTATCATTGCGCTATTTATCCCGAAAGATTACAGGGTAGAAAAGCATACCATAATAAACAGGTCAAAACATGTTGTTTTTGACTATATAAAATACATAAAGAACCAGGACTATTATAATAAATGGGTTATGACCGACCCAAATATGAAAAAAACATTTACAGGGACTGATGGCACTATAGGTTTTATATATGCCTGGAACGGTAATAAAAAAGCCGGTGAAGGCGAAAATGAAATTACAGGCCTGACTGATGGCGAGCGCATTACCACAGAAATACGCTTTGTAAGGCCTTTTAAAACTATAGGGCATACCTACATGGCTGTCGAGGCCGATAGTGAACACGGTACCAAAATTACATGGGGAATGACAGGCCGCAGCCCCTACCCGCTTAACCTTATGACCTCTTTAATGCAGGGCGCGCTGGGTAATGATCTTTCGGTAAGCCTTAACAACCTTAAAAAGATATTGGAAAGCAGGTAAACAAACAATCAATTAATCTAAATACTTATGACAGCTTTAAATCCTTATCTCAACTTTAACGGCAATACCGAAGAAGTCTTTAATTTTTACCGAAGTGTTTTTGGCGGAGAATTTGCCATGCTGATGCGTTTTGGCGATACTCCCGGCTGTGAAGATATGCCTGAAACAGAAAAAGACGGCATTATGCACATAGCCCTGCCAATTGGAAACAATGTAATAATGGGCACCGATGTTCCAAAATCTATGGAGCAGGTAACAACAGGTACAAACTTGTCTATCTCTGTTCATCTAAGCAGCCGTGAAGAAGCTGATCGTGTGTATAACGGACTCAGTACCGGCGGAAAAGCAACCATGCCCATGAACGATATGTTTTGGGGCGATTACTACGGCATGCTTACCGATAAATTCGACATCCAGTGGATGGTAAGCTTTAACCCTAAAATGCAGCAGCAGTAAACTTAAAAATAAAAGCTATGTTTAAAGATAGTAAAGCATTCAGTGGGTATTCAGTAGATGATACCATAAAAGCACAGGCATTTTATCATGGCATATTAGGCCTTGAAACAAAAGTAGCAATGGAGGGAATGATACTGCAACTGCATATTAACGGAGGGAATCCTGTTATGCTTTATGAAAAGACTAATCATGAGCCGGCAACCTTTACAGTGCTTAATTTCCCGGTGGCAGATATAGAAAAAGCTGTCGCGGGACTTAAGAGTAAAGGCGTTGTTTTTGAAAGCTACGACCTGCCTGGCCTCAAAACGGATAAAGATAATATCTCACGAGAAAACGGCGGACCTAAGATTGCCTGGTTTAAAGATCCTGCTGGCAATATAGTATCGGTACTTGAAGAATAACGTTTCATTTTGCCCCGAATACAAAATCAATCATCAATCAAAACGAACAATTATGCCGCAACAAATCATTAATCAATTGGAAAACGCTTTAGGAGATACACTGGTAATTCTTTCTTCTATTCCGGAAGAAAAATTAAACAGCGTTCCTTTTAAAGGCAGCTGGACAGCCGCACAGGTGTGCAGGCACATTTTTAAATCAGAGGATGGTATAGACCAGCTATTTAATGCCCCGGCACCGCTCGCCGACAGAAATCCTGCCGAACGTGCAGCAGAGTACAAAAACATCCTGCTGGATTATGAAAAAAAGATGACATCTCCTGACTATCTTGTTCCTGAAAACATAGCTTTTGAAAAAGAGAAGCTCAAAGCCGATCTTGAGCAGGCAAAAGAAAAGGTAATGAAAGCGGTATCAGATGCAAATTTCAATGAAGTACCAACGCTCGAGAAAGATAACCCGTTGCAGGGTAGCACTAAACTTGAACTGATACATTTTTTAGCATACCATACGATAAGGCACAACCATCAGCTGAAAACTATAAAAGAGAAGCTTAATTAACAAACCAGTGACAACTCCAGTTAAGGTAATAGCTAAAGTTGTCACTGCTGTTTTATATTATTTAGTAACCGAAAAACCGTAACTGATAGATGCAGAGCCTTCGGCAGGTACCACGCCTTCCTGATGGCGCGCCTGAACGCCGTCAAGGTAAATGTAAAGATCATAATGAACCTCGGTATTTGCTGTCCCTGTAAAATCTACATTCATTAGGGCTTCAAAAGGCATTTCTACAGATTGAGCTTTCTGCCAGGTAAGCAATGACTGGTACTGCTCATTTGCAGCAATCATTTGTCCTGTAGGGTCTTTATAAGTAATTTTTGATATAACAGATCTGTCTACTACAATCTTATAACTGATATCTACAATTGAGGCAAGTGCTGTACGTTCATTATCACCGTCAGGGCTGCATGATGATGAAGTAAATAAAAGCGGGAGCATTAGTAAAAACGGTAATGCATTTTGTAAAATTCTTTTCATGTTTTGGGGGATTATTTGAAAATTAACTATTTGCCGCGAAATTAACTAATTTTAACATACGTAAAAAATGAAAGAGCGGTTTAGAAGAACAATTTTAATCCGGTCGTTTTCCATTGCTATTCCAAAAAAAAAAATCCTCACTTAGCAGTGAGGATCTTGATATCTAAGACTTTACTTTTTGTGTGATAAAATCCCTTGTTTAAGAACCTGGCCAAACTCATACATATCTTCAAAAGAACAGTACAAAGGTACCGGCGCAAGGCGTATAACGTTAGGCTCCCTCCAGTCGGTAATTACGCCGTTTTTCATAAGATAATCAAACAATGACCTTCCCTCTCCATGAAGGAATACCGATATCTGGCTTGCCCTCTCTGACGGGTTAGATGGTGTTATAACCTCAAAATTTCCGTTTATTTCCTTATCAATTTCGTGAAGTATAAATTCAAGGTAAGCTGTAATATGGTCACGCTTCGCTATAAGTGCCGGCATGCCTACTTCATCAAACATTTCTACAGATGCCAGGTAAGGCGCCAGAGATAACACAGGAAGGCAGCTTACCTGCCAACCGCTTGCCCCGCGGATTGGGTCAAACTTAGGCTCCATGAGGAAACGTCGTTCTTTGTTTTGTCCCCACCATCCTGCAAAACGGTTAAGATCCATATCGTTATGATGCATTTCATGTATAAACGCACCGGAAGCGTTACCCGGACCTGAATTCATGTATTTGTAACTGCACCATGCCGCAAAATCCACATTCCAGTCGTGCAGTTCCAGTTTTATATTTCCCGCGGCATGCGCAAGATCCCAGCCTACATAAGCACCGGCATCCTGGCCTGCTTCGGTAATCGTTTTCATGTCAAACACCTGGCCTGTGTAGTAATTTACACCACCCATAAGCACAAGAGCAAGCTCATCGCCTACCTCGTTAATCTTTTCAAGAACGTCTTCAAGACGAATGTTATGCTCTCCCGGCCTTCTCTTAATTTCTACTATTGTATCTTCAGGTTCAAGTCCGTGGAATTTAACCTGGCTCTGTATCATGTATTGATCACTCGGAAAAGCCTTCTCCTCGCAGATGATCTTGAATCTTTTAGCCGTTGGGTTATAAAAGGTAACCATCATAAGGTGAAGGTTAACTGTAAGCGTGTTCATTACCGTAACTTCAGATGGTAACGAGCCAACCACTTTACTAAGTGGTGCAGCAAAGCGCTCATGATAGTCCCACCATGGCTTATCGGCATAAAAATGGCCTTCTACTGCCAGTTTAGCCCAGTCGTCCATAATTTCATCAACATAAGCTTTAGTCCTTTTAGGCTGAAGCCCAAGGGAATTGCCCGTAAAATATATTACCTGTTTGCCGTTTACGTGAGGAAAATGGAACTCGTCCCTGTATTTAGCCAGTTTGTCTTTGGCATCAAGCTGTTGTGCGTATTCGCGCGTATTTTGAAAATCCATTGTAGTTTGTTTGTTGTGCGGTAAAAGTAAGGAATAATTAAAAAAACATAAAGTTTTTTATTTATTCAATAACCTCGTAGGCAGCTATTGGGTTGGCTTTATTCTTTAATGTAAAATCGCCAACAGGATTACAGCTGAATGATTCTTTTGCTTTTAGGTACACCTCTTCTGTGATGAGTATCTGACCCGGTTTTGCAGCGCTCTGCAAACGCTGTGCAAGGTTTACCACATCGCCAATTACGGTATAGTCAAGCCTCTTTAATGATGCCGATCCTATGTTGCCTGATACCATTTCCCCACTGTTTATACCTATAGAAACCTGAGGCTTATATAAAATTTCGCCAAGTTTTACCTCGGCAGCTTTTTCTATTTGAGAACGTACTGCAAGTGCTGCATCAATGGCGCGGTCCATGTGGAAATCACCCCTAAATACCGCCATAACCGCATCGCCCATAAATTTATCAACGTGGCCGTTCTGCCCTATTACTTCACCTACAATCTTATCAAAAATACTGTTAAGCAGATTTACGACTTCATTGGCCGGAGCTCTTTCGGTTATGGATGTAAATCCGCAAACGTCAATAAAAAGAACAGAAGCGTCAAGTACTTCATTTTTAAGAAGCGAGTTTTCAAACTCCTTGTGCGCCATAAAGTTGAGCACATTCTCGTCTACATACATTTTAAGGATATTGTTTTCCTTAATAGCTCTAACCGTATCCTGCATCTGTTTTACATACACAGCCGTTTTTTCTATGGTTAGCTCAAGGTCTTCAAAGTCGACCGGCTTTACCACAAAGTCAAAAGCGCCGCGATTCATCGCCGTACGGATATTCTGCATATCGCCATAAGCCGAAACCACTACAGCTTTAAGCACAGGGTTAACCTCTGCCAGCCTTGTAAGAAGTGTAAGCCCATCCATTACAGGCATATTGATATCGCTTAATACTACAGAAAGGTCTGGGTGTTCGCTAATCTTAACCAGCGCCTCTTCGCCATTTTGCGCAAACACAAATTCGTAAATATTTTCGCGTATCTTTTTACGAAACTTTTGTTTTACCAGTATCTCTAAATCGGCTTCATCGTCTACGACGAGTATCTTAGTCATGGTGTGGTAAGTTTTTTAATTTTTCTTTTAAAAGTGTAAAATCGAGGGGCTTTGTCAAAAAATCATCAGCCCCATTGTCCATAGCCTGGTTATAGTTTTCATCATCGCCATAGGCCGTAACCATCATCACTACAGGCGACGGGTGATGATAATTTTCTCGTATCGTACCTAACAGCTGTATGCCGCTCATTCCTGGCATATTGATATCAGACAGGATAAGAACTACTTCATTATGTTTATCATGCAGGTATTCCAGTGCTTCTTCGCCCGAAAGGGCAAAATCAAAATCCACTTCCCCGCTTTTTATTTCTTTTCTAAAACGCTGTAAAAAAAGCGACTGCACATCGGCCTCGTCGTCTACTACAAGTATTTTCATATTGTTCAGGTATTACAGCGAATTACCTTTTAAAAAGGACAAACGCTAATATACTATTTTAAAAACTTCAACTACTTATTATCAATCCTTTTTAAGGGTAATGACAAACTCCGAAAATTCTCCCTCAACAGAATTTATATCTATGCTGCCGCCATGCCCTTTTACGATAATGTCATAACTAAGCGACAGTCCCAGTCCCGTACCCTCACCTGTCGGCTTGGTCGTAAAGAACGGCTGCAATATCTTATCCTTTATTTCATCAGGAATACCGGTACCATTATCTTTAATCTTTATAATTATATTGCTATCATCCTGCGAAGTTGTAACAGAAAGGGTGGGCATAAAATCCTTGCCCTCCTTTTTTTGCCTTTGCTGGGTTGCATAGAATGCATTGGTAAACATATTCAGTAACACACGGCCTACATCCTGCCCTATAATGGCAGCTTTTGGCAGGTTTCCATCAAATTCTGTCACCATTTTGGCATTAAAGCTTTTGTCTTTCGCACGAAGCCCGTGATAAGCAAGGCGAAGGTATTCGTCTGCAAGAGTGTTTATGTCTGTAGGTTCTTTTTGCCCCGATGATGCCCTGCTGTGCTGCAGCATACCTTTTACAATACCATCTGCCCTGCGGCCGTGGTGGGCAATTTTTTCGAGGTTTTGTTTTATATCACCTGCTAAAGCTAACGCCTCTTGGGTGTCACCTTTTTGCAATTCTTCCTCCATCTCTTCTATCAGCTCAACGCTCACATCACTAAAGTTGTTTACAAAATTCAACGGGTTTTGAATTTCGTGTGCAATACCGGCAGTAAGCTCTCCGAGCGAAGCCATTTTTTCCGATTGTATAAGCTGGTTTTGTGTCTGCTTAAGGTCTTCCAGCGATTGTCGCAGTTCAGCCGTACGTTCGTTTACCTCCCTTTGCAGCTCTTCTTTTTGCTGTGCAATAAGACGGGTACGTTCTTCTTCTTTTTCCAGTGCGGCTCTTGCATTGGCAATCTGCAGTGATTTAAAACGGGCGAACATTCCCCATGAAAGTACCAGAATAGTCCACATACCAAACGTTGTAATTACCCAGTCCATTTGTACTATTACAGCAATGATAGGGCTTACCATAAATGGAATTGCTGCAATGACAAAAAGCCTTGCTTCCTTATCGTTTTTACGTAATAAAGATATGATCATTACTATTGCCGCAACGACAAAGGCAATGGTTACCAAAGACATGATACCTATAATAACAAATAAAAATATAATGAGATTAAGCTGGTAGGCGATATAAATAAGCACACCTGCTAACCCTATTGTTATAGAAGAATACACCAGGAATTTATCCCATCCCGGAAAATGTATGCTTACCCTGAAAAAATAACGCACTGTATGGATAAGCATCACGATGAACCCAATTATGGTAAATGCCATAAATGCAGGATAGCCTGTCCTTAACTCATCAAACAGCAATGACGAAAAAACATTTTCTGCGAGCAGGAGTGCCGAAAATAATAATGTGAAAGAATAAACAAGATAAACCCTTTCTCTGTTTACATAATAAAAAAACAGGTTAAAAACTACTGCAAAAAATATAAAACCAAAAAAGCCAAAAGACAAAACATCATCTGTTTCATAATTATGCTTTTCTTTATAATAATAATCTATCACTTTAAGATAATCTCCAATCTCCGGAGATATACCTGTAAAAAAAGTCATTTGACCCAGATCTGTGTATACCTTTATTTCTTCGCCTGCTCCGATAGTATATTTTATTTCTGAAATTTGCCGTATACCATTTCGTTTACTCCATGGCACCATATTTCCGCTTACAAAATGCTCCCACTTACCATTTTTAAATACATGAACATTTTCATTTGGTGTACTTGCTACGAATGTAATAATATGAGGTGTAGGCGACCCATTCTTTAGCCTGTAACGTGTCCAAATATGCGAAACACCTCCAACGTTAGATACATTTCCGGTTGCAGAATATGCGAATTTTTGCATATTTTCCTGCTTTACAATATCCTTTAACTTAAGGAGATTCTCCCCTGTGTTAATATACTGCCAGTTTTTACTTGGTACACCCTGCCTAAAAATTAACGAATCGGCATTTATCACATACGGCTCCGGCCAGTTTTCCTGTGCCTGTAATGGCAAAAAGCCCAATAAGAGCAGAATAAGCAATAGTCTTTTCATAGATTGTAATTGGTTAAACGATGTTTGGCACGCATCATTTTTGGTTTGGTTCTGTTAGCCTGAGGATAATTTCTGCATCCTTTGATTAACCATGGCAAGCTACAAAATTTTTGTTAAAAATTTCAATTTTACCACATCACAAAACCGATACAAAAAAACATAGTATACATTTTAAGATATGAGATGCAAACATAAAAAAAGCGGCCGATGGCCGCTTAAAGTATATTCATAATGCAGATTATAAAATAAGCATTGCATCACCGTAAGTATAAAAACGGTAACCTTCTTTTATTGCTTCATCATAAGCCTTACGCATAAGGTCATGGCCCATAAATGCAGAAATCATCATTAGTAATGTTGACTTTGGTGTATGGAAGTTAGTTATCATGCAATCTGCAACACTAAAATCGTATGGAGGGAAGATAAATTTATTCGTCCATCCTGTGTATGGATTAAGCGTTTTAGCCGATGATACTGAACTTTCCATAGCGCGCATACTTGTAGTACCCACGGCACATATTTTATGCTTTTTTGCTTTGGCCTTATTTACTATATCGCAAGCTTCCTGCGTTATTATAAGCTCTTCCGAGTCCATTTTGTGCTTAGAAAGATCTTCTACCTCAACAGGGTTAAATGTTCCAAGACCTACGTGAAGTGTAATTTCTGCAAAATCCACACCTTTAATCTCTAACCTTTTAAGAAGGTGTTTAGAGAAGTGAAGTCCGGCAGTTGGTGCGGCAACCGCTCCTTCTTCTTTAGCGTATATAGTTTGGTAACGCTCTGCATCTTCCGGTACAACCTCACGGTTTATGTATTTTGGTATTGGTGTCTCGCCAAGCTCAGTAAGCTTATTACGAAACTCTTCATACGATCCGTCATAGAGAAAACGAAGCGTTCTTCCTCGTGAAGTAGTATTGTCAATAACCTCTGCTACAAGAGAATCGTCATCGCCAAAATATAGTTTGTTTCCTATCCTTATCTTACGTGCAGGATCTACAAGTACATCCCAAAGGCGCTGTTCAGAATTAAGTTCCCTTAAAAGAAAAACTTCAATTCTTGCTCCTGTTTTTTCTTTGTTGCCATAAAGCCTCGCAGGAAAAACTTTAGTATTGTTAAGCACCATCACATCTCCTTCATCAAAATAATCAAGTACATCTTTAAAAAGCTTGTGCTCTATGGTTTTTGTCTTTCTGTCTATTACCATAAGGCGTGCCTCATCCCTGTTTTCAGCAGGAAATTCAGCAAGAAGTTCTTTAGGCAGGTTGAAATTGAAGTTAGATAATTTCATGTTCTATTTTTATTTTTAAGCTTTTACGGCTTATTTGCCTCCGGCTTTAATTGCCTGCAAATATACTATCGCCAGACAGGCGTTGTCAAGTGTTTTGCCATATATTTATTGTAATAAAAAAAAGTACCAGCAAAAACAGGGTTTTAGGTGTTTAAATTATGGTTTTCACAAAACCCAACTGCTGTAAATCATCCCAAAATAGAGGGTATGATTTACTAACTACCTCTGCATCGTTAATAACAATAGGTACTTTTACAGCAAGCGGCGCAAAGGCCATCGCCATACGATGGTCGTTATAAGTGTTGATAGCAGTAACCTCACCCCGGCCCTCTCCATAGGAGAAGGAGACAGCTTTACTTCCGCCCCCAAACTTCGTATGAGCCTCTAACGTAAGGCTGTCTTTTGTAACCGCAAGTTTTGCCCCGAGTTTTTCAAGTTCGGTTTTCAGGGCTTCAAGCCTGTCTGTTTCTTTTATTTTTAGTGTATGAAGTCCTGTGAGGTGGCATGGCAGTCCCAAACCAAAACAGGTCACTGCGATTGTCTGGGCGATATCGGGTGTATTGTTCAGCTCGCAGTTGACCGTTGACAATTGACATTCTATCCTCGATAATGTGATACTATTTTCATGAAACATTGTCTGCACGCCCATATTTTTATATATTTCTGCTAAAGAACTATCCCCCTGCAGGCTGTTTCGTTTGTAAGATGACAAACTGACCGACGTACCTATTGGCGACATGGCAACAATAGAATAAAAATAAGAAGCAGAACTCCAGTCGCTTTCCACTACTATGGTTGACTGTTGTAGACTGCCGGCTATTGGCAGCACCTTTATGGTTTGCCCTTCAAAAATAGCTGTGATACCTACTTCATGGAGTAAAGACAATGTCATTTCGAGATATGGACGTGAGGTTACTTCCCCATCAAGGGTAATTTCAAGTCCGTTTTCAAGCTTTGCTGCAATAAGCAGTAAGGCTGTAATAAACTGACTGCTTACATTTGCCTTTATGGTAACCGCATTAGCTGTTATCTTCTTCCCTTTTATTTTTAATGGCGGATAGCCGTCATTTTCTAAATATTTCATATCGGCACCCAATACCTGCAAAGCCTCGACCAGCACACCTATAGGGCGCTCCTTCATTCTGGGTGAACCTGTCAGCACTGTGTTCCTGCCTTCTTTAACAGCAAAATAAGCTGTAAGAAAACGCATTGCAGTACCCGCGTGATGGATATCTATAACCTCGTCATCGTTAGATAGTGCCTTAATCATGGCTTGACTATCATCTGACTCTGATGCGTTTTCAATTTGTATTGCGTCAAAAAGTGCCTGAAGGATAAGCAATCTGTTGGTCTCAGATTTACTTCCTGTAATTTGTACGGATACAGGTTGTAATAACTTGAGAAGTGTAAGATGTAAATTCATTTATTTATTTTGCTTTTATCGGCTTCTGCTTTCTTTTTTGCCATTCTCTTCCTGAAAGGCTCCATTACAAAAACATGCACTAAAGACATACCTATGGTCCAGAATAATATAAAATGCCATTGCCCTGCAAGCCCTTTACCTGAAACCAACACCATAAGCACCCCAAAAACAGAGTAAATAATAATGCCTCCAAAAAACTGGGCAATCTTTTCCCTCATAGTTATTTTAGCTTTTCGTTGTTATGGTGCCTGTCGTGATCACGTTTGCTCTTGTAATCCATTTTTTTATCAAAAGCCTCCTGCAGGTTTACACCTGTTTGATTAGCAAGGCATAATACCACAAAAACCACATCGGCCAGTTCTTCTCCAAGGTCTTTAGCCTTATCACTTTCCTTTTCGCTCTGTTCGCCATAACGGCGGGCAATAATCCTGGCTACTTCACCTACTTCTTCCGTAAGCTGAGCCATATTGGTAAGCTCGTTAAAATAGCGCACGCCGTGTTCCTTAATCCAGTTATCAACTTCTACCTGTGCGTTCTTTATATCCATCTGTTTGTGTTTTTATCGATTCGTAAAATTATGACATTCTGTGCAAACATACTATATCCGGGTTTTAGGATAATGCCCTGCAACAAAAAACACCACTCAAAGTGGTGTTTTGGTATTATGCTTTTCTAAGTATTATTTTCTCATTTTGTTTCTCTATAACTTTCGCGTAGAACGCCTTTAAGTCGGGATAATACTTTTGAGAAACATTCGGGAAATTAATTTCAAACATAACATTTACCTGTATTACATTCCCCTCATTTTTTAAATTGTATTTAAACGACCCAATATTTTCATCCATTACATAGTTTATTGGAGCCGGCAGTGTCTCAATAACATAGCCATCGGGGATAGTAAGACTTATTAAATACCTGTCCTGGTGCGGAAAGATAAAGTCTATGGGGTATTCGCGCTCCTCTGCAGTGAACGGATTCTCTTTCTCTGTAAAGCACAATAAGGGACTTAAAAATATTTTATTTCCAATCACATCGGTCAGGCTGTTATGCACAAATGTATAATCGTCGCCAACGGGTTTCTTTAAGTCTTTTATATTCAGGGTAAAGTACTCGTTGATTTCAATACCCTGGTGTCGTTTTTCCAGCTCTTCTATGTATTTTTCCTTATGCTCTTTGCCAAATACTTCGCGATACAGATAAGCGGAGTGGTTTATGTATTGATTCTTAGCCCTGCCTGTTATTTTGCCTTCGCTATCAATTTTTCCTGTTACAGTAATATATTCTATAGACTTGTTTTTGGGCATTATATCTATTTCAAAAACATTCCCTTTGGCGTCTATTACCCTCCCTACCCAGTTTAATGCTCGTACGGGAAGCAACCCCGGAACAAGATTTTTAGATGTGGCATCAAGCAGTACCTGCCCTTTATCAACCTCTACGGCGCAAACCACATAATTAAAGCCTTTAATAGATGGAAATGTTGGCTCGCCATTATCTCTCGTGCTGACAAGTACAGGATTTGCCTTTATACCCGCGTAACGAAGCATCGCAGTTAGCATAAGGTTTATTTCTGCCGAATTCCCGCTTTTATCTTTATATGCTTTTTTTACACCTTTGCCACAAAATTCACTTTCAACATCGTTGTAAGTCATTCTGTCCCTTACAAAACTATAAATGGTGTCTATCTTTTTTTCCTGGGGTACATCTTTTAGCAAAGCCCTGATATCATCCTCAAAGTAAGATTTAAGGTTTAGTTCTTTGCTAAACGATTCATCTTCGTATATCTTAGAAATAAGCGTGTGCCAGTCTGAAGCAAAAAATTGGCTTACCTCTCCGGGAAACTGGATGGTGGCAAGTTCGTGTTTAAGCACAGACATGTAATTTTCTATATTATTAACATACTCTTCGTCTTTAAGTGCCCTTACATTTTTTGCGGTATAAAATGTTGGGTTTTCATAAAAATACCCACCATGCCCCGTGCGTTTGGGCAGGTTTGCAGAGTTTACTTTAATGTTTCCTTTTAGATATTTATGATATCCTAAGTACTCTGGAATAGCAAGCTCATATTCTATAACATTAGTTGGTATCTTATGCTGAAAATGCCAGTCGCTTATAATGAAATAATAAGGTGATGATACCGTATACTTATATTCTATCACACTGCCCTCCTTTACATTAGGCAGCGTTATTTTTTTAAGCTTAAAATTATCAACGATCTCTTCTTCAAATTTACCTTCCGATCTTAGTTTGGTTTTTTCTACAGCACCATTTACAAGGTTATATGTACAGGCATCGCTAAAGCTTACTTTTTGCGCCCCCCTTCCTGCATAATATGGTATCTCCATATTTGCATATTCATATCCCGCTTTTGTGTATATCTTAATACGCACGGCAACCTCAGTAACTATGAGTATCTGTCTGTTGATTATTGTAAAATAGGTCTTGCCTTTTTTATAGAGGTAGGCAGCATCAGCATACTTATCAAACGGATGTTTCGTTTCTTCCACTTCCTTAAGCGATACATCGCCCAACTTAAAAACCTGAGCAAAAGCAGGCAGGAACTGCAACAATACTAAAATGAAAAAAAAATGCTTTTTCATATTTATGCCTTTCTTAGCACCACCTTTTCATTTTGCTTGTCAATCATTTTCTGGTAGAAATCCTTTAGCGTCTTGTAGTATTCGTGAGACACATTTGGATAGTTCAGGTCAAATGTCATGCTTACCTGAACAGTATTTGCAGTTTGCGACACTACATTATATTTAAAGCTTCCTATGTTTTCTTCCATAGTCATCGACATTGCTTTAGGCAGTGATTCTACGATATAGCCCTCCGGCAGTGTAATGTTGATCATGTATTTATCCTGCCACGGATGTCCAAAATCTATAGGAAATTGTCGTTCTTCCTGCTTAAACGGATTTTCTTTTTCAGCAAAAAAAAGCAGCGGATTAAAATAGATCCTGCCCCCTGTTATATCGGCTACGTTGTTATGCACAAACTCATACTCTTCCGTTACCGGGGCTGACGTTTCTTTATCAAGCGTTCTTTTATATGTTCCCAGCTCAAGCCCGTTGTAAATTTTCTCTAACCGTTCGGCATATTTGTCTTCGCTCATCTCTGCATATTTTTCCTTAAAAACATAGGCATAATAATCAAAACGCTGATCTCTTAATTTACCGGTTATCTTTCCTTCTTTATCCATATTTGCAGTAAGTGCAATAACGTCTTTAGAATTCTTTTTCTGCATCAGGTCTATATCAACAGTAGAACCGTCTTTACGTATCATTCTTCCCTGCCAGTTAAGAGCTCTTTGCGGCAGTACGTCGGGCTGGGTATATTTACTTGTGGCATCCAGCAATACAATTTTGTTGTCTATCTCCACGCCTGTAATCACATAGTTATATGATGAATGGCTTGGATACAGTGCTATCCCGTTATCGCGCGTGCTCACCAGTACCGGATTAGCCTTTAAGCCAGCCTCGCGCAGCATGGCCGTGAGCATAAGGTTTATTTCAGCTACGTTGCCGCTCTTACCTTCATATGCCTTTTTTACACCTTTATCGCAATGATAGCTTTCTTCTCCGTCCCAGTTCATGCGCGACTTTACAAACGAAAAAATCTTGTTCATCTTGTCGTTAACGGTAACAGCCCCGGCAAGTACCTGTACCATATCATCTTTAAAATAAGAATTGTAATTCAACTCTTTACCAAAATCGTCCGCGCCATAAATTGTTTTTGCTAATGATGCCCAGTCTGTAGAATAACTCTTGCTCTCTGTGCCGTTGTTATAAGAAGCCAGCTCGTGCTTTAATATAGCCATGTAATTTTCGGGGTTATTCACATACGCCTCGTCTTTAAATGCTTTGACATCTTTTGCCCAAAAAGTATCAGAAAATGCCCTGTAAGTCGCTCCGGGTGGCGAAATAATCTTTGTATCTTCCTTATTTACCTTAGTATATCCTGCCATGTACCTGTTATAAATAAAGTACTGCGGAACGGTAATGTTGTATTCTATATAATCTACAGGTATTTCATATTGAAAATACCAGTCCCTGATAACATTAAAGTATGGAGTACTTAAAGTGTACGTATACTCTATTATACTTCCTTCCTTAACGTTAGGCAATGTTATTTTCTTCCTGCTAAAATCTTTATTTGCTTTTTCGGTAAACTCGCCATCACTCTTAAGCTTAGTCCTTACGATTTCTCCACCCACAAGGTTATAGGTATAGGCATCAGAAAAATTGATCTTTACGCTACTTCCCCCTGTATAATACGCCAATTGTGCTGTTGCGTATTCATACCCTTCTTTTTTGTATATTTTAATACGGGTTGTTACCTCTGTAACAAGATTCCATTGATTAACCGGTGTTGGAAAATAACTTTTACCAACTTTAAATAAAATAGCTGCCGGTGCAGAAGTATCCTTAGGATGCAATTTTTGCATCAGCTCCTCTTTAGTTACTTTTTGAGGAGCAAAATTTTGGGCCGTTGCCGTAATTACAAAAAACAGCATCAGCAGGATTTGGTTGAGTTTCATTAGTTACTGGTGATTGGATAGGTATTGGGTTGGTTATTTTTTTACAAGGACAACTTTAGCATTGTCATTACGGGCAATTTTTTCCCTGAACTGCCTGTAGCTTTCATACTCTGTGCTGGCATAATAGCCGGGGTTAATTACCAACGATCTTTTGTACACGAGCGATCCATTATTTCCTGCAACATACTTTGCTGAATATTCCCCGTATTTTTCTTTGATCGAAACGTCATCAGGTTTAGATTCCATTGCAAATCCCTCTGGCAGTGATATAGTAATTTCGTCTGTATCAGTAAAGCCCCTTGCAATTTCAAACGGGTTCTTCCTTGTCCTGTAGCGTTGTGGTATCCTGTTATACTGGTTAAAAGCATTAGGGGCAAAAATAAGCTTATCGCCAGATTTGCTGCAGTAGCCTTCTGCTTCAAGCGCAATATCTTCTGTAAGCTCCTGATTGTCTTTGTTATTCTTAATCTCCGCTTTTTTAAGCTTTAAATTACCGATGGTGTTAAAGCCAGATTTATAATATTTATCGCGGTCGTCCTTAGATTTTGACTCCAGCATATACTTGCTATCATACTGTGTACCTTTGCTGGATATGGTAAGACTCCCATTAATGCCTCCGGTCCCCGTAATGGCGTAACTGCCTTTAGACTCCTGAAGGTTAATTTCTTTTCCATACACAGATGTTCTGTATAATTTGCTGTCTGTCGGCTTTAGCAGCAAGGCAAGCCTGTCATCCGTAAAATCGCCCTGAAAACCAAAAGGCGCTACCTGGCTCGTACATTCCAGCCAAATAATATTATCGTTGTTCGGGATACCTAAAATCATGTGATTACCCTGCATGGATACAAAATCTTCTTTTATATCCTGTTTATCAGAATCTCCATATATAACAGCACAGTATGATTCTACATCTACAGCCTTTAGCAATGCCCTCGTATAATTACTCAGCGCTTTACAGTCGCCATAGCCAAGCCTGTCCACATCTTTAGCAAGCATAGGCTTCCATCCGCCTATACCCAGCTGTATGCTTATGTATCTTGTTTTAGATTGTACATATTCATAAACCAGCTTTGCTTTTTTTAAAGGATCAGTTTCTGTACCTGCAACAGTTTTTATTTTGGTAACCGTTTCGGCAGAAAGCTCATCGGTACCGGCTATAAGGTTAGCATAGTACCATTTCCCAAAATCGTCCCAGTTCGTGACCGTTCCGTCTACGCCTTCAAGGTGAAATTTCTCAAGCCCAAAAACTACGTGCGTAGACATTTTAAAAAAAGACGGAGCATAGTCTTCCCTCTTCATGGCAGGAATGTTCTCTACGGTATAGGTTAACAAACCCGCAGCTTCTTCTTTTTTTACAGGTATGGCATCAAAATTATATTCTTTGTACTTAAAGCCAAGTCCCGGCACATACGTATAACTTATGCTGCTCTTTTCTAAGCTGGCATAATCTCCTTCGCTCGCACTCCATCTTGGCAAAAATGCCGTATTAGAGGTTTCTGTTTCTGATGTGAATACAATTGTATAGGGATATTGTATGGGAGTATAATCAAGATGTAACATCCTGTTGTCTGTAACTATGGAACCCTGAGAGACCGATACGTCTTTAAAATCTTTACGCTTTAGTTTTTTTAGCTGCTGACCGTTTGCATCATATACAATTGCCTCTATAGATCTTACATCTGTAGATTTATCAAAATACTCAACAGCATTAACGTTATCATTCCCATTTTCATTAAGAACGGTAGTTATCCTTGTTGTTTTTATTTTCATTGATTTTGCCGAAAAGATATTGATATCAGTCTTTTCGAGCCTTATTACGGCGTCGGCATTTTCTTTTAGTGTTTCGGGAATTGTAAAAACAGCAAGGTTGTATTCCTGGGCTGCCAGGGTCTGGACGAGCAGGAATAAGGGTAGTATAAATCTTAAAGTCATGTTAAAATTGGTTTCGCCAAAATTAGCGGATTTTTTAACATTTCAAAACTTATTCTCTGCTTTTAGTGTCTATAAGTATGGTTACCGGCCCGTCATTTAACAATCTGACCTTCATATCTGCACCAAACTGCCCTGTTTGTACAGGTTTGCCTAACTCTTTTTCAAGATGTTTTACAAACAATTCATAAAGTGGAATTGCTTTTTCCGGCCTGGCGGCCCGAATGTATGAGGGACGGTTTCCTTTTTTTGTAGCTGCAAAAAGTGTAAACTGGCTTACAACAATGATATTGCCGTCTATATCTTCTATAGAACGGTTCATAAGGCCTTCATCATCGCCAAAAATCCTGAGCTTTACAATTTTTGGCACAAGCCAATTGATATCCTCCTGAGTGTCGGCATCTTCAATACCTAAAAGGATAAGAAGTCCCGCCTGTATAGTGGCAACCTCAACACCTTCTATAGTTACAGAAGCTTCACTCACTCTTTGTACTACGGCTCTCATTATTATTCAGCGTCGTTATTTTTGCCGTCTCCATATATATCTGTACGGTAATGTTCCTCGTCGCCCTCCAGCATTTGCAGGTAGCTTCGGTAGCGTGACCATGAAATTTCATCTTTGTCAAGCGCATCTTTTACTGCACAGTGCGGCTCATCCTTATGCAGGCAGTTGTTAAACTTACATTGATCTTTGAGGGCAAAGAATTCAGGAAAGTAATCGCCAAGTTCCTCGTTTGCCATATCTACAACACCAAAACCACGTATGCCGGGAGTATCTATAATTTTAGCATCAAAATCAAGCTCAAACATCTCTGCAAAAGTAGTAGTGTGCTGACCCTGGCTGTGCTGCTCTGATATTGCTTTTGTCTTAAGGTTAAGTCCGGGCTGAAGCGTATTGATAAGTGTAGATTTACCTACGCCCGAATGACCCGAGAACATACTAACATTATCCTTCATCTCCGCTTTAAGCTCATCTATACCTTTTAAGCTTGAAGATGATACCCTAAGACATTTATACCCTATTTTATTATAAACATATTGCATATACAACTGTTCATCCAGCATGGAATCGTCAAAAGTATCAACCTTATTAAATACTAAAATAGCTTCTATATCGTACGCTTCGGCAGTTACAAGAAAACGGTCTATAAAGCTTGTAGTAGTGGGCGGATTATTTATGGTAACAAGCAGGAACAGCTTATCTATGTTTGAAGCGATTATATGTACCTGCTTAGACAGATTTACCGATTTACGGATAATGTAATTTTTACGCTCGTGGATAGTATGGATAAGCCCTGTTGTAGCATCAGAGGTTTCATCAAGATCAAAGTCTACCACATCGCCTACGGCAACGGGGTTTGTACTTTTGATTCCCTTGATGCGGAATTTACCTTTTATACGGCATTCGTAAAAAGTTCCGCTTTCTGATTTTACAGTATACCAGCTTCCTGTAGATTTATAAACCAATCCTGTCATGCCGCAAAGATAGCTATTCTCTTTTTGGTATGTAACACCAATTAATTGATTTCTATGTTATAGATTTTAAAAACAAATCCGCTTCGTAATGAAGCGGATTTATCTATGAGTTGTCTATTACCCTTTCCTGATGCGCTATACTCTCCTGATGTATAGCCCTGAAAAGATCAAGAATAAAGTCTTCACCTAAATTTTCCGGCAGCCCTTCAGCTTTCATACGCTCCAGTATTTGTTTCCATCGCTGGGTTTGTAATACAGCTACGTTATTGTCTTTTTTAAGATGCCCGATTTCATCAGCAATGCGCATCCTTTGTCCCAATACCTGAATAAGTTTAGAATCATAATCATCTATACGAAGTCTTAGTTTTTCAAGTTCTTCGTTAAAAACACTATCTTCATCTGTCTTTTTACGCACAACCAAGCCGTTAATTATTTCTTTAAGCCTGGTTGGGGTAACCTGTTGCGCAGCATCACTCCATGCTTTGTCAGGGTCATTATGGGTTTCAATCATAAGACCGTTATAATTAAGGTTTAGTGCCTGTTGCGCTACTTGCTGAATCATATCCCTGCGCCCGGTGATATGGGATGGATCGCAAATTATGGGCAAATCCGGAAACCTTTCATGAAGTTCTATTGCTATCTGCCATTCCGGTATGTTTCGGTATTTCGTTTTTTCATAAGTAGAGAAGCCCCTGTGTATTACACCAAGATTTTTTATCCCCGCATTATAAAGCCTTTCTACTCCGCCAAGCCAAAGGCTCAAATCAGGGTTTACGGGATTTTTTATAAGTAGTATCTTACTGGTATCTTTTAACGCATCTGCTATTTCCTGTACAGCAAAAGGGTTTACAGTTGTACGTGCCCCTATCCATAACACATCAATATCATGTTCTAATGCCAGCTTTACGTGTGTGGCATTTGCAACTTCAATTGCCATTGGCAATCCGGTTTCTGCTTTTGCTGCCTGAAGCCATTTCAGGCCAATAGCCCCAACACCTTCAAATCCTCCAGGACGTGTTCTTGGTTTCCAGATGCCTGCACGGTAAATACTCACTCCGGAGTCTTTAAGCTGACGGGCAATATCCATTACCTGTTCTTCGGTTTCTGCACTACAGGGACCTGCTATAATTAAGGGCTTAGACTGTTTAAATTCGTCAAGCCATGTTCTCATTTCGCTATTATTTTCCATTTTTCTAATTCTACTACAAAATTAATGTTTTCTTACTACTTTTGTTTCAAAATCAAAGGGTATGTCAATCGAGGTAAAGGATATTTCTAAAAGCTACGGCGAACAAAAAGCGCTGGATGCTGTTTCATTTTCTGTAAACAAGGGAGAGATTGTTGGTTTCCTGGGGCCAAACGGTGCCGGAAAATCTACTCTTATGAAAATACTTACCACTTACCTTAATGCTGACGAAGGCACCGCGCTTGTAAATGGTAACGATGTAGCAACACAGCAAAAAGCGGTTCAAAAATCAGTGGGTTACCTTCCTGAACACAATCCTTTATATCTTGACCTTTATGTACGTGAGTACCTTGCTTTTAATGCCGATGTTTATAAAGTAGACAGATCGCGCATTGAAGCCATGATAAACCTTACGGGATTAACACCCGAAGCCCACAAGAAAATAGGCGAACTGTCTAAAGGATACCGTCAGCGTGTAGGCCTTGCGGCAGCTTTACTTCACGATCCGGAAGTACTTATCCTGGATGAGCCTACAACGGGGCTTGACCCTAACCAGCTGGTTGAGATTCGCGAACTTATTAAAAACATAGGTAAAGACAAGACTGTTTTTCTATCTACACATATCATGCAGGAAGTAGAAGCGATTTGCGACAGGGTTATCATCATCAATAACGGAAAGATTGTTACCGATAAGAAACTGAAAAACCTTGTAAAAGACAACAAAGAAGCACAGGTTATAGAAGTAGAATTTGACAAACCGGTTGAAGAGGCGCTTATCCAGAGCCTAACCGACCTTACCGCTGCTAAAAACACCAAAGGCAATACGTGGGAACTTACTTTTGCTTCAGACAAAGATGCACGCCCGGCGGTATTTGACTTTGCACAGGCCAACAGCCTGAGAACACTTCAAATTACACTTAAGAGCAAAAACCTTGAAACGGTATTCAGGGAAATGACGAAGAAGAAGTAGTTTTAACTTATCACCTTTTAATTATTCCGTTTCGATTAAGTAAATTTGATTAGAAAAGTTTTCGATTATGAATGCCGAACTAGAAATACAAAATCAAAAAATAGAATTGATTCAATGGTTGTCAACCCTTGAGGACGTATCTATTATACAAAAAATAGTTGATCTTAGAAAAACAGAAAGTAGAGACTGGTGGGATTCAATTTCCGATACAGAAAAAGCTTCTATAGAAAAAGGGATTGCAGATGCTAATGCAGGTAAATTAAATACTCATTCAAAAGCCAGGGATATTTATGGCAAATGGTTATAAAATTTTATGGACAGATCATGCGATGAATGAATTATCCAATACAATTGAATATCTTGAAGAAAACTGGACGAAGAGAGATTTGAAAAATTTCGCTAATAAACTCAATAATACAGTAGACTTATTATCGACCAATCCATATATTTTTCAGAAGTCAGAATCTACCGGTATTAGAAGAGCTATCGTAGCGCAACATAATACCTTATATTACCGCCTGAATGATGAGGTTGTAGAAATTTTATCTTTCTTCTCACATCGAAAAAATCCTAATAAAAGAAAATTATAATCATGTGCGGAACGCCCTTACCCTGGTGGGTTGAAGAAATGGAAAAAGATAAGGAGAAAGAGCAGGAGCAAAACACTCCTGCAACTACACCTCCCAACGAAAATGAAGAATGTGATTAATCACATTCAATATAAAAGAAGCCCCGCAAATGCGGGGCTTCGAACCTAATTATAACAAATCAAAAAAATCTCTCGGTTAAAATACTTCTTTAGCAATTGCCTTTACGTTATCAGGCTTGCCCATTGAGTAGTAATGCAAAACAGGAATTCCTGCTTTTACCAGTTCCTTACTCTGTTCCGTACACCATTCTATCCCCACCTGCCTTACAGCATCATTATCTTTTGCTTTCACTACCGACATGATAAGGTCATCCGGTAAATCTACCTTAAAGCGATGCGGAATCTGGTTCAGCTGTTTCTTAGTCGATATCGGCTTTAATCCCGGAATGATTGGTACGGTAATACCCTCTTTACGGCATTTTGCCACAAATTCAAAGAATTTCTTATTGTCAAAAAACATCTGGGTCACAATGTATGTTGCCCCGTTCCTTATCTTTTGTTTAAGGAAATAAATGTCGCTGTCAAGGCTCGGCGCTTCCATGTGTTTTTCAGGATAGCCTGCCACACCAATACAAAAGTTTGTAGCCGATGTATTCTGAAGATCAGCATCCAGGTAAATCCCTTTATTTAGGTCTGCTATCTGCGTAACCAGTTCGGTTGCATAATGGTTGCCTTCTTTTTCTGGTTTGAAGTAGATTTCACTTTTTACAGCATCGCCCCTTAAGGCAACCACATTCTGAATACCCAAAAAGTCGAGGTCAATCAGGAAGTTCTCAGTATCCTCTTTAGTAAACCCGCCGCAAAGGATATGCGGAATAGCATCTACCTGATATTTATTCTGTATCGCTGAGCAGATACCCACAGTACCCGGGCGTTTCTTAACCACTTTCTTCTCTAAAAGGCCGCTTGGCAATTCTTTATATTCGTACTCCTCCCTGTGATAGGTTACATCTATAAACGGCGGATTGAACTCCATTAACGGATCAATACTGTCAAAAATAGATTGTATGTTCTGCCCTTTTAGCGGAGGCAGTATCTCAAAAGAAAAAAGTGTTTTGCCGTTGGCATTCTCTATGTGTTCTGTTACTTTCATTTTTAATTAGTTGATGGTTGACAGTTGACAGTTGTCGGATTTGTTCTCGTACATTCTATAACTTTTTTGTAATAATTAATAAATCCATTCAACAATCTTTTACAAGTCTGGATTAATTCAAAAATATTATTGGATTGTGTTTCATCAATATAATTTTGATCTAATGCCAAAAAACATTGCGTTTCTAATTCATATAATGAGCCTCTTGATATATGCAGAAAATGTATTGTATCATTTGATGTTTGCCTTCCGCATCCCTCGGCAATATTGGAGGGAATTGAAACTGCACATCTTCGCATCTGGTTTGTTAAACCATACATTTCTTCTTTTTGAAATCCTTTAGATATATTATATAATAGATTGGTCAACTTTCTCGATTCTAACCAAACATCCAGTTTTGTATAATCCATTTTTTATATTAATTCAAACTATTAAAGCCTTTTATCTGACAACAAGCAACAAGCAACCGACAACTAATCCGCGATATTCGGGTTAAGCCATTTTGTGGCTTCGTCTGTACTTATACTTCTTCGTTTGGCATAATCTATAACCTGGTCTTCTTTAATTTTTCCAAGTCCGAAATACTTACTCTGCGGATTGGCAAAATAATATCCCGATACCGATGATGCCGGCCACATCGCTAAACTTTCTGTAAGCGATACGCCAATTTTATTATCTACATCCAGCAATTGCCAGATGGTTTTCTTCTCTAAGTGGTCCGGGCATGCAGGATATCCCGGAGCCGGGCGTATACCTTCATACTTTTCCTTTATCAGTTCGTCATTGCTTAAGCCCTCATCAGATGCATAGCCCCAAATCTCCGTACGCACTTTTAAGTGTAGGAATTCGGCGAATGCTTCAGCCAGACGGTCAGCCAGCGCCTTAACCATTATCGAATTATAATCGTCATGGTCGGCTTCAAACTCAGCTGCCTTTTCGTCTACACCAAATCCTGTGGTTACACAGAACGCGCCCATATAATCGGTCTTACCTGTATCTTTTGGCGCGATAAAATCAGAAAGCGCAATATTAGGGGCACCCTTTGTTTTTTGTGATTGCTGCCTAAGGGTAAGGAATTTTACATTTGGCTTACCGTTTTCGTCATACAGCTGAATGTCGTCATCATTTACCTGCTGCGCAGGGAAAATACCATATATACCTTTGGCTTCAAGCCAGTTTTCTTCAAGCATCTGTTTCAGCATCGCTTTGGCATCGGCAAATAAAATTTTTGCCTGCTCTCCTACAACCTCATCTTCCAATATTGCCGGAAACTTGCCATGCAGGTCCCATGTTTGGAAAAATGGGGTCCAGTCGATAAAATCGACCAGTTCAGATGGGTTCGGTTCTATGGTTGCTATTCCGGTAAATTTTGGGGTCACTGGCGTAAAGCTATCCCATTCCAGTTTTAATTTATTTCTACGGGCATCTTCAATACTCAGGAAATCCTTATCGCGCGAACGGTTAAGGTAGCCTTCGCGAAGCTTGTCATACTCTTCCCTGAGGTTTTTAGAGTATTCTGTTTTCGTATTTGTATTCAACAGGTTACCTGCCACAGTAACTGCACGCGATGCATCGTTTACATGCACAACGGTTTCCCTGTATTCAGGAGCAATCTTTACAGCGGTATGCGCACGCGAAGTGGTCGCCCCGCCTATCATAATAGGAATACTGATATTTAGCTTATCCATTTCTTTTGCCAGGTACACCATCTCATCAAGTGATGGCGTTATCAGTCCGCTAAGGCCAATAATATCTACCTGCTCTTTTACGGCAACCTCTATAATCCTTTCGGGAGGCACCATAACACCAAGATCTATGATCTCAAAATTATTACAGCCTAAAACTACTGCAACAATGTTTTTACCAATATCGTGTACATCACCTTTTACGGTTGCCATTAATACTTTTCCGGCAGATGAGCCTTTACCCTTACCCTCTTCTATAAAAGGCAATAGGTAAGCCACGGCTTTTTTCATTACACGGGCCGATTTTACCACTTGTGGCAGGAACATTTTTCCGCTGCCGAACAGGTCACCCACTACATTCATACCCGTCATCAGGTTAATTTCAATAACCTCGATAGGTTTAGTAGCCTGTAATCGTGCTTCTTCAATATCCTGCTCAATAAATTCATCAAGCCCTTTTACAAGAGCATGCGTCAGCCTTTCCTGTATAGGGTACGATCGCCATTCCTGAGCTTGTTTTTCAATAGCTTTTACGTCGCCTTTCACGTTTTCTGCAAAGTCCAATAGACGTTCTGTAGCATCGTCACGACGATCTAAAAGTACATCTTCAACATGTTCTAAGAGGTCTTTAGGGATTTCGTCATAAATCTCCAGCATTTCCGGGTTTACGATACCCATATCCATACCATGCTGGATAGCGTGGTATAAAAACGCCGAGTGCATGGCTTCCCTTACTTTATCGTTTCCACGAAAAGAGAAAGACACATTACTTACGCCACCACTCACGTGGGCATGCGGCAGGTTGGTACGTATCCATTTTGTGGCAAGGAAAAAGTCGAGCGCATTTTTGCGATGCTCTTCCATACCTGTTGCTACAGGAAATATATTAGGGTCAAAAATTATGTCTTCGGGTGGAAAACCTACTTTATCAACCAGTATATCATAAGAACGTTTACATATTTCTATACGTCTTTCATAAGTATCTGCTTGCCCTACCTCATCAAAAGCCATAACAATTACGGCAGCGCCATAACGTTTTACTTTTTTAGCATATTTTACAAAATTCTCCTCCCCTTCTTTAAGGCTTATAGAGTTTACAATACTTTTACCCTGCGTAACTTTAAGTCCGGCTTCAATGATTTCCCATTTAGAGCTGTCAATCATTACAGGCACACGGGCAATATCAGGCTCGGATGCTATAAGGTTAAGAAATACAGTCATGGCGTGCACGCCATCCAGCATCCCTTCGTCCATATTTATATCGATGATCTGGGCACCTCCATCTACCTGGGCACGGGCAACGTCCAGCGCTTCCTCATACTTTTCTTCTTTAATAAGACGGAGGAATTTTCGCGAACCCGTAACATTAGTACGTTCGCCTATATTTACAAAATTACTTTCTGGTGTAACGATCAGCGGTTCAAGACCGGATAGTTTGAGATATCTTTCAGTCACTTTCATTTATACGGCAATCTCACTTTTTCGGGGTTCGTATTGAGCGGAAACTTCCGCAATTAATCGGATATGCTCCGGAGTTGTTCCGCAGCATCCACCGATAATATTGATCAGGTTATCATCAAGGTATTCTTTAATAAGCACCTGCATTTCTTCTGCCGTCTGGTCATACTGCCCAAAGGCATTTGGCAAACCGGCATTAGGGTGTGCCGAAATACTGAAGGATGTATTATGCGCCAGTCTTTTCAGGTACGGTTTTAACTGATCTGCACCCAATGCACAGTTAAAGCCTACGCTTAACAACGGCAAATGTGATATAGAGATTAGGAATGCCTCAACCGTTTGCCCGGAAAGCGTGCGCCCCGAAGCATCGGTTATCGTACCGCTTACCATTACAGGGATATCAAGGCCTAATTCGTCCTTCAATTCTTCAATGGCAAAGAGGGCGGCTTTAGCATTAAGCGTATCAAAAATGGTTTCAACCAACAGTAAGTCACAGCCGCCGGCAATCAATGCTTTTACCTGTTCTTTATAAGCAATAAGCAAGTCATCAAAAGTCACGGCACGGTATCCCGGGTCGTTAACATCGGGGCTCATACTGGCTGTACGGTTTGTAGGACCTATAGATCCGGCTACGAAACGTGGTTTGTGTGGTTCTTTTGCGGTAAATTCATCGGCAACTTCACGGGCAATGCGAGCCGACTCATAATTGAGTTCGTACACCAAATGCTCCATGTGATAATCGGCCATGCCAATGGTGGTACCTGAGAAGGTATTGGTTTCTACGATATCGGCACCTGCCGCAAAATATTGGTAATGCACGTCGCGAATAGCCTTTGGCTGGGTAAGCGACAGCAAGTCGTTATTGCCTTTAAGCGAATGCGGAAAATCTTTGAAACGTTCGCCGCGAAAATCTTCTTCAGAAAAATTATAGCGCTGCAGCATTGTACCCATGGCTCCGTCGAGCACGAGTATCCTTTCTTTTATGGCTTGTTGAATTCCTGACATATACTAGGTTAAAATTATTTAGCCCTATAACAGTAATCCTACGCGAACAGCGAACTATAATCAAATAAATATTTGATCTCCGGGTTATGAGCCCGAAAAGCATTTGGCTGCCCGCCTAAAATTATTGTATGTCATCTAAAAATTGGGAGTGGAATATTGCAGTAGCGCCATATTACTTGTGTTATCTATCCGCACGTACGCTTGGTAGAATTTAGCACCTTCTTTACATATAAAGGGTTGCTAAGGCTTCAACGGGTCTATTCCCTCTGCCTTTCGTGATAACATATCAATGTGTTAAAGAACAGTGCAAAGCTACAACATAAAGTTGTGGTTTGCAAATTTTGTTTATCAGGATGATGATGTGGCACTTAATTCGTACACTTGTACCAAATGCGCACGCACAACGTATGCTTGATAATTAATTAGACAATCCCTATACCATGAAAACATTTAAATCTCTTTTAAATGAATCGCGTTCTGAAGACAGAAATCAATTTCATATAATTGTTATTGGAAATGAAAGTGAAATAGAAAATCCCGAAGAAGAAGGAAAATGGCAAAACAGTAAGATACTGGATTATTGGAAAAGGGTTGAAAAACCAAGTAATGAAAGCAATGAACTTCAGGTTCACATTGGCAGGCAAAAACACGTAAATACAAAATCGGCACGTATAACATGGCACGTAAATGGCGTTAAACACGACAAGAAAGCGTTTAACGATAACAAGAATGGTATAACAACAGCTGCAAACATCGCAAAAGCTATTTTAAAACTGCCGGCTGATAAAGTTTTAGAACCCTTACCCAATGAAAATGCTGATGGTGTTTTAGCAGGAATTGATTATCTGCCGAGCAAAGCGAAGGTTTTTGTTTTTAAGATTGTATAAAAACAAAAAAGACAGGCTCTGGAAACCTGTCTTTTTACAAACCAAACCAATCTAAAATTCACATAGGGCTGCCTTATGCAACAGCCTTTCTTTTTTGCGCAATAGCCAGTATGGCTTCAAAAAGCTCATTAGCTGCCGCCTTATCATTGCCTTTAGGCAGCTTAATAAAATTATATTCGAGCCCGCGGTTAAGCGCGGTACGCAGTATCTCATTTTCATGGCTGTCCTTAAGTGTTCCTAATGTATCATTAATAGACAGTACATTAAAACCGCTTTTTAAGAGCCCTGCATATTGTGCTGCAAAGTCAGCACTTCCTGTAGCATCTACAGCAACAAGGTTGTCAAGGTTATTGGCGTGTACATAGTCAACGACATCCTCCAGCTTAAAGGGCACACCAAACTGTATAAAGTTGGCTTCCCATGAATATTTTGGGCCTTCTTTCTCAAAGAAAGCTACGGTAGAGTTGGTTATTACAGGAAACCTCAACTCTATTTGTTCGTCTATAGCAAGGTCTTTGCGGCTCTTTACCGCTTTGTTTATGAGGGCACTCCCGGTCTTACCGATTCCGAAAAGCACTATATTGATTCTTTGGGTCATGAGATTAATGGGATTTTAAAAAAGAAACGGCCTTTAGCCCATCTAAAGGCCGTAACTCTTAACAAACAAACAAAAAACAACTTATAACAAAACGTTATTCAATTTTACTTTCAGCAGGTTAATTATATGAATACTCCTTAAAAAGGGTAACATCTACAGGAGTATTGTTAACCAGGTTATCATAAACTGGACTTCTGCGCTGAACCTCCTTAAGCCAGTTTTGTAAAGCTTCCAGCGAAGCAGACGCCGCCGGCTTGAGTGTGATTTCTATATTTTGGAAACCCGGCCTGCTCTTTCCTTTTGGCTTTGGCTCATTCAGGTTTCCTGTAATTTCTATCTGTAACGATTTTAATGTAATTCCCTGTTCTGCAGCCACAAGCTGGCCCAGGGCATTAATGCACCCTGCAAAACCCGCAAGGATATATTCGTAAGGGTTTGGCCCTTCTAATTCCGGATATTTAGCGTTTTCGCTTATGCGAAGATTGGCATTTAATGTCTTTACGACAAACTGGCTGTTGTTACCGGAGTAACCTAAAACATTGATGATATTTGCATTCATGGCTGTAAATTTTATTGTTATTGAAAGATGATTAAATAAAAAAGGTCCTTTTGGATGGGAAAACCAAAAGGACCTTGACACTTGAACTGAAAACTAAGATTTATGTCATTCTCTTCTGGTAACACCAATAAACAATACACCACATGCATATAAAACATATGTGATAGAAATTATAAGTATTTGATGTTAATGCCGTCATTTTTGAATTTTGAATTGTGATAATAAAAAAAGCCCCTGCTGTTTGCAGGGGCTTCAATGTATATAATTTTTCAGATTAAAAATTAGTCAACAGTTACCCCTGCGGAAATGTTCCACATAAAATAACACGTATGACAAATATTTGATCTCATTTTTATTCAGATATTGATAAGGCAAACTTCGAGACTATTTTTGACATGACCAAACAAAATTTCATATTTTAACAGATAACGTTTTCGAAGGCAGTATATTAAATACTACGTATTTAAGCTTTTTTGAAAACCGGCGCAATAATTAAATCCAACAGCCCTTTTTTTATTCGGATAAGGTTTTATACCTTTGCCCCATAAAATTGAGAGGAAAGATTTGACTGATTGCAACCTCATTAAAAAAAAGCTAAACCAGGACTTCCCTCCTTTTAGCTGCACAGCGATCTCTTTACTCTACTAAACTTATAGAGAATACTATGGCCTACTTATTTACGTCAGAATCAGTGAGTGAAGGACATCCTGATAAAATTGCTGACCAGATTTCAGATGCACTGATAGATAATTTTCTTGCTTTTGACCCTGAGTCTAAAGTTGCCTGCGAAACTCTTGTAACTACAGGACAGGTTATACTTGCAGGAGAAGTAAAATCTAAAATATATCTTGATGTACAGCACATCGCCCGTGAGGTTATACGCAAAATAGGCTACACCAAGAGCGAATATATGTTTGAAGCTAATTCTTGTGGTGTGCTTAGTGCCATCCACGAGCAGTCTCAGGACATTAACCAGGGTGTAGACAGGGCCAGCAAAGAAGAGCAGGGTGCCGGAGACCAGGGCATGATGTTTGGCTACGCTACAAACGAAACCGAAGATTATATGCCATTGGCACTTAACCTTTCGCACAAGCTGCTTCAGGAGCTTGCTGCACTTCGCCGCGAGAACAGTGAGATCACTTATCTTCGCCCGGATGCTAAAAGCCAGGTTACATTAGAGTATGACGATAACAATAAGCCTGTACGCATAGACGCTATTGTTGTTTCTACACAACACGATGACTTTGACGATGAACCTGCAATGCTTGCTAAAATCAATAAAGACATCAAAGGAATTCTTATACCAAGAATTATCAAAAATAACCCTCAGTATGCGTATCTTTTTAACGAGGAAATACAGTACCACATTAACCCAACAGGTAAATTTGTTATCGGTGGACCTCATGGTGATACAGGCCTTACAGGCAGAAAGATCATTGTAGATACTTATGGTGGTAAAGGTGCTCATGGTGGTGGTGCATTTTCAGGAAAAGATCCAAGTAAAGTAGACCGTAGTGCTGCTTATGCTACACGCCACATTGCTAAAAACCTTGTTGCCGCAGGTGTTGCAGATGAGATCCTTGTACAGGTATCTTATGCAATTGGTGTTGCTAAACCAACAAACATTTACGTTAACACATATGGCACATCTAAACTAAATATAACAGATGGCGATATCGCTAAAAAAGTAGAGGAATTATTTGACATGCGCCCTTACTTTATTGAGCAGCGCCTTAAGCTTAGAAATCCTATTTACAGTGAAACTGCTGCTTACGGGCACATGGGCCGCAAGCCGGAAACAGTTACTAAAACTTTTAAATCTCCAAACGGGGAAGAAAAAGTGGTAACGGTAGAATTGTTTACATGGGAAAAACTTGACTATACAGATAAAGTTAAAGCTGCATTCGGAATTTAATTCCTAAAATACTTTATACAAAAATGCCCCCGCTGTAGTAGCGGGGGCATTTTTTATTGTATGCCGTTTACTATCCGAAGATGGTTGTAAATGCTTCTTTTAATTTCCCTTTGATCTCCATAGGAATTTCAACTTTAGAAAAAACAAGTTCTGATTTACCTTCTGAAGTTGTTATAGAAAATACTTTTGAAAGTGTTTTACCTCTAAAATATTCAAGATTGTCAACCCTTATTTGGAACGCAAGTGTGTTGAAACTCGCTTTTTTAGACTGTAAGTCTGTTACCATGATGTATAATTTAGCTATAAAGATAGTCTTAATCTATACCGAAACCTATTATATAAAATATGTTTATAAATACAAGTTAGATAATGCGTCAGGTAAAAAATATTCGAGGCTTGCATAAAGTACTATGTAGGTAACTACCGCAGCAGCAACCATAAATACAAAGTAGATGCCCGGACGCATGATTTTCTTGTTATGGCGCAGCATAAAAATATACATTAGCGAGGTAAACATAAAAACGACCATACCGCAGAGTATTGAGGATTCGGCATGCGAAAACTCAGCATCGCCACTCTGGAAAAAGAATCCAAGCAGGCTTACAATAACAATTACCGGTACACTTTTTATAAGCCTCTCCATGAACTACTTTAACTCAAAATCAATACATTACATTGATTTTACAATTTCGGCAAAAATAAATATTACAAAGTTCAGTAAGCTATATTTCTCCACATAATAGACTAAAAGCAAAAAAAAGCTGTCGACTGACAGCTTTTTAAAAATAAGATAATACCTATAAATTGTATTTCACGGTTAAGAGCAAATATCTTGGCTGTACCCTGTATCGCGAAGTATAAGTAGACAACTGATTAAAACTGTCACTATTTAAAGAGGTAGTGTTAAGCAGGTTTGTTCCGCCCACTTTAAACTCCCAGTGACTGTCTTTTGCGCGATACATCACATCGGCACTTAAAAAGTCATACTCGTTATCTGATGTCCTTGTATCGTTGTAATAATGGGTATATTCATAATTTGCAGTAACCGTAAATGCATCAAAAAAGTAATAATCCAACTTTGCAAATGGGCTGTGGTTATAAAACTTACTGCTTGTGTAATCATTAAGCGTATACGAATAGCCCAACTCAAGGTTAGGCAGTGTCTTAAAGTTTGTACCAAGGCTTGCCGTATAACTTTGTGATACCTGCTCACTTATCTGCCTTATAGAATTTTCTATCGTTGCATCTTCGCCAATAGCATTTGCCCTAAAGTTATTATACCTGCTCCACGATACCCTTGCATTTACAGATGCCTTGTAAAAACGTGCAAAACTCCTGTTATAACCTGCAAATGCCGTAAGCGATTCGTCAGCATAAGGCGAATTTGCCATCGTGCTTATCTGGTTTATACCGTTAAATGCAGAAAGGCTCTTCATGGCATCCATGGTTCGGCTATAGTTTACTGTGCCGTATATCTGCGTAAAGTTGAACATATTGTATTTAAAATATGTCAGCGAATGGTTTTGCTGCAACCCGTTCTGTAAATTTCTGTTTCCCTGAAAAAGTGACTGGTAACTATTAAGTACAAGTCCGCGTGCAAAATCGGCTACATCAGTAAAGCTGGTCGTCATGGAGTAATTATAAGTAAGCTTTTCTGATTTCTTGATATTGAACTGTGCATACATATCCGGCAGCACTCTCATAAAATTGTTATTTACCCTGCTGCCCAACTGGCTGTTATAATTAGTGTAGCTGTGCATACTAACCCCGGGATTAAATTCAAATTTACCCAGTAAGAACCGGTAGTGCAATGCAATAAAAGCGTCGTTAAACACATAACTCACATCGTTAGTGGTATCGCCGCCAAGATTATTTACAGAGCTGTCATCTAACAATTGAAAGATAGACGAATTGAAATTTTGGTAGGCATACGTATTACCCAGCGTTACATTTATATTGCTTTTTGGCGTTAGCGTATAATAATAATCCAGCTTGGCATCCAGCTTATTGGTTTTAATAAAACGCTTTTGCGATATATCGTATCGGCCTGCAGGCTGCAGTTCTAAGCCTGTAAGCAATCCACCCGCTCCTGACGGAAACGGATTATTGCCCAGATTTGCATTATACAACGGATCTTCGTCCTGATACAAATGCTGCATTTCAAAAGCAAAAATATTCTTGCTGTTAAGCGTATAGTAGGCATTTATATTCTGGTTGAATGAAAATGGCTTTTGGTCTTTATTAGTAAACACGCTCTGGCTCTGCTCTGTTTGCGGTGTAACTGTAGAGAGCAATCCGCTTGCCTCCTCTTGTTTGGAGAGCTTCGTAAACAAATCATAATCAAACTGGAAGTTTTTGTTTGGCTTATAGCTTGAACTTAATTTAAGAAGCCCGAAATCAGTCTTTTGCTCAAGGTTTTCTTCGGTATCCTGAATAGTCTGCGGATTGCCCGTTACAGGATCAAGAAGTACGTTCCTGTTTTTGGTTTCCATTTCGGTGGTATTAGAATTTCCAATAAGGAAACCACTCAGTGACCACGCTGCTGTAGGATTGTAGCTAAAGTTTGCTGCGCCAAATCTTGTTTCAATGGATTTTGCCCTGTCATTCCTCATCAACGAAACGCCAAGATCATTAGAGCCGACGCTAAAGTTTGTTCCTCCTTTTTTCATAAGGCTTTTAAAACCACCACTGAATTTGAAATAATCCTGCATTGTAAGCGGCAGTTCGCCGGTGTTATTTATGTTTCCTATAAAATTAAAACTGAATTTAGGGTTGTAGTAAAACAGCTTTGGGTTTACAATATATCGCTCACCCTCGCCAATGCTCGCGCCGGCACTCATATCTCCAAACCAAAAGTTCTTTTTACCGTCTTTAAGTTTAATGTTCATTGCAACATTATCCTGGTTATTTTCTACACCACTCAGTTGGCTTACTTCGCTGTAGTTCCTAAGCACTTCTACTTTACTTACTGCATCGGCGGGTATATTTTGCACACCGAGTTTAGTATCACCGTCAAAAAAATCTTTCCCCTCGACCATAAGCTTGGACACCGATTTTCCTTCTACGGTAACACCGCCGTCTTTATCTACAATAACCCCAGGAAGCTTTTTAAGCACATCACCCAGCTTGCGTTCCGTTCCGTTAGTAAACGAATCCGAATTGTAAACAATAGTATCTCCTTTAATGGTTACCGGCATTTCATGAACTATTTCCAGTTCTTTCATTTCTATACCTTCCTTTAACACTATGTTTTTCACAATGTTCTCAGTTCCGGTAATGATTGTCACCTCATAAGGCGTAAACCCAATGTAACTTGCCTTGATGATGTAAGTACCATTGATACCCAAAACCAATTGATAGCGTCCTGCGTCATCGGTAATAGCGTAAGAATCCAAGGCATTGGTCGCTTTGTTTACCGCCATTACATTTGCCATCTCAAGAGCTATACCGGTTGAGTCCTTAAGCGTACCCTGAACACGTACGGTTTGTGCAAATGTTGCGGCAGACAGCAGCAGTACAATTGCAGCAAGTAATTTTTTCATTTGTGGTATTGATTGATTTTTGTGTAGTTAATTTTCTGCCTAAGCAGATGCAATACAAAAGCCGGCATCAGCCATTTAGCCAAATGCCGGCTTTCTATACTATTATTCAGAAAACACAGTAAGTTCGATTATTATCCTCCTATCCTTATTCTTGTAGAGCCACCTTTACCGCCGCCATACATCTCCTGCATTTCCTGCATCTTTTTTATCATGATTTCAGAGTATTGTGCCTTGGTAACTTTTTCACCTTTTTTAAGAGGTTTAATTTCTGCTTTTTCTTTAGGGTTAATAACCACTTTAGAGCAAAGCAGCATTGTTTTGCCATCGCTAACCTCAAGTATAAGTCCCGGCAGGCCGTAATATTCCTCCGGCCCCTGGCTTACAGGAATCTCAGGCGTATACCACGCTGTGATAATCTTATTTTTAGGAGCTTCTATCATATCCATAAAATTGGTAGATTTCTTCTCGTCTTCTGTTTTTTTATTCATTTCCTCCTCAGCACCTTTTTTAGGACGGAAGTTCATAAGATTTGATTTATCAACAGGTACAGATGCTGTAGCCTTGTAACAAGTATAAGCACCAATTTTTTTTGTATCGCTTTCCATTTTCCATTTTATCTGCGTTATGGTATCACTGATCAAAAACTCCTTGCCAAAAATTTCCTTCTCCTGAAGTATGGTTTTGTCTTTTATATTCTTATATTGTTTGCCTCCCGCACCCATCATAGACCCCATCATTTTAAAACCTTTGGTCATTTCATCGCCGGCATCAAGCTTTTCCTCCTCAGCATATATAGAAGCCGTTTTGTCAAAATTCAGTACAAAAGTCTTTTCAAACATGGCCTTCATACCCTTTTCTATCATTTTTTTCATCTCAGGGGTAATCTCCTTGCTGTCAAGCTTAGGCATATCATCGCCAAGGCTGGTCTTAGATTCATAAACAGCCATCCCCTGAAAATCCTGGGCAGTAGCTGCAAGTCCGGAAAATAAAACAGCAGTCAGTATAAAAAGTATTTTTTTCATGAGTATAGATTTAGTCCTTTTTAATAAGACTATTAACAGCCCATTTTGTTACCGGAAAATCCATTAATTTTTAATGATGATCCGTTACCCACCTATCATTATGGTCTGCACATTGCTTCCGCCATTGGCATCTTCAAACTCCTTAGCTTTTCTAAGGGCCAGTTTTTCAAATTCGGAAGCAGTTATTTTTTTACCTTTTTTAGGTATTTTAATTTCTGTCTTCTCTTTAGGGTTGAGTACTATCTTTGAGCAAAGGTAAGTGCTTACTCCATCATTGGCTTCCAGTATAAGCCCAGGCAGACCCCAAAAATTAGCAGGTCCCTGGCTCACCGCAATTTCCGGCGCATACCATGCTGTTATTTTAGTATCGCGATTTATTGCACCGGTTAGTTTTATATTTTCATCTTCTTTATCCCGTTTAGATGGTTTTATAACGGCTGTCGCTTTGTAGCAGGTGTAGCTGCCTATTTTCTTAGTTTCAGGCTCAAGTTTCCATTTAAATTTTCTTAGCGAGTCGCTTATAAGAAATTCTTTATCGTAAAAAATTGTTTCTACCAAGAGCTTATTTTCCTTGACATTTTTGTACAATATACCTTCTCCGTCCCTTTCAATTTTTATACTTACCATAGGGTTTGCAGCCTCTAATTTTTCCTCTTCTACAAAAATTGAAGATGATTTATCAAACGTAAGGGTATATGTATTTTGCAGGGCATTTTTCATTGCTTCTTCCAGCATTTTCTCCATTTCATCGCCCAGTTTTGGCATATCTTCCTTGTCTTTAGACTCGGGTAATGTCATTTTAGATTCGTATGTAGCTATTCCCTTAAATTCCTGCGCCTGCACACAAAATAGCGTCAGGAGACATACTGACAATGTAATAAGTTTCGTTTTCATGATTGGAGTTTTAGTTATTATTATCTTATGCTAAATTAGATTATCACACCATGGCAGGCTGTTACGTACTTTTATTTAGTGTTAAATAATGTTAAGCGCATTTATCATAGAAATAAAGAGGCGCATTATCCTGAAGCATTTATTTTTTGTAATTTTCCGCAGATGAAAAAACTGGTTGTCCTTTTATTAGTATCATACTTCGGGCTGGCTTCTGCACAGGACCTGGAAATTCCTGTAAAGCTGCTGTCCAACTCAAAAAATGCTCCGCAGCGTTATTTGGGCACCGATAATTTTGGTTGGACATACACAATTGCTGACAACGAATTCAAAAAAGAGAAAGACGGGCTAAAACTAAAGTATCGTACGCTTTCGCTTGGGGAGATTTATAAAGTAGATATACAAAATCCGTTACAGCTTGTACTGTTTTACCGAAAATTCAACACCGTGGTTTTGCTGGACAACCAGCTTAATGAAACCAAACGTATTAATTTTTCCAATCTGCCTGAATCGCTTGTTATCGAAGCTGCCGGGCTGGCCTCTCAAAACCGCTTGTGGCTGTATGACATCAACACCCAGCAGCTTGGCCTGTTTGACCTTGGCCAGTACAGCTTTAAGACCATAACACCACCATTTACAGACAATATAAAATATTACCAGAACGATTATAATTATTTTTACTGGATAGATGCAGCCAACAAATGCTTTGCCGTAAATCTTTTCGGAAACGTCAGCGCACTGGGCATTGCACCTGCCTACGACCAGGTACAGATAGTATCCTCTAAAGAACTTATCATTAAAAAAGACAATGCGCTTTACTTTTATAACCTTGAAAAGCAAACTCAAACACCTATCGCGATAGTTGAAAAAAGCTTCCAAAGTTTTCATTATACAGCCCAAATTTTGTCTATTTTTACAGACTCTGAAATCAACACATATAAAATAACCTTACCCAAATAATGCATATAGCTGTAGCAGGAAATATAGGTGCAGGAAAGACTACCCTTACCGGATTATTGGCCAAACACTTTAAATGGGAACCGCACTATGAAGATGTGGTTGACAACCCCTATCTTGATGATTTTTACCACCAGATGGAACGCTGGTCGTTTAACCTGCAGGTATACTTTCTTAATACCCGTTTCAGCCAGGTGATGCAGATTCGCGAAAGCGGAAAAAACATTATTCAGGACAGGACTATTTATGAGGATTCTCACATATTTGCACCTAACCTCCATGCCATGGGGCTTATGGCAAACCGTGACTACAATAACTACAAAGCACTTTTTGACATGATGGAAAGCTTTGTAGGCCCACCAGACCTGCTCATATACCTTCGCAGCTCTATCCCTAACCTGGTAAAGCAGATACATAAACGCGGGCGGGATTATGAGAACAGTATCTCGATAGATTACCTGAGCCGCCTTAACGAACGTTATGAAGCATGGATTCAGGGCTACGATAAGGGAAAATTACTGATTATAGATGTTGACAAAAATAATTTTGTAGACAACCCCGAAGATCTTGGCGAAATAATAAACAGGATAAATGCCGAAGTAAACGGACTGTTTTAGTCTGATAGCGACATAAAATAAATAGAAAAGCCTCTGTAATGCAGAGGCTTTTCGGTTATATAAACTTAGGTTATTTCTTTTTAAGGGCTTCAATCTGAGCATTCACTTCAGCTTCGGTACCTTCAAAGGTTTTTTGTTCTGTTTTCAGTTCTTCGCTGTTTGTTTTTGTAGATATGGTAACTGTAGCGGTTATTTTTCCATCGTTATTTTTTTGTCTGTCTATAGAAATCTCAGTACTTGACTCCTGTCCTGTAACCACCGGCTTTTCAATAACTGTAGCAGCCTGAATATTTAGTATTTCGGCATCATCTGTATGGCTGCCTAAGATCGGAGCGATTACAAGCCCTATAAGGCACGTAAGTTTGATAAGTATGTTCATCGATGGCCCAGATGTATCCTTAAACGGATCGCCTACTGTATCGCCCGTCACAGCCGCTTTGTGCGCGTCTGAGCCTTTGTAGGTCATCTCGCCGTTAATCATCACACCTGCTTCAAAAGATTTCTTAGCGTTATCCCATGCACCTCCTGCGTTATTCTGGAACACAGCCCAAAGTACACCCGATACAGTAACACCTGCCATGTATCCGCCAAGCATTTCTGCGACAAGCTGATTGTTATCAGGATATACAAGCATCCCTAATAATACAATGGCAATAGGGAAACCTATGGTTAGCACACCCGGAAGCATCATCTCCCTCAACGCAGCTTTGGTAGATATCGCTACACATTTGCCATATTCGGGTTTACCTGTACCTTCCATGATACCCGGTATCTCACGAAACTGCCTTCTTACTTCATATACCATGTCCATCGCAGCTTTACCTACAGAGTTCATAGCCAGGGCAGAGAACACTACCGGAATCATACCACCTATAAACAGCATGGCAAGCACTGGAGCTTTAAATATATTAATACCGTCTATTCCTGTAAAAGTTACATAAGCCGCAAACAAAGCCAGCGATGTTAATGCAGCAGAAGCAATGGCAAATCCTTTTCCTGTTGCTGCTGTAGTGTTACCCACAGAATCTAAGATGTCGGTACGCATACGAACTTCTTTAGGCAGCTCGCTCATCTCTGCGATACCACCGGCATTATCCGATATTGGTCCGAAAGCATCAATAGCTAACTGCATAGCTGTAGTAGCCATCATGGCTGAAGCGGCCAATGCCACACCATAAAATCCTGCCAATGCATACGATCCCCATATAGCACCGGCAAACAGCAGCACTGTAGGGAAAGTAGATATCATACCCGTTGCAAGTCCCGCAATAATGTTAGTTCCCGCACCGGTACTTGATTTCTGTACAATAGCGAGTATAGGTTTTTTACCCAGCCCTGTATAATATTCTGTAACCGATGAAATTACACCGCCTACAAAAAGACCTACGATTGTAGCACCAAATACACGTAATGATGATATTTCTATACTGCCTTCTCCGTAAAACTGCATCATCATAGTTTCAGGAAGCATGTATTGAACTAAAAAGTAACATGATATGGCAACCAGCACTATAGATACCCAGTTACCCACATTAAGTGCTCCCTGTACCTGTGCTTCTTTAGCATTGTTATCTTTTATCTTAACTAATAAAGTTCCTATAATAGAGAACAGTATCCCAAAACCTGCAATTGCCATAGGTAAAAGTATTGGGCCTATTCCGCCAAAAGCATCTGTAAATGAAGGATTATCCAATATTATATCCCTTAGCACATAATTACCTAATACCATTGCGGCAAGCACTGTTGCAACGTATGATCCAAAAAGGTCGGCGCCCATACCGGCAACATCACCTACGTTATCACCCACGTTATCTGCAATAGTTGCAGGGTTACGCGGATCATCCTCCGGAATACCGGCTTCAACTTTACCCACAAGGTCGGCACCCACGTCGGCGGCTTTAGTATAGATTCCCCCACCCACACGGGCAAATAGGGCAATAGACTCAGCACCAAGCGAAAAGCCTGCGAGCGTTTCCAGCACCATGGTCATGTCGGCGGCGGTTGTCCACACGCCATTCATGAAGTAGTGAAAAAAGAATATAAAAAAACCGGTAAGCCCTAAAACAGCCAAACCGGCAACACCAAGCCCCATTACAGTTCCTCCGCTAAATGACACTTTAAGTGCCTGAGGAAGGCTAGTCCGTGCGGCCTGAGTAGTTCGCACATTCGTTTTTGTGGCAATTTTCATTCCCATATTTCCAGCAAGAGCCGAAAATATAGCGCCAAATATAAAGGCAATAACAATTAGCAAATGCGTTTTTGCTCCCGGCAAAAATGTTATGCCTGCAAGCGCCACACTTGCTATAATAACAAAAAATGTAAGTAACCTGTATTCTGCTTTTAAAAATGCAAGCGCCCCTTCGTAAATGTAATCTGAAATCTCTTTCATCTTACCGTCGCCGGCATCCTGCTTAAGCACCCATGATCTTTTGGCTGCCATAAAAAGCAATCCTAAAACGGCCATAAATATTGGCACGTAAATCATTATTGAATTCATAATTAAGGTTTTGGTTTGTTGTTAATATTGTAAATATAGCAAAAACCAAAATAAAAAAAGCAACATCCTTTAACAGAATGTTGCCTTTTTTAATAATATGTTATAATAAAACTATCTGATACTGAATAGTTCCTCCGGCTTGTCTTCAAGAGCTTCAAAACGGTCTACACACTGGTCAATGATTTCGCGTGCTTCTGCAGCATCTCCCCATCCTCCTACATCAACTTTTTTATTTTCAAGGTCTTTATATACCTGGAAGAAATGCTCGATCTCTTTTATAAGGTGACCGTTTATCTCGTTAAGGTCACTGTATTTATTCCAGATTGGGTCTGATACAGGTACACAGATAATTTTTTCATCCGGCCCTTTTTCGTCAGCCATATGAAAAACACCAATTGGTTTTACTTCCATAACACAACCAGGAAAAGTAGGCTCAGTAACTAAAACAAGTACATCAAGCGGATCTCCGTCAAGCGCAAGTGTTTCCGGTACAAAACCATAATCAGCAGGATACATCATAGACGAGAACAGCATTCTGTCGTAACGTATTTTTTTTAATTGAAAATCATATTCATATTTGTTCCTGCTCCCTTTAGGGATTTCTATAAGTACGTCAAACGTTTTTAATTTTGCTGCTGTCATCTTTTAAGTGTCTTTTTTCTAATTAAGCGGGTGCAAAAGTAGCATAAAAATTACTGTAATGCAAAGCTTTACCCATTAAAAGCACCATATATCATGCAGGTTTACATTAATTTAATGAGGAAATATCCTATTACGCTTTTTAAGATAGTAGTGCCATAAAAAAAAAGCTGCTGTAGTACGGTAAGGTTTCCATTTTTCTGAATGCCCCTTTATCTCTTCTAAGGTTGTAAATCCCCATACATCTTTAATTGCCGAAATTATGCCTATATCGCCCAAAGGCAGAATATCCGGCGCTTGCAAACAAAACATCAGATAAATATCAGCCGTCCAGTTCCCGATTCCTTTTAAGGCAACAAGCTCTTTTCTTACCGTATCATGATCTTTCTCAATAAAACTTTCTAAAAAAATATTCCCATTTAAGATTGCCTCTGCAAGATTGCGGATGTATGCTGTTTTCTGGCGGCTTACCCCACATTGCCGAAACTCCTGATCGGTAATTTCTATACTATTTTGAGGTGTAAACTCTTCGATGAGATTTTTGAGCTTATCAAACGATGCTTTTGCAGAATTCAAAGAGACTTGTTGTTCAAGTATCATAAGGCACAGACTTTCAAATCCTGGCTTTCTACCAACAAACCCCGGCATACCATATAAATCTGCAATTGCCGCAAATTTAGTATCCAGTTGTACTAATAGCGGAATGGTGTGCTCCATATTACAATTAAGATTTATAAAAAAAGCCTCCTTATGGAGGCTATGCAGTATACTTATCTATTAAGCGTATTAATCAAATATCCTGTCGCAAAGCGGGCCACATCCTGCTGAATTGCAGTAAGGAACTTTGTGTCCGTCTATATTATAGTACTCAAGGAAACAGCCGGTTCCGCAGCCCCAACAGCTTACAGAGGTTGGATCTCCTTCTGCGTTAATCGGTCCCGGACTAAAAAACATTTTACCTGATCCCGTTCCACCGGCAACAAGAATTACCCCCGATGAAACAGTACTTCCCCCCGGAGACCTTCCTCCACCAATCAAAAACACAGCACTATCCTGAGAATTGTTTGATGCAAACTTACGCACAAGAGTAATCTGGTTTATTTCAACATTTTCTCCATCACTTTGTCTTAAAAGTATAGATTGAAACGCCTCTATCAATTCATCCCTGTCAGCAGTGAGAATAAGCTGTCCATCAACTTCTTCTGCAATCTGACCTTCCCATACATTTTTATTTTTCTGCCTGATATCCCTGCTGCCAGCATCTGACATTACAACATCACTGTCATTACTACAGCTCCAGGCCATACCTATAAGAAGGAAGCATATGGTGCTTTGTAAAATTTTTCTTTTCATACGTAAAGGATTAAGTTGGATGATTATTATAAAACTAATTTATAGCTAATTATTAATTTGCTACGCCAACGATATGTTAAAAAACCCTACAAAATATCACTTGATACTGCCCGAAACTTTTACACACTGATCGCACGCTGAACATATTAAACGTTTAACACCACCCGCTACAATCACATCAGGACTACAAATAACATCATTACAACCGCCATTACACAATATGACTTCGTATATATCCTGACTTGAAGCTCCCTCAGGTTTTGTGTAGAATTTTTTATCCTTTACATTCAGTATGGCACCAAGAGACACTTTATGATCTCTGTCTTTCGCCACAAGAAGATAACAGTCTTCTGTACGCTCTCCTTTAGTTTTTGATTTTATTATAGAAAAATCATTCAGTATTATAGAATCCTGAGGCTTCATTTTCTTGTTTACAAAAACATTCCATTTATAAACAAGAGAATCTGAATCTGTAAAAATATACTTACCATTACTCTCCTCACCCACAGATGCAACTAAAGGGTCTCCTTTTTTTTCTACAGACTTAACTTCCTCTTTCTTAATGCAGGAGAATGCAACCGTAAGTAATAACAGTAAAGAAAATAATTTTTTCATAAGGTTGGTGGTCGTTAAATAATTGAAACGAAGTTACACCTTTTTTTGGAAAATTTTAACTTTTAGAAATAGAATCCAAAAACACCTTTAACAGTAAATTTATTAGCATCAGGAAGGTTAAGATAACTGCCTCTCCAGGCAAAATCTATCCTGAAAACCTTAAAGATATTGCCAATCCCTGCATGATATTCCCAATACACATCTTCAGGGGCGCGGTACTCGATGCTGGACGCATTAAGCCTTCTATTCCCGTCTGACACTGTTCCATAAACTCCTTTTACACCAATGATCTCCCTAAGATTCAGATTCCTTATCCCCGGAATCCGCGAAAATAGCCTTCCATTAAAATTATGCTCAAGATGCAGCGACACATATTCATCGGCTACAAACTCGTAATAATTCATAAGGTTATACGTATTCTCTATGATAAAATATGACTGATTACCCGGTACTACACCCATCAACCCAAGCGGCACATCGCCAAATATCTTTCCGGCCTCAAGAGTTGTGAATAATCGCCCAAAACCGCCAACCAAAATTGGCTGCCTGTAATAAAACTGTACTTTTTGATATTCAAAGTCGCTGCCGAATGTTCCTTTTATTCCCTGGGAGAAATTAAGGAATAACTTAGCGTAATTCAAGTCAACATCGGTACGCTCTACTCCATAACCTACAGTTTTTCGCTTCGGCGTATATTCAACCATCGCACCAAACTCATATTGGTCAAGATTGCCTTTTACGCCCTTAGAATGGTCGTATGGATCTATATAATAGTCCATACTGAACTGTTGCGGATCTGCAGATCGAAGTGTCCTGTAATTAAGGCTGCCCCTCAATACAAGATGTTTTACCGGCTCTATTTCTGCCGAGAAAGTAGTAAAGTTTACATTAGTAAGCTTATTGTTGCTGCCACTGGAAAAAAGTGACGATGAGGCAAAGCTTCGGCCAAGTACGTCACTCGTAGCAGTAAGGCTCACACCTATCTGCTCTACATCGCGCCTGTTACCCCCTGCAAGGATAATTCTTTTTTCTTTATTCACCATCCATTTACCGGAGATGCCGTATTTGAATTTATTGTCTTTAAATCCGTAGGCCGTATAACCTTCCACCCTCCACGGATCATTTTGTCCAAAATAGGTACGCCCACCCGTTCGTAAACGTATACCTTCAACATCATTATACCCGAAACTTGAAAATATGGGTCCGTAGTCAAAATTACCTATCTGGTAATAACCGCTTCCCAAAGTTGCGACGACGCTATATATCCGCTTAAACTTTTTAACGGTCTTAAGAGTGTCAAGCATTTTATAAACACCCCGCTCATCTTTATTGAGGGTTTCAAACCGGTTCTCTTCCCAGTAATTATCATCTTTCTGGTAAATTGATTCATCGTTATGGTTAACGTCTGCTGTATAGAAATTGTCCGCTTTTTTCTTGTCAAACACATAATCCCTGAATAAGGTGGTTCTCTTACCGTAAACACCTTTAGAATCTTCTTTTTTATTTAGTGCAAAGTCAGACATCATGTGATCCCTCTTAAGCAGGAACACAGAATCGTTTACCACATCAAACTCCTGCTCAATGTAAATATCTTTTACCCAGTTTATATTTGCCGATTTACTGGCAGACATTACAATTTTTTTGATGGCGAACGTAGTGTCATTTACCCAAAAATTTCCTTTAAAGGTAAGCTCAGCTTTCCTCCTTGGATAGAACACAATGTTATAACACCATTTCTTCTCTATAAAAGTACTATCTGCGAGAACGTAGTTATACACATTTATACCCGTGCGTGAAAGCGGGCTTACAAAATCTTTGTCAAAAAATTTAAGGTAATTATCGTAGATATCATAATCTACATAAAGGTCTTTTATAAAGGCAAGTATCTGTTGATTATTACTAAATCCGGAATTCTTGTTAGCACGGGTTACCTCTTTCTTCCTGTTATTTACGTTGTCCCCATATACATTACTAAGTGCCTCATTAATAAATATTGGCAGGTACGTTTTACCGGTAACATTAGAGGTATCAACATGATTAAAGATAAATTCCATACCCTTGAATATCTTATTTTTCATGAAAGCACTATCAATAGTATTCATGTCAAACTCTACCTTCTCGTATTTATCATATTCATACTGCTTAAACATCTTAAGCCCGTTCTTGCGGCGGCGCTCCCATATCTTTCGAAGGATATCTATGGCAGGGTTATTCTTTTTTGAAGTCTTGCCCGAATAAAGCACTACTTCTTTTAATTCCCTTGCTTCACTTAGCTTTACAGTGAGGTTATAATTTACAGTTCCGTTAAGCTTTACCTCTTTAGGCGCAAAGCCTACAAAAGAAATAACTACTTCTGAATATGTATTTTGGGACTCAAGGTAAAACTTTCCGTTTTCATCTGTAATTACACCTTCACTGGTTCCTTTAAAGTAAACGTTGGCATAAGGTATAGATACATTTGTATCGTCTACAACGACACCACTGACTTTAGTCTGCGCCATTAATGTACCCGAAAGCAGCAAAAATGTACAAACTAAAAAGTGTAATTTTATTTTCATATATGCTATAAACAAAAAACTTCATCAAATAGTATGATGAAGTTTCAAATATAAGTGTTTATTTTCTTATTTGTACATAACTTTTTTCACCGCTTTAACAACGTCTCCCGCGTTAGGAAGCCACTCTTTTAAAAGCACCGGTGAGAAAGGAGCAGGTGTATCTGCTGTAGTTATTCTCTGGATAGGAGCATCAAGATAGTCAAATGCCCTTTCCTGAACAATGTAAGTTATCTCTGATGATACACTTGCAAATGGCCATGCCTCTTCAAGTATAACAAGTCGGTTCGTTTTTTTAACTGAAGTAAGGATAGCATCATGGTCCATAGGACGAACTGTTCTTAAATCAACAATTTCACAGCTTATACCTTCTTTAGCAAGTTCGTCTGCAGCAATGAATGCCTCTTTTATGATCTTTCCAAAAGTTACAATAGTAACATCTGTTCCTTCACGTTTAATATCAGCAACACCTAACGGAATAGTGTATTCTCCCTCTGGCACTTCGCCTTTGTCGCCATACATCTGTTCAGATTCCATAAAGATTACAGGATCATTGTCACGGATAGCCGATTTAAGAAGACCTTTTGCATCATACACATTAGATGGTACAACTACTTTAAGACCCGGAGTATTTGCATACCAGTTCTCAAAAGCCTGAGAGTGCGTAGCTCCAAGCTGACCCGCTGAACCTGAAGGGCCACGGAAAACCATTGGCATTGAAAACTGTCCTGCAGACATCTGGCGCATCTTTGCTGCGTTGTTAATAATCTGGTCAATACCCACAAGGGCAAAGTTAAAGGTCATAAACTCCACAATAGGCCTGTTACCATTCATGGCACTACCCACTGCTATACCTGCAAAACCAAGCTCTGCAATTGGAGTATCAATAACCCTCTTAGGGCCAAACTCATCAAGCATTCCTTTTGAGGCTTTGTAAGCACCGTTATATTCGGCAACTTCTTCACCCATTAAATATATAGATTCGTCGCGGCGCATCTCTTCGCTCATCGCTTCGCAAATAGCTTCTCTAAACTGTATCGTTCTCATGTAACTTCTTATTCGTATTAAATGAATGGCAAAAATAAAGATTTAAAATTATTTAATCCCCTTATATCTTTAAATTAATGCATTGTTAGTAACTTGTCTTTAAAATATCAACTATTCGCAATAATCAGTATTTTAAAGCTATATTTTTATGATTAATAAATTTAATAGCGTAAATTTTTAAAAAAATTACATTTAATATGCATGCATAGTTTTTTATTTAGATAAATTTATTATTTTCGTAACGGAAAAACCTCAACTTTATAACTTTATAAAAATGAAAATATTAGTCTGCATCAGCCACGTGCCTGATACCACAGCAAAAATTAACTTTACAAACGGCGACAGCGAGTTTGACACTAACGGCGTTTCGTTTGTAATCAACCCTAATGACGAATTTGGTTTAACAAGAGCAGTATGGTTTAAAGAACAAGCTGGCGCAAACGTTACAGTAGTAAACGTAGGCGGTCCTGAAGCTGAAGCTACACTTAGAAAAGCTCTTGCTATAGGTGCCGATGAAGCGATTCGCGTTAATGCTAACCCTGCCGATGGCTTTTTTGTTGCAAAACAACTTGCCGAAGTAGTTAAGAATGGCGGTTATGATCTTGTAATTGCAGGTAAAGAGTCTTTAGACTATAACGGCGGTATGGTACCGGGTATGCTTGCAGGGCTTTTAGGTTTTGACTTTGTAAACTCATGCATTAACCTTGAAGTAAACGGAAACGACGCTAAAGCAATAAGGGAAATTGACGGTGGTAAAGAAACACTTAGCGCAAAACTTCCGTTAGTTATAGGCGGACAAAAAGGCCTTGTAGAAGAAAAAGACCTTAAGATACCTGTAATGAGGGGGATCATGATGGCAAGGCAAAAAGTACTTACCATACTTGAGCCTGTGGCAGCTAACAATACTACAAAAGCAGTTAAGTTTGAAAAACCTGCTCCAAAATCGGCTGTAAAACTAATAAGCCCTGACAATCTTGACGAGCTTGTAAGCCTTTTACATAATGAAGCTAAAGTAATTTAATGTAACAATGAATGAATTAATTATTCAATGCATCAATTCACTTAATCTAATTGCAATTGTCACATTGATACATTAGTAAATTAAAAATTAGAAAATATGTCAATATTAATATATGCTGAGTTTGCCGAGGGTAAATTCAAAAAAACAACTTTCGAGCTTGCTTCTTACGCTAAAAAGATTGCAGGCGAAACAGGAACAACAGTTACCGCACTAACAATTAACGCATCTGACGCTGCTGCACAGCTTGGAAAATATGGCGTTGATAAAGTGCTTAATGTAAAATCTGACAAGCTTACCGCTTTCAATGCAAAGGCATACGCCGATGCAATTAAGCAGGCAGCAGAGAAAGAAAGTTCAAAGATCGTTCTTTTCAACTCTACAACTGACAGCCTTTACATTGCCCCACTTGTAGCTGTAGCACTTGAAGCAGGTTACGCTTCTAACGTAGTTGCACAGCCACTAAGCCTTTCTCCATTCCAGGTTAAAAGAAATGCATTTTCTAACAAAGCATTCAACATAACAGAAATAACTACTGATGTAAAGGTTCTTGCAATAGGCAAAAACTCTTACGGTGTATTTGAAAATGCTGTAAGCGCAACAGAAGAAGAATTCTCCCCGTCGCTTAACGACGCTGACTTCTCTGTAAAAGTAGAATCATCAGAAAAAGTGACAGGAAAAGTAACTATCGCCGATGCTGAGATCGTTGTATCTGGCGGACGCGGACTTAAAGGTCCCGAAAACTGGCACATCCTTGAAGACCTTGCGAGTGCACTTGGTGCTGCTACAGCTTGTTCTAAACCGGTTTCAGATCTTGGATGGAGACCTCACAGCGAACACGTTGGCCAAACAGGTAAACCGGTTGCTTCTAACCTTTATATAGCTATAGGTATTTCGGGAGCTATCCAGCACATTGCCGGTATCAACTCATCTAAAGTAAAAGTAGTCATCAATGCAGATGCTGATGCACCTTTCTTTAAAGTTGCAGACTACGGCGTTGTAGGCGATGCTTTTGATATTGTTCCTAAGTTGACTGAAAAAATTAAAGCCTTTAAAGCGCAAAACTCATAATTTTATTTTAAATTGTGCCCTCTAAAAGGGCTATCCGAAAATGGTAGTTAATCTTTTTCGGATAGCCCTTTTTCTATACAGGAAAGACTAATTATGAGCTTAGTAAAACTTACTATAAAAGGAATTTCATACAGCCAGACTCAAAACGGGGCGTATGCACTTATCCTTAATGAAGTGGATGGTGACCGCAAATTGCCCATAGTTATTGGCGCTTTTGAAGCCCAGTCCATAGCTATTGCCCTTGAAAAGGAAATTAAACCGCCAAGGCCGCTTACGCACGACCTGTTTAAAAACTTTGCTGACAGGTTTGATGTCGTAGTAAAGCAGGTAATCATACACAAACTTGTAGATGGGGTTTTCTTTTCCAGCATTATATGCGAAAGAGACCGTATTGAAGAGATTATAGATGCAAGAACGTCTGATGCTATTGCATTGGCGCTTCGTTTTAATGCTCCTATATTTACCTACAAGAACATCCTTGACAAAGCAGGTATTTTCCTGAAGTTGAATCCGGAAGCAGACGCAGAAGGCAACCCAACGCAGCCTGAAGATGTACTTTCGGAACCGCAGACCTTCGGGCAGGAAACTGTATCAGGCGAAGGCTATTCTGCGTACAACCTGCAGGAACTTAACGAGATGCTTGACGGCGCCGTTCAGAACGAAGACTACGAAAAAGCCGCTAAAATACGCGACGAAATATCAAAGAGGGAGAGTTAGTTTGGCTATTTGTTTAATTCGGTTATTAGACACTACAAGTCACACATAACCAAATCCACAAGTCCACAAGTAAACAGGAAAAGATGAAGCAGTATCACGATTTAGTAAAACATGTTTTAGAGAACGGAGTACAAAAAGGCGACCGTACCGGTACAGGTACAAAAAGCGTTTTTGGCTACCAGATGCGTTTTGACCTTAGCGAAGGATTTCCTTTAGTCACTACAAAAAAACTGCACCTTAAATCAATCATATATGAACTGCTTTGGTTTCTTGAGGGGAATACAAACATCGGCTATCTTAATGATAACGGTGTAAAAATATGGGACGAATGGGCAGATGAAGATGGCAACCTTGGCCCTGTATATGGCCATCAGTGGCGCAACTGGGACGATAAGGAAATAGATCAGATCACCGAACTTATCGAAACACTGAAAACAAACCCTAACAGCCGCAGGATGCTTATTTCTGCATGGAATCCAAGCGTACTGCCTGACACTTCTAAATCATTTTCTGAGAATGTGGCCAACGGTAAAGTTGCACTACCTCCATGCCATGCATTCTTTCAGTTTTATGTTGCCGAAGGAAAATTATCGTGCCAGCTATACCAACGCAGTGCCGATATATTTTTAGGTGTACCTTTTAATATCGCGTCATATGCTTTATTGACCATGATGATCGCCCAGGTGTGCGGACTACAGCCAGGCGATTTCATCCACACCTTTGGCGATGCACATATTTACAACAACCACATGGAACAGCTGGAACTTCAGTTAAGCCGCGATCCTAAGCCGCTTCCTCTAATAAAGCTTAATCCTGAAGTAAAAAACATCTTTGCCTTTAAATTTGAAGATTTCACTTTAGAGAACTACGATCCGCATCCGCACATTAAAGGTGCTGTAGCTGTTTAACAAACAAACCTTATGAAATTTACCATAGCCGCAATTGCTTTTGCCTTTTGCATGATTTCTAACGCCCAAAACTTTCCTCCTGTAAAATTAGGCGAACAGGCTGTTTTTAAGCATTGCATGACAGAAGCAGACCCAATATTATGCACCGAGGAAACTTTCAAGAACCTAATCACTAACCTGATTACTCCAGAAATCACTCAGGAGATAGCAAACTCACCCGAAAAAGACGGTTTTTATGTATCAATCCTTTTTATAACTGATGAAAATGGAAAAGTCATAAATTCTGAAACAGAAATAATCTGCGCAAACAATGCCCTGCATGTTTCCATACGCAATATCATATCCCGTTTACCGGCATTTTTCCCTAAGAGCGATAAAATGGCCATAAGGAAAAGCGCCCATCTTTATAATATAAATTTTGTACCCGACCTGCCTACGCAGACATATCAGCCGGGCATAACTTTTTTTACCGACAAATTACCCCCTCAATTACTTAAGTATAATGAGGATGCAAAATTTAAGGACTGTAAAGAAAAATATAAAAAGGATGTGTACAATAAATTTCCGTGTTTATACAACCCGCTCTCTAACATAGTACTGAAAAACTTTAAGATTCCGGGATCTGAATCCCCGTCAAGAAATAAACTAATCGTATATTTTACTGTAAATGCTTCGGGGGAAATCGTACTGACCAGGATAATGGAAGGGACAGAGGAATTAAGGGGAGAGATGGCAAGACAATTTAAAATGCTGCCTAAGATTGAACCTGCTTTAATTAAAGGAATACCTACGGTACAATCTTTTGTCATTCCATTTACAATAAATATAGACTAATTTTTACTATTTTTCCCATATCAAATAAGATAGGAAATGTATAGAAATTTTTTATTAGCCATCGCGATAATTATCATAGTTAATTTTACCGGCACAGCACAGTCAGGCAAAAGAACTTATGCAACATTTAAAGAGTGTGAAAATGCAGGGCCTGAATCTGATTGTTATTCAGAAAAATTACGCGCTGACCTCAACAACCTGATGTCTGATGAAATTGCACAGCATATAAAAAAAACGAGCACCTACGATCACATGCCAATATCTTTTGCATTCCTTTCTGACGCAGAGGGCAAAGTAATGGCAGAAACCGTTGAAGTCGCGTGCGAAGACAGCCTGCTTCGTAATGCCCTAAAAACTACATAGACAACCTTGCGCCTTTTCTGCCCAAAAATGACGGCATGGACGAAAACAGAAGCGCCCATATATCAACGTATACGTACCTATATAATGGGCAGACTGATAAATTTGAAATTACGACCTATGATATCTTAAGAGAAAAAGGCATACGGCCGAAATATATTCGACTGGGTATACAGCCTGCATGCAAGGGGTGTGAAAACGACAATCAGGAACTTGCCTACAAATGCTCTTCAGAAAAAATAACAAAGGTTATGTTGAGAAAATTCAGAACACAAGAAGTAAAGCCGGTAGCCAAACAACAACGCCTTGTGGCAACATTTATAGTAGAGAAAAACGGCGATATAACCATCTCAGATGTAGTGTCTATCCCTTACAATATTTCTGCTTCCGAAGAATACAGGAGGGCACTGAAAAAATTGCCCGAATTTAATCCGGGAAGTTTCAGGGGAATTCCTGTAAGGGCAAGCTTTAACCTGCCGGCAACCTTAAACTTTTAATAAATTGTATCCTTTTTTTATATTTTTCCCTACCTTTAGTTACCAAAAACTGAGAAATGGAACCAAATCAACAAGAATTATTTGAATATGCCCGTAAACGGGTAAAACAAAAAAAGCGCGTTTACTTTCACTTTATATTATTCTTTGTCAGCAGTTTTTTCTTTTACATTATCAATAAAATGCTCGATGTAGATCCTGAAGACGACTGGTACCTTTGGGCAATAACGGCATGGGCATTTATTTTTATAATGCACTTTATAAAAGTATTTGTTACCGAAAGCTTTATCAATAAAAAATGGGAACAGGATCAGATCGCTAAACTCGTTGCCCGACAGGAACGCCGCATCGGCCAGCTGGAAAAAAAACTGGAAAACGACACATCCAATACTACCACTACCACATTAGACTAATGACTATTACACTTATCGCGGCAGTAGCCGAAAACAATGCCCTGGGCAAAGACAACAAAATGATATGGCACCTGCCTGATGATTTTAAACATTTTAAAACCCGAACATCAGGGCATCACATCATAATGGGAAGAAAGACATTTGAGAGCTTTCCTTCTCCCCTGCCAAACCGTACATCTGTAATTATTACACGCCAGGCAGACTATAAGGCTGATGGCTGCATTATTGCCGGAAGCCTTGATGAGGCTCTTAATGCCTGCCCGCAGGACGAAGAGGTTTTTGTTATTGGCGGAGGCGAAATTTATAACCAAAGCATTAGCCGTGCCGATAAGCTTGACATAACCCGAGTACACGCCGAATTTCCTGATGCGGACGCTTATTTTCCACAAATAGACGAATCAAAATGGAAACTGAGTGAAGCTATATTTCACCCAAAAGATGAAAAGCACGCATATGAAATGACTTTTCAGGTATATTTAAAGGCATAGCTGTAATGGGATTCGGTTCAAACGTTGAATTATATTATAACACCCATATTGCCGGCAATCCTATTTAGAAAACTGAGCTAAATTTCTTATATTTGGTAAAACCATCATCTGTTACCAAAATGAATTTTAAGCTTATTCTTCTTTTTATAATTATCAGCTTTTCAGCTAAAGCCCAGACTTTTGAATCAGCCAAAGAAAATCTTAAAGGCAAATACCAGTACATTTCCCATCCGAAAAACGGTATTGTAACCTTTAGGGAACAAAATGGCAAAATGGGCGTTATGGATTCTCTTTGCAGCATCACCGCCCCCGCCACATTTGACTATACCGAAATTAACTGCAATGGCGCGATTGAAGCCGGGATGAAAGTTAAGGGTATAATGAAGCGCGGCTACATAGACAAGAGCGGAAAAATACTCATTCCTTTTATCTACGACGACGTTTATAATGCATGTGACAGCAAATTAGTAGTTGTTGGTATAAACAACAAAAAGGGTGCTGTAGATTTTTCAAACAATGTGAAGATCCCAATAGAATACAACTACATTACCGATGCCAACAAAGACATGTATATCGTAGAAAAAAATAAGCGCTACGCAGTATTTGACGTAGAAGGAAAAGCGATTACTGGTTTTGATTTTACTGATATGGAACGTTATTACGACGGGGCAGCGTATGTAGTGCTGCCCGACAAATCTGTAACGATGATAGGCCTCGACGGAAAACAACTCTTTACTGCACTAAAAGGATACAACCTTGATATCTATAAAAGCGGTATTGCTAAAATACGCAACACAAAAACGGGCCTTTATGGCTTTATCGATAAATCGGGTAATTTTATTATTCCATGCGATTATAAAGATGCAGAATACGGAGAGGAACTTGTAACACTGAAAAAGGGTAGCAAATGGGGACTTTATACCCGCGGCCATAAAGCCATTACAGCATTAAGATATGAATACATATTTCCGACAGAGCACAACCTTTATGTAGTTAAAGATAAAAACTGGGGCATTATTGATGCATCAGGTAATGAAATTATACCAGCTATTTATAAGCATATAGAACTTCATGAAAAGAAATACTTTATAACTGAAAACAACGACGGGAAGTATGGCATATTTAACTTATCAGGTAAAAACACCATTCCGTTTGACTATGCTTTTTACAGGGTATGGAAACAAAAAGTATTTGCCACAAAAGACAACAAGCCAATACTACTGGATATAGAAACAGGTAAGACAGAAAACGTAAATGCAGACAGCTTCATTAAAGCCTCAGACGCAATTTACGAAAAATGGGATAAACAGGTATTTTTAAAAGACGGTAAATATGGAGTTGTTTCGATAGATAACCAGATATTGGTTCCTGCGGAATATGATGCCCTGGACAACATTTATGTTTCAGGAGAATTTATCGCAAAACGAAACACTAAATTTGGCATCATTAACTCAAAGAATGAGATTGTTCAACCGATTGCATTTGATAAAGCCTACATCAGAAAAGAATCTGTCGAACTTACCGTAAAAAATAAAAAGCCTATATACCACAGCGTGAATTATAGGGACTATGCCATCAAATTTGACAAAAATTAATACAATGAAACAATGAAAAGATATTTGGCTACTGTTCTGTTGACTACTTTAATTTTTATCTCATGTAAAAAAGAAGAAAAACAAATTGACGAACCTGTTACTACAGAAAGCCAAACAATAGCAACCGTTGATACTGTGACCGACGCGGCCAAACCGAAAATTGAACGCCCGGAAAAACCGGTCATCAAAACAGCACTAAATACAGAATTACTTTTCAACACATGTGTAAGCGACCCATCAGGGCCTCATGCCGATTTTGTGCTTTCAAAAAAATCATTTTATGTTGTAGACTATGATGGAAATGGAGATATGCCCTATGTTATAAACGGAGACAGTCTTACCGTTTATTATGAAACAGAAACCAGAGAGGCAAAAATAATTTCGCTTACAGAGAATAACCTTATCCTGCAATGGAGCGGTGTGGAAGAGTCTACGAATTATGTGATATGGAAAGTGTAACAACTCATATACTTTAGAAGTTTATGCCTATTAGCATTTCTAATCCCCTATTAACAAAACTATTTCTATCTTTGCTGCGTAAATATAAGTAATGTCGCAAAACGTAACTCCCTATAAAGATTCCGGCCTGGGCAAAAAAGAACAGGTTGCCCAAATGTTTGATACTATTTCTGGTAATTATGACGGCCTTAACCGTGTAATTTCCTTTGGAATAGATATCAAATGGCGAAAAAAAGTGCTAAAACTTGTTGCTGAGAAGAACCCGCAGGCGATACTTGATATCGCAACAGGAACCGGCGACCTGGCTATATTGCTGGCGCAAACACGTGCAACGGAAATCATTGGCGCAGATATTTCTGAAGGCATGATGGAAGTGGGCCGAAAAAAAGTAGCCGAAAAAGGCCTTGACAGTAGAATAAAACTGGTATATGGCGATAGCGAGAACCTTCCGTTTGAAGACAATTATTTTGATGCCATAACAGTAGCTTTTGGTGTACGCAACTTTGAAACGCTTGAAAAAGGGCTTGCAGAAATTTTGCGCGTGCTTAAGCCAAACGGTATTTTTGTGATACTTGAAACTTCGGTGCCTACAAAATTCCCATACAAACAGGGATATAATTTTTACAGCAAATACCTGCTGCCGCTTATAGGCAGGATGTTTTCTAAAGACCGTTCAGCTTATGCCTACCTTAGCGAATCGGCATCCGTTTTTCCACATGGTGAAGCGCTGAACAATATTTTACGAAAAATTGGGTTTATAGAGGTTAAGAATATGCCGCAGACTTTTGGAGTGGCAACAATTTACTCTGCTTCAAAACAATAAGATGAAGAAACTGTTTTTATACCTACTGCTTTTTACCGGACTGTGCTCCCATGCCCAGTTTGGCACGCAAATATTTAGCAAAAAGCCTATCATCAACCTTGAAAACTTTGACAAGCAAAGAATTCACTGGGGATATTTTTTGGGCTTTAACAGCTATGATTTTAAATGGGATTATATTGACGACCCAAAGGTTGATATTGAGGTAAAACGCACTACAGGTTTTAATGTGGGCCTTGTGGGCAATCTTCGTCTATTTGAATACCTGGACCTTAGATTTGAACCGGGACTTTATTACACGCAGCGTGACCTGACGTTTCACAATGTGGAGGGAACCCTTGCCGACCAGCAAAGAGAAGTAAAATCTACATACATCCATTTTCCGCTTTTACTTAAATTTTCTTCTAAGAGAACAGGTAACATCAGGCCTTATATCCTTGGAGGGGTGTCACGTTCCCTTAACCTTTCCAGTGGCTTTAACGTAAAAGATGATAACATTACCGGCCAAAGGTTCAGGATGAAAAAATGGACAAATTTTTATGAAATCGGCGCAGGTATAGATATTTACTTTGAATACTTTAAATTTTCACCGTCTATACGTGGTATATTCAGCTTAAATGATGAGCTTATACGTGATAATGATCCTAACAGTCCTTACACAAGCAACGTAGAATCCATGAAAACACGTGGCGTTTTCATCAACTTTACTTTCCACTAAAATCACGACGGAATTCGCTTAAGATGATGGCGGCAGCCGTAGCTACATTAAGGCTTTCTGTTTGCTGAAGATCACCAAAACGTGGAATGGCAATCTTATGACCTACCCTGTTTTCAACAGCCTGAGATATTCCGTTAGCTTCATTACCCATTACAATTATCCCGTTTTCAGGAAGCGATTCGCTGTAAATGTTTTCGCCATCCATAAAAGTCCCAAAAACAGGAAGCGCAGTTTTTTGCAGGTATTCATCAAGACCAGTATACACAACATTTACGCGGGTTAACGATCCCATTGTAGCCTGCACGACTTTAGGATTATAAACATCTACACATTGCTCTGAACACACAAGATGGCTGATGCCGAACCAGTCACATAAGCGAATTATTGTCCCCAGGTTGCCGGGATCGCGCACATCGTCAAGCGCTACGATAAGTCCGCTGTCAGGCACGGTTTTTTCTTCCGGCATAACAAATATTGCCACGCAGGCATTAGGTGTAGCAAGGGCACTTATCTTTTTAAGCTCAGCTTCGGTAATAAATTCGGTTTTGCTGTCAGGAACAGCCTTAAATATATCCTGAGTTGTAAAAAGCTGGTGTAATTCAAAATTGGAATTCAGCAATTCCTGCACTACCTTTATACCTTCGGCAAAGAACAATTTATGCTGTTTCCTGTATTTTTTTTGCTGTAAGCCCGTTATTGTTTTAATTTGGTTTTTACTAACCATAAAAAATGTATTTTTGAATTACTATTTGGCTATACCGTCTTGAGAAATAAAACCACAAAAATAGCACTAATTATATTATCGGGCCTGATTTTATATTCATGTTCTCTTGTAAAAAGAGTTCCTGATGGCAAGCACCTGCTTGAAAAAGCCGATATAACCGTTAATGGAGAGAAAAAGACCGATGATGAAGTTAAAAATTTGCTTTATCAGGAACCAAATACCGACATTTTAGGGTATCACCTAAGGCTTCACCTTTTTAATCTTGCAAAACCTAATGCTGATTCTTCGTACCATGCATGGCTTGACAGAAAGCCTGGCAGGCACGAACGAATGAAAGCGCTGCTATCTGAAAAGCAGGTACAGCGCCTTGGCAACTCATTTGTAGTTACAGGGTATAGCAATTTTCTTAAAAAAGTTGGAGAACCTCCTGTAATCGTTGATGTAAACAGGACAAAGAAATCTAGGAACAGACTTTTTGCCTACTACTACAAACAGGGGTTCTTCAGGGCAAGTGCCGGATTTAAGATTGACACCCTTGGCGACAAAAGAGCAGCTATTAACTATGACGTTATTACCGGAAAGCCATACATGCTTGACAGCATTGCCGCTTTTATAGAAAGCCCGGCACTTGACAGCCTTTACAACGCCACAAAAAAAAATTCAGTTATAAAAAAAGGCCAGCAGTACAACGAAGCTAATTTTACTGCCGAAAGGGAAAGGATTACCAATTACTTCAGGAATCACGGTGCCTACTATTTTCAGCAGAACAATGTAAATTATGTAGTTGATACTGTAAATAATGACTACAAGGCTAACGTAGAACTTGTCGTAGACAACGAATCATTGCGACGCGGCGACTCTACCGTGGTAAGACCTTTCAAGTTATACAAAATAAGTAAGGTAAACATCTACACTACAAATCCTACAAGTGCAGATCAATCAATTGATAGTACAAAATATAAAGACTTTAATATTTATAGTACAGGAAAGCTAAACTACAGGCCAAAAGCCATAACCGACGCTATTTTTATAACTCAGGGGAGTACCTATTCTGACATAGGAAGGGTGCGCAGTTCGCGCTATTTAAGCAACCTGAGGGTATTCAACTCGCCTTCCATAAGTTATATAGAAGATCCTAACGACCCAACAGGACAGTCGCTTATTACCAATATTACGCTTACGCCAAGAAAAAAATTCCGTTTTAATGTTACGGCCGACTTTACGCATTCTAACATTCAGGATTTTGGTATTTCAGGAAGTTTAGGGGTAACCATCCGTAACTTATTCCGCGGAGCAGAAACTCTTGAGATCTCCACACGCGGAAATATAGGTTCGTCACGCGATGGCGCAATTAAAGACAGGGCATTCTTTAATATCCTAGAATATGGAGCAGACATGAAGCTTACACTGCCACGAATATTCTTTCCGCTCAATACAGACAAGGTGATCCCAAAGGAGATGCTGCCGTCTACCGTAATGAGCCTTGGTACAAGCAGGCAGAAAAACATTGGCCTTGATAAGGAGAATTTTACAGGCGTGCTGAGCTACAACTGGACACCAAAGAGAAACCGCACGGCAAGGCTGGATTTATTCAACGTACAATACATAAGAAACATAAACCCCTCTAAGTACTTTAGTGTTTACGACTCATCTTACGACAGGGTAAACGAAATAGCAGACACCTACCGTTCGCAGATTCCTGAATCGTACCTTAATACTAACGGAGATCTTGACAGGGATAATGGTAAAACAGAGCTCTTTATAAATGACGTAAATAATGACGTTATACAGGTTTCTCAAACCGACAAAGACAATATTGAAAGCATAGAAGAACGACGTGTGAGGCTTACGGAAAACAACCTGATATTTGCCACAAACTACACCTATACTACTACCAGCAGAGAAAATATAAATGATAATACATTCTTTATCTTCAAGACTAAGGTAGAATCTGCAGGGGCATTGCTTTCACTGATTGGAGGAACAGTTGTTGATCCAAACGGCAGCAACACAGGACGCACTCTATTTAACGTAGCTTACTCTCAATATCTAAAAGGAGAACTTGACTTTATAAAACACTGGGACCTTCGGCGTGGTAAAGTACTTGCCATGCGCGCCTTTTTTGGCCTTGCAATACCATACGGCAACTCTACCTCAATACCTTTTACAAGAAGTTATTTTGCAGGGGGATCTAATGACAACCGAGGGTGGCAGCCCTACAGCCTTGGACCCGGAAGCAGCGGAGGTGTAAACGACTTTAACGAAGCGAATCTTAAGCTGGCCTACAGTGCCGAACTTCGTTTCAACATATTCGGAAAGCTTAACGGAGCCATTTTTGGCGATGTGGGTAATATCTGGAATGTTTTTGACGAAGAAAAAGACAAATCAAAAACTTTTAACGGCCTGGAATCCTTTAAAGATCTTGCTTTAGGCACGGGAATTGGATTCAGGTACGATTTTAACTTCTTTGTGGTTCGCTTTGACCTTGGATTTAAGACCTATAATCCGGGGCGTGAAGAGAATGATCGCTGGTTTAAAGAGTATAATCTTTCTAAATCAGTTCTAAATGTCGGAATTAATTATCCGTTCTAAATTTAAAATATTATTTTTGTCAATTCAATTCTAAAATTCAATACAAAATGGCTCATAATATTAAGCCCGGTGTTGCTACCGGAGACCAGGTACAGGAAATCTTTAGATATGCTAAAGAGAAAGGTTTTGCCCTTCCTGCAATTAACGTAACAGGATCAAGCACAATTAACGGTGTAATGGAAACTGCTGCAAAACTTAACGCACCTGTTATCATTCAGTTCTCTAACGGTGGTTCTATTTACAATGCCGGTAAAGGCCTTTCTAATGCAGACGAGCGGGCAGCTATTCTTGGTGCTATTGCGGGAGCAAAACACATACACACTTTAGCAGAAGCTTACGGTGCTACTGTAATTCTTCACACTGACCACTGTGCTAAAAAACTTTTACCCTGGATTGACGGACTTCTTGATGCAAGCGAAAAACATTTTGCTGAAACAGGAAAACCATTATTCAGCTCACACATGATAGATCTTTCGGAAGAGTCTCTTGAAGAGAATATGGAAATTTCTAAAAAATATTTAGAGAGAATGAGCAAAATGGGCATGACACTTGAAATCGAGCTTGGTATTACAGGCGGTGAAGAAGATGGTGTTGACAACTCAGATGTAGACAGCTCAAAATTATATACTCAGCCGGAAGAAGTTGCTTATGCTTATGAAGAGCTTAGCAAAGTATCGCCACGTTTTACTGTAGCAGCTGCTTTTGGTAACGTACACGGTGTTTACAAACCGGGTAACGTAAAACTTACTCCGAAAATCCTAAGAAACTCTCAGGAGTATGTGCAGGAAAAATTCAACTTAGGCCACAACCCTGTTGACTTTGTATTCCACGGAGGTTCTGGATCTACACTTGAAGAGATCAGGGAAGCTATTGGTTACGGTGTTGTAAAAATGAATTTAGATACAGATCTTCAGTTTGCATTTACTGAAGGTATCCGTGATTACGTTGTTAAAAACGTAGACTACCTAAAAACACAAATAGGAAGCCCGGACGGACCTGAGTCTCCAAACAAAAAACACTACGATCCAAGAAAATGGATGCGTGAAGGTGAACTTACTTTCAACGCAAGGCTTGAGCAGGCCTTTAAAGACCTTAACAACGTTAACACACTATAATAACTGCTTGCAGTAATAACTTTAACTGAATAAGATGGCTTGGTTTAAAAGAACAGAAAAAGGGATAACAACACCAACCGAGGATAAGAAGGACGTACCTAAAGGACTTTGGTACAAATCTCCTACCGGTAAAATTGTTGATGCTGACGAACTTGCCAAAAATTTTTACGTGAGCCCGGAAGACGGCTACCACGTAAGGATAGGCAGCAAAGAGTACTTCAATATCCTTTTTGATGACAATGAGTTTACAGAGTTTGACAAAAACATGACTTCTAAGGATACCCTTAAGTTTGTGGATACTAAAAAATACGGTGACCGTATTAAGGAAGCTACCGAAAAGACTAAACTTAAAGATGCCGTAAGGACAGCTGTAGGTAAATCTAAAGGTAACGACCTTGTAGTAGCATGTATGGATTTTGCTTTCATTGGAGGTTCTATGGGAGCTGTTGTAGGAGAAAAAATAGCACGTGCTATTGACTATTCTATTAAAAACAACATTCCTTTTGTAATGATTTCCAAGTCTGGTGGCGCAAGGATGATGGAAGCTGCCTACTCGTTGATGCAGCTTGCTAAAACTTCCGCAAAACTAGCTCAGCTTGCTGACGCTAAAATTCCGTACATCTCACTATGTACAGACCCTACAACAGGTGGAACAACCGCTTCTTATGCAATGCTTGGTGATGTAAACATTTCTGAGCCTGGTGCTCTGATCGGTTTTGCAGGCCCGCGTGTTGTAAAAGACACTACCGGTAAAGATCTGCCTGAAGGTTTTCAGACTGCGGAATTTGTACTTGAGCACGGTTTCCTTGATTTCATTACGCCGCGTAAAGAACTTAAAGACAAAATAAACTTATATCTGGACCTTGTACTAAACCAGCCCGTAAGATAAAAATCATCCCCCTCAAATGAGGGGGATTTTTTTTGCTTATCCCCTATCTTAAAGTAAAAAAATGTTGTAAAAAAAATCTGAAACATTTAACTGAGATCTGAAATACCCTGCAAACACTGACTTTATTTGTCACATCAAACTATTGCATTTTGAAAATATTATAACTTATTTTGCTACAGCATTCCATCATGCCCCAGATACAAAAAGATGCTTTTTTAAACGATGAAACAAAAATTACTATGCGTAATATTTTTGTTTTTGCAGTTTACCTATGCACAATCCCCCGGCATGGATGTACTGGAAAAAGAACGCCTTATAAAGAACACATTAAATTCTAAGCCTGATAGTGCCAGGATTTATATAAAACAGTTGCTTAACTACAAAGGCAAGCTTCACGATACTGTGTATGCCGGAACTTACCTATACTACGGGACGTATTACAACCTTAAGAGTAAACCTGATTCTGCCTTATATTATTTTGAAAAAGCTGAAGGTTTTATTGATCTTGCAAAGAAACCAATGCTCTACGCACGCATGCTGCGAAACAAAGCTGTGGCCTTCAAGAAAAAAGCAGATCACGCCGAAGCCCTCAAATTATTAAATGAAGCCGAGAAAATATATGAGACAGCCAATGACCTTAAAGGTGTAGGTTTAATTTACGGTGAAATGGCATCTAACTACAACCTCATGGTTAAAAGTGACAAAGCCATCAGCTATCTCTTAAAGGCAATCGCACTGCTTGAGCAATCAAACGAAACCTTTGATATTATTACTGTAAAATTTTCACTGGCAAACACCTACTTAAATTCCGGAAACCTTGTTTTTGCAGCAGACCTTTATAAAGATGTCATTAAACAGTTTAAAGAAAAAGGACATCTAAAAGGCTATTCCACTGCCCTGTTGAATTACGGAGACTGCATGATTCGGCTTCACAAATATATAGACGCATATAACGCTATAAGCAAGGCAATACCTATTCTTAAAAATTTTAAGGACGGAGAGATTCTAGCCATTTCATATTCTAAACTTGGTAAGATAAAAATGGAAGAAGGGGATTTTTCTGCCTCAGAAGTATATTACGAGGATGCATTATCTAAGGCTTTAGAACTAAAATCATTCAAAACTATCTCTATAGCTTCAGAATACATCTTCATGCTGAACAGGCAAAAAAAATATGAAGAGTCGCTTCAAATTATAGCGCTCGTAGACAAAGATGAATTCTTTCAAAAAACCAACCTGACAGAAAGAATGCATTTTGAAACACAAAAGACAGTAACTTACAAAGTCAGTAACAAGAAAGACAAGGCATTGGCATCTGCCAAAAATTTACTTGCAATAAACGCCACACTAAAAAGATCCTCAAACGACACTATTACCCAACAACTGCAACAACAATATCAGAATACATATCAGTCTAAGAAAGGAAAAAGCCTTGAAAACAAAAACGCCAATCTTACCGGCGAATTAGAAAAAAGGCACATGATAAAGCTAATTCCTGTAATAGGTATAACAGTAACTTTCATACTAACCTTTATGGCATTTGTCCTAATCTGCTGGAAGAACAAACAGAAGTTAGAAAAAGCAAAAACCGGTAAAGACATGCTTATAAAAGAGTATGAAAATACCAGGAACATAAATAAAGAGAACATTAAAAATTTAGAATATAAAAGCAGGGAACTTGTTACCGGAATGATATCTCTCGCTACACTTGAAGGAAACATCAATAAGCTTGTAGCACAATGCGGCGAAAGCCCCGATAAAATGTGTATCAACGAAATAAAGGCACAGCTACAATCTTTAACAAGCGACGATGATTACTGGAAATTATTCAGGAAACGTTTTAACGAAGCATACTCTAACTTTCAGACAGATCTTAAAAAACAGTTTCCGGTACTTACCAAAAATGATCTTTATTTTTGTGCACTGCTTAAATTAAATCTCCCTTATAAGGACATGGCAATGCTAATGCAGGTCTCACCTGAAAGTATTGTGAAGAAAAAGTATAGGGTTAAAAAGAAAATGAAAATTGATACCGAACAGGAGCTTGAATCTATACTTTTAAATACTTCAAAATAGGTTTCCCAATTTTTTGACACATTTTGAAATGGACGCATAACCGTCTAAAAACCCGTTAAAAACAAGAGTTGTCCGTATTTTGTCTATAGTGAAATTTATTGTTTAGGAGAAAAAGCGGTTAGATTTGTATTCGAAATTCAACACGTAGTGTTTTTATTTTGGTGTACTGCTTTTTACAATCATGCTGAACCATGAAAGACATTAACGCAGTATTTGGATGTTTTTATTATTTAAAATGCGGTACGTTGACAGTGGGGGCTTAGACGTATCGCATTTTTGCTTTACATCCCGCTTCGTATTGCCTCAACCGGATCTAACTTAGATGCAGATATTGCCGGAAGTATACCAGAAAGCAAACCAATGAATGCCGCAAGCCCGGTTCCTATAACAATGTTAGAAAAGCCCAGGATAAATTCGAACTCAATTGCATTAGTTAATACGGTTGCAATACCCCAAACCATAAGCATTCCCACAATACCACCTATTAAAGATAGTATCACAGCTTCAAACAAAAACTGGAACAGTATAAATCTGTTTTTTGCACCAAGAGCTTTTTGTATACCGATAAGGTTTGTACGCTCTTTAACAGAAACAAACATGATATTAGCAATACCAAAACCTCCAACAAGAAGTGAGAAACAGCTGATAATCCAGCCGATAACATTCATTTGTCCTATTATATTATCAATAAGATCTGTAAAGCCCGAAAGTATATCAATAATGAAGTTATCAATCTGCCCTGCTTTTATGCCCCTGTAATTGCGTAGTTTTTGAGTGATTTCTGCCTTTACCGCTTCACCGTCTTCACCGGGATTGGGCTTTATGATGATGATGGGTGTCATAAAAGAATTATTATCTCCATACATATGTCGTATAAAGTTTACCGGTATAATAATAGCTGTATCATTATTTTCGCCAAACATGCCCTGCCCCTGCTTTTCAAGTACCCCTATAACAGTAAATTTCTGGCCATACATCCTGACCTTCTTTTCAAGCGGATTATCGTTACCAAAAAGTGTCTGTGCAATTTCATAGCCAATCACTGCAACCGCCGTGCCCGAATTAGATTCTGACTCGTTATAAAAACGTCCGTGCTCAATTTTAAGGCTTTGGATATCTGTAAATTCATAGGAAACGGGAACAACATTTACATTGCTGGCCGATTTGTCTTCATACCTTGCAGTTTCACTTTTAGTAAATATCTGGAAAGCCATCGCTTGTACTGTAGGCGTATTATCCTTAAGGTATTGGTACTCATCATATGCCACGTCGGGAAATTGCTCTCTTTTCCATCGTGGTATATCGCTTGGCCCAAAAGAGAATCGTTTAAGATACATCGTGTTCTTATCCACGCTGCTCATGTCTTTCTTTATTTTTCTGTCCAGGGAATCTACGGCAGCCAGTACAGCTATTATGGAAAAAATACCAATAGTAACACCTAGCAGCGACAAAAACGTACGCAGTTTGTTGTTAGTTAGGGCATTCAGGGCAAAAGAAAGACTTTCTCTAAGTAAACGCAGGTATAAAAGCATGATTGATTTTGATTGACTTCTGTAAAATTCCACATTTTTTTTAAATGATAACAGCCTGATCGAAATAAATTTTCATTTTCTGCAAAATTTAGTGTTCACAGCTTTTGAATGTTAACTGTACAATAACTACTTTTGCAACTTTATTTATACACACAAAAATGAGCATCAAAAAAATTTCATCGGCACTAATTTCGGTATTTGACAAAGAAGGTCTTGAACCTATAGTAAAAAAACTGCACGAGCAGGGCGTAACGTTCTATTCTACAGGCGGTACAGAAGCGTTCATTAAAGACCTGGGCATACCGGTAGTACCTGTTGAAGATGTAACCTCATACCCATCTATCCTTGGCGGAAGGGTTAAGACACTTCACCCAAAAGTTTTTGGAGGAATTCTTAACCGTCAGGATAACGAAAGCGATGTGCAGCAGATGCAGGAGTTCAACATTCCGCAAATTGATGTTGTCATCGTAGACCTTTACCCATTTGAAAAAACTGTAGCTTCGGGTGCTTCTGAAGCTGACATCATAGAAAAAATTGATATAGGCGGTATTTCACTTATCCGTGCTGCCGCAAAAAACTTTAAAGATACGGTAATCGTTGCTTCGGTAAACGAATATGCAGCATTCCTTGACGTTATTACTAACAACAATGGTGGCACTACACTTGCAGAGCGTAAGTTTTTTGCAACTAAAGCTTTCCATACTTCGTCGCACTATGACACGGCTATCTTCAACTATTTTAATGAAGATGAAACGTTCTACAAAGAGAGTGTTAGCAATGGACAGGTGCTTCGCTACGGAGAAAACCCGCACCAAAAAGGTTATTTCTTTGGCGACTTTGACAAGATGTTTACTAAACTTCACGGTAAAGAGCTATCGTACAACAACCTTCTTGATGTAGATGCTGCTGTAAACCTTATCAACGAATTTAAAAACGACGGACCTACGTTTGCAATCCTTAAGCATAACAACGCCTGCGGACTTGCCACAAGAAGCACTGTAAAAGAAGCTTACCTTGATGCACTTGCCGCAGACCCAACGTCTGCTTTTGGAGGTGTACTTATCTCTAACGCAAAAATTGACAAAGCTGCTGCCGATGAAATCAACAGCCTTTTCTGTGAAGTAGTTATTGCTCCGGGATTTGATGATGACGCTGCTGCTGTGCTTCAGGAAAAGAAAAACAGAATTTTATTGATCCAGAACGACGTTGAACTTCCTGCTAAACAGGTTCGTACATGCCTTAACGGACTTCTTGTTCAGGATAAAGACAATATAACCGACAATAAAGAGCACTTAACTACCGTTACTGTAACATCACCTACTACTCAGGAAGTTGAAGATTTGCTTTTTGCTTCTAAAATTTGCAAGCATACAAAATCAAACACAATTGTATTTGCAAAAAACAAACAGCTGTACGCATCAGGAACAGGACAGACTTCCCGCGTTGATGCCCTAAGGCAGGCTATAGAAAAAGCAGTATCATTTAGCTTCGACCTAAACGGCGCGGTTATGGCCAGCGACGCATTTTTCCCTTTCCCGGATTGCGTAGAACTTGCTAAAAACGCCGGAATCACTGCGGTTATACAACCCGGAGGTTCAATAAAAGACGAACTTAGTATCAACTACTGCAACGAAAACAACGTTGCAATGGTATTTACGGGAACCCGTCATTTCAAACATTAATTTCATTACTTTTGTAAGCTTTAAATATTTTTTTTACCAAAACCTTAATACACTAAACCAGTATGGGATTTTTTGATTTCATGACCGAGGACATTGCCATCGACCTTGGTACCGCAAATACCCTAATCATACACAACGACAAAGTCGTTATAGACAGCCCGTCCATAGTGGCGCGCGACCGCATTTCCGGCAAGATAATCGCCGTAGGTAAGGAAGCAAACATGATGCAGGGTAAGACACATGAAAACATAAAGACCATACGTCCGCTTAAAGATGGTGTTATTGCTGACTTTGACGCGTCTGAAAAGATGCTTACCATGTTCATCAAAAGCATCCCTGCCCTTAAAAAGAAACTTTTTACTCCTGCCCTTCGTCTTGTTATCTGTATCCCATCAGGTATTACAGAGGTTGAGATGCGTGCGGTAAAAGAATCTGCTGAAAGGGTAAATGGTAAAGAGGTATACCTTATTCATGAGCCAATGGCAGCGGCAATAGGTATTGGTGTAGACATCATGCAGCCTAAAGGTAACATGATCGTAGATATAGGCGGTGGTACTACCGAGATTGCAGTTATTGCCCTAGGCGGTATCGTATGCGACAAATCGGTTAAAATTGCAGGAGACGTTTTTACAAACGACATCGTATACTACATGCGTACCCAGCACAACCTTTTTGTGGGTGAAAGCACTGCCGAAAAAATTAAGATTACAATTGGGGCAGCCATAGAAGACCTTGAAACTCCTCCTGAAGATATGTCGGTACAGGGACGTGACCTTTTAACAGGCAAACCTAAGCAGGTAGACGTTTCATACCGCGAGATCGCTAAAGCGCTTGACAAATCGATACAGCGTATTGAAGATGCTGTTATGGAAACCTTATCACAGACACCTCCTGAGCTTGCAGCCGATATCTACAACACGGGTATATACCTTGCAGGCGGTGGATCTATGTTAAGAGGCCTTGACAAACGTATCTCACAAAAAACAGATCTTCCAGTATATATTGCAGAAGATCCGCTTAGAGCCGTTGTAAGAGGAACAGGCATGGCGCTAAAAAACATACAAAAATTCAGAAGCATACTTATCAAATAAAGACAGCTAATCGATGCAGCAAATATTTAATTTTATATTTAAAAACAGTATTTTAATACTGTTTTTGCTGCTTTTGGGCATTTCATTAACGCTTACCATACAGTCGCATTCCTATCACAGGAGCCAAGCTGTAACGTCGGCGAACGCCATATCCGGCTATGTATATCAGCAGGTGAACAATGTAAATGAATACCTGAGCCTTAAGGAACAGAATGAGGCACTGGCCGGCGAAAACGCACGCCTAAAAAAACTGCTTTTCAACACTCAGGACACTGCAAATAGGCCTCCTGTAGATTTACCTGATGCAATAGGTAATTTTGCCGTTATACAATCTAAGGTCATTCGTAACTCTTACGGTGTTCACGAAAACTATTTTACTATAAACAGCGGACGCAACCAGGGGCTTAAGCCTGATATGGGCGTTGTAACCAGTCTTGGCGTTGCGGGTATCATAGAAAACACATCGGGCAACTATGCAACCGTAATCAGTATCCTGAACCTTAAATTCAGGCTGGATGCCAAAATTAAGAAGAACAACCACTTTGGCACACTTACGTGGAATGGCAAGAACACAGGTTTTGCCCAGCTAATCGATGTACCAAGGCTTGCCACGGTAAATAAAGGCGATACTATAGTTACAGGTGCAGAGTCAAGAATCTTCCCTGAGAATATCCCTATCGGCACCATCGAAAAAGTATACGTTGATAAAAAAACAAATTATTACACACTTGACATAAGGCTGTTTAACGACATGACTAGCCTGGGCCATGTATACATAATTGAAAATAAAGACCGCGACGAAATAATAAAACTGGAAGACGAAACAACAAAGACTAATGAGCAGTAGTGTTATCTTAAACATATTCAGGTTTATAATCCTGCTGTTACTTCAGGTCGTTGTTTTCAGCAGGCTGGATCTTTTCGGGTTCCTTAATCCATATCCCTACATATTATTTATACTGTTGTATCCGGTAAACGGAAATAAGGCTGGATTACTGCTTTCATCTTTTTTATTAGGGATTACACTTGATATGTTTCTTAATTCCGGAGGGTCGCACGCAGTCGCCTGCGTGGTGCTTGCCTACCTCCGCCCTACTTTCTTTAAATTCTCATTTGGTATCAGTTACGAATACCAGACTGTAAAAATAAACGACAGGCTGTCGCCCGAAAGATTTTCATTTATACTGATTTCAGTTGTAACCCACCATTTAATTTTATACCTTTTGGAGGTATTCAGGTTCAGCCTTATCCTCGACGTTTTATTGAGGACATTGCTAACAACGCTATTTACACTTATAATCTGTATAATAATAATCTACTTAATTAAGCCTGGCAAACAATGAGAAAGATCTTACTGCCAATTATTATCATTGCCGCAACCCTTATTATTGTGGCAAGGCTTTTTTACCTACAGATACTTGATGATTCTTACATCAAAAAATCTGACAACAATGCCATCAAGATAAAATACGATTATCCTGAAAGGGGTTATATATATGACCGTAACGGAAAACTTATGGTCGCTAACCAGCCCTCTTACGACATTATGGTTACTCCGGAAGAGACGGGAGGCGTAGACACTCTGGAAGTCTGCTCCCTTTTAGGCATCAGTAAAGAATACTTCATAGAAAGGCTTAAAAAAGCGCGCGTTTACAGTCCAAGGCTTCCTTCAGTTTTTTTACCTCAGTTAAACAAAAGAGAATTTGCTGCTTTCCAGGAAAAGATACGCCGATTTAAAGGCTTTGATATCGTTAAGCGTTCGCTTCGCGACTATCAGACGGTTGCCGGGGCTAACGTTTTTGGTTACATACAGCAGGTAAATGACCCTATTATAAAAAAGAATCCTTATTATAAAAGTGGCGACCTTATAGGGAAACAAGGTGTTGAAGAGGTATATGAAGAAATACTACGCGGCACAAAAGGTGTTAAGTATATCCAGAAAGACCGCTTCAATAGGGAAATAGGTTCATTTAAGGACGGAATATATGATACCATAGCGGTACAGGGAGAAGACATTACGCTTTCTATAGATATGGCGCTGCAGGAATATGGCGAAAAGCTTATGTTTGAAAAACGCGGCGGTATTGTCGCTATCGAACCTTCTACAGGCGAAATACTTGCGTTGGTAACTGCTCCAAACTATAACCCGGCAATGTTAGTAGGCCGCGAACGCAGCAAAAATTACACCCTGATGGCCAGGGACACTATAGCTATGCCCCTGTTTGACCGCGGGCTTCTTGCAGAATACCCTCCGGGATCGCCATTTAAGATACTTACAGGACTTGTTGGCCTTCAGGAAGAGGTAATAGACGTGAACACTACTTTCATGTGCCACCACGGATTTTCTTATGGACGTGGCGCGTTTATGAAATGCCATGGCTTTGGGCCGCACCAGCTTAATAATGGCATCTATAATTCCTGCAATACATATTTTGCTAACGTTTATAAACTGACGATTGACAAATATCCTAAACCGCAGTATGGCTTAGATGCCTGGAGTTCGCATATAAAGAGTTTTGGCCTTGGCGATTTTATGGGTTACGACCTGCCACAGGGAAGACCGGGAAGGGTACCTAACGCAAAATATTACAAACGATATTATCCTAACGGAGGATGGCGAAGCTCGACTATCATCTCCAATTCTATCGGCCAGGGAGAGGTTAATATGACGCCGATACAGTTAGCTAATATGATGGCTGCTGTTGCTAATCAGGGATGGTATTATACACCCCATGTAATCAAAAAAATCGAGGGACATACCATTGACAAAAAATTTACGACCAAACATTATACAACGATAGACAAGCAGCATTTTAAACCCGTAATCGACGGATTATTTGATGTATATAATTATGGTACGGCAAGCCGTCTTAAAGTTGAAGGCATAGAGATATGTGGTAAGACCGGTACTGCCGAAAACTTTGCAAAAATAAATGGCGTAAGGACACAACTTACCGACCACTCTATATTTGTCGCATTTGCACCTAGGGAAAATCCTAAAATCGCAATTGCAGTATTCGTGGAAAACGGCTATTGGGGCGCACGATGGGCAGGCCCTATTACCAGCCTTATGATAGAAAAATATCTTAAAGGCGAAATTTCGCAATCGCAGAAAGCACGTGAAGAATGGATAATGACCCACGGACTTAAAGCAGAATATGAAAAAGTTACAAGCGGCCAGCCGTTTAAGATTAACCAGAACTATATGCCATAACGGGCAATCCCAATGAAAAACCAGAGCGTAACAAACAATATTGACTGGATTACCATACTGATATATACTTTATTGGTAATCGCAGGATGGATGACAATCTATTCGGCTTCGCTGCCGAAGGAAACGACATCCATATTTGATATTGGCCAGATTTATGGTAAACAGATCATGTTTATCGTGTTGAGCGTTCCGCTTATCATTGTGCTGCTAACTTTAGATGCAAAGATTTACGATAAGTATGCCTTTATCTTTTATGGCCTGGGGATAGTGCTGCTCGCAGGGCTTTTTGTTGCCGGTAAAACCATTAAGGGACAAACCAACTGGTATTCTTTCGGGGGCTTCAGTTTACAGCCCTCTGAGTTTGCCAAGATAGGCACAGCACTTGTACTCTCTAAGTTTTTGAGCGACGTGCAGATAAACTTAAAAAACGTAAATCATCAACTTATAGCTTTCGGCATAATATGTTTCCCAGTATTTCTTATCATGATGCAGCCTGATGCTGGAAGTGCCATGATATTTGCATCATTATTTCTGGTTCTTTACCGTGAAGGCTTACCAGGATGGTACTTAGCTACCGGTGCAATCGCAATTGTACTTTTCCTTTTGGCATTACTCGTGAAACCTTTATTTATCGTAATACTCGCCTTGATTTTTATACTGGCACAATTTTTTGTAACCCGAAGAGCACACAGAAACCCTATACTGTCTTCACTTATATTTATTGCAGTGGCAGGTTTTGTGTATTCTGTAGATTTTGTGTACGAAAACGTACTGGAGGATCACCAGAAAGACCGTATCAATGTCCTATTTGACAAAGACGTAAACCAACAGGCAGAAGGCTATAACCTAAACCAAAGTATGATTGCTATCGGTTCGGGAGGATGGCTTGGAAAAGGATATCTTGAAGGCACGCAGACTAAAGGAGGATTTGTACCTGAGCAGCACACGGATTATATCTTTACTACAGTAGGCGAAGAATGGGGCTTTATAGGCGGCTTAGTCGTTATAGGCTTATTTGTAACCTTATTGCTACGGATTATATATCTGGCAGAGCGCCAAAAATCAAAATTCAGCCGGACGTATGGCTACTGCGTAGCATCCATTTTGTTTATGCACTTCTTTGTAAATATCACGATGCTTATAAAGCTATTCCCTACCATTGGTGTACCGCTTCCGTTTTTCTCGTACGGAGGATCAAGTTTATGGGCTTTTACCATATTGCTGTTCATTTTTATTAAAATGGATGCAAATAAGGTTAATGAGTGGTAGTATTATGAGTGTTGGTTTATAATTACCCGGACATTTTCATCATCCGACAAATCGGAATACCACCATTTATCTCCATCAGCCTTTTCAATTTCCAATCTTCTTTGATAAGCAATCCTAAATAAGTTTAAAAATAATATTAAAGACTTATCTAATTCATTTTCGGGAAGTTCAACAATATTCATCAGGTTATGATATTTTACTCCCTTCTTCAATAATACACAGGGAGTAAAAGTAGGCCTTAATTTACTGTTCAAAATTACGGTAGGAATATCTGATTCTAAAGATTTTGACTGACCAATTAAAAACAACAGATATTTCAAATAATTACGCTTTTCATCAAGGTTGAAATAATTAAACTTTAGCTGAAATGACCTAACGTCGACAAGATTTTGCCCATATTGATTAAATAATATTTCATCATTAATTGTCATATCTATTCACTCTTCACATCCAATGCATCCCTTAACGCATTACCCACTATCATAAAGGCAAGTACCAATAATAACATCGCAATACCGGGTGCCATTGCAAGATATGGTTTACCAAGGATTATATAATTATAATGGTCTTTGATCATTCCACCCCAGCTTGGGATAGGCGGTTGTGCCCCGAGGCCAAGAAAACTAAGTCCGCTTTCTACAAGTATAGCCGAAGCAAAGTTGGCTGCCGATATAACAATAACCGGGGCCATACTGTTAGGCAGTATATGGTTGAAGATGATTCTGGAATTCCTGTATCCTAATGCACGGGCAGCAGTTACGAACTGCATCTGTTTAATACTCATTACCTGCCCCCTAACGACTCTTGCCACCTCAACCCACATAGTCAGGCCCACTGCGACAAAAACCTGCCAAAAGCCTTTACCTAGCGCAAGTGTTATGGCTATGACCAACAGCAGCGTGGGTATCGACCAGATAATATTTACCAGCCACATTACAAAAGCATCTACCTTACCACCATAGTAACCTGCAATGGCACCAAAGAATATCCCCACAACTAATGATATAAAGACGGCGACAAAACCTATGGCAATCGAAACCCTTGAGCCTACTATCAGTCGGCTTAAAAGGTCACGCCCCTGGCTGTCGGTTCCTAAAATAAATTGCTGCTGTGAGATGTTGTTTTCTTTTACCGATTGCGCCGTTGCACCTTTCCCAAACACAGAGAGAGGAATTGTCCTGGCCATGGCAAGAGAAGGCTCATCGGTGTATTCGTAATATGTAAGACTGTCTTTGCCAACGCTATATTTAAGTACGGGTATTTTTTCAGGGCCTGAAGCTTTACCAACAAAATAATCTGAAAGTTTGCATTCTTCCACTGACGGAAAAGTAAGCATGTTCACTGTAAATCCTGGCGGTTTAGAATGTATGGCGAGATCGCCCCAGTTAGCACTCTGGGTCTTATCTGGTGCGAGCAAATAGGCAAACACAGCCACTAATACTAAAAATACAATGAATACTAAACTTAAAACGCCCCAAAAATTCTTTCTGAATTTTTGGAGCGCTAAGCCTGTAAGCGAATGATTGGTTTTATCCATCAGGGCTTATCTCGTTTTAACCATTTTATCTTTTTTAACTGTAACAGCATTTCCTTTTGCCGTCTTATTTTGCATATCACCAAGCACATTGATTGCCTCCTCTACATATATATCTTTAGAAAGGCTTTCAAACCATCTCTCTTTCTTTTCTGCAAGGGCAGGATCTTTTGCAAGAAGTGCTTTTTCATATGGAAGCCCTTCAAAAACAAGGCTGTTTTTATAATCGTTAAGCGCTTTGAATTTTTTAGCTTCAACTTCGCTCTCGACAACTTTAGCTTTAAACTTGTCAATGTTCAGGCTGTAGGTATTCTCATCTTTCTTAGCAAAAACCCATTTAGCATTTTCATCCATCAGCTTAAATTGCTCGTTGCCTGCCATTCTTTTTTTGCTGGCTGCAATTGCATCGCTAAAGTTATTTTTGATCGGCTTGTATTGCGCCGGGTCAATTTTATCCCAAGGCATTGCGTTATCAGAATCGCGCTCGCCCATTTCTATGTATGAATACCTGTCCGGCATCACGATATCACTCGATACACCTTCTCTTTGTGTAGAGCCTCCGTTTATCCTGTAAAACTTCTGTGTAGTTGTTTTAAGCGCACCAAGATCACCAAGAGCATTGTTTCTTACAAACTGATTAAGGTCAATTAGGTTTTGAACAGTACCTTTACCATAGCTTTGTTTACTACCCATAATGATACCCCTGTTGTAATCCTGGATTGCCGCTGCAAATATTTCTGAAGCCGAAGCAGAGAAATTATTGATAAGCACCACAAGCGGGCCATCATACAATACAGAAGAATCAGTATCAGACAGCACTTCTTTTTGTTTACCCGCAGATTTTACCTGAACAACAGGCCCCTGCTGTACAAACAATCCAGTCATGTCTACAACAGTTTTAAGAGAACCTCCACCATTGTCCCTAAGGTCCATGATGATACCATCTACATGCTGCTCTTTAAGTCGTTTAACCTCGATAGCAACGTCTTTTGCAGCGTCACGATTATCTTTATTTTCAAAGTCAATATAGAATTTAGGCAGGTTGATAACACCATAGATCTTACCATCTTTCTTAACGATGCTTGATTTAGCATATGTCTCTTCTATCTCTACAACTTCCCTAACTATAGAGATAACTTTAAGCGAACCGTCAACTTTTTTAACGGTAAGCCTAACCTCTGTACCTTTAGGGCCTTTGATTTTCTTCACGGTGTCGTCAAGGCGAAGGCCTGCAATATCTACAGGATCTCCTTTACCCTGTGCTACTTTCATGATAAGGTCACCCTGCTCAAGTTCTTTACCTCTCCATGCAGGTCCGCCAGGTATAAGTTCAGATATCTCAACATAATCACCCTTTTTCTGAAGCCTTGCTCCGATACCTTCAAGAGAACCTCTCATGCTTGTATCAAATTTCTCTTTATCATCAGGCGCAAAATAGAAAGTGTGCGGATCAAAACGCTCTGCGATAGAATTTAAGTAAACACTAAACCATTCTTCACGTTTCAGGTCATCAATCACACCAAAGTAATCATCGAGTGATTTTAAGGTAGATTCGCGCGCTTCTTTTTCCAGCTCAGCAAACGTTTTCTTTTTGCCGTCGTCTGCTTTTTTATCAGAAACCTTTGCTGCATCTTTTGTGCTATCTTTTTTATCTGCCGGAGTATCCTGTAGTTTTTGCTTGTCTGTAACTGTAGAAAGCACAGAAAGCTTAAGCTGTTTTTCCCAACGGGCTCTCAGCTCATCATCATTTTTAGGATAAGGCATTTTTTCATAATCTGTATTGAACTCTTCATTTTTAGAAAAGTCAAACGGTTTAGATAAAATATCTTTATAGAAGCCTTCAGACTCTTTTATCCTCTGCTTAAGCCTGTTATAGGTAAGATCAAAGAAGCTAAGGTCTTTATTAAGGATCATGTCATCAATTTTGTCTTCGTATTTAGAAAACTCGTCAATGTCTGATTGTACAAAAAATCGTTTTGACGGATCTATAGATTCAAGATAGCTTTTGTAAACTCCTTTAGAGAAAGCGTCATCTATCTTAGCCGGATCATAATGCCCTTTTTCTATAACAAACGTGATCAGTTCCAGCAGCAGCTTATCCTTATCAGGATCTGCATCAACCTTATCAATACCAAGAATAGAATTGATCGAGTTGTTTAAACCTAATTCAGATGAGACAGTCTTAAAGCTGGCCAGGAATATTGCCAGCAAGGCAACGATCCCTAATATCTTATAATTTCTTTTCATATAGTTTAAAATGGCATTCATTTAAATAGTCGTATAGCTTTTTATATTAAAAAGTGTGCCAAAGTACATCATCTTAAAAAATTTCCTTCGCGCAGTCCCATAATAACGGCATCACCTTAAAAATTGCGTATTTTAGCAAACGTAAAAGTACAATACTTATTTTGATTTTTCTACTCAAATGAAGAAAAAACCTCTAATTCTGGTCACTAACGACGACGGTATTACCGCACCCGGCATAAGGGCATTGATAAGCGTAATGAAACAGCTGGGCGACGTTGTCGTTGTTGCTCCCGACAGTCCGCAATCCGCCACAGGACATGCCATTACCATAAACAATACATTATCTATAAACAAAATTGACATCGACCCTGATGTAGAAATGGAATACAGCTGCAGCGGCACTCCCGTAGACTGTGTTAAATTTGCCGTAAGCGAAATATTAAAGCGCAAGCCTGACCTTTGTGTATCGGGCATCAATCACGGCTCCAACTCATCAATCAACGTAATATATTCAGGAACCATGAGTGCCGCTGTAGAAGCAGGCATAGAAGGCATACCCGCCATTGGTTTCTCATTGCTTGATTACAACTGGGACGCCGACTTCGAGCAGGTAAAATCTTCGGTTAAAAAAATAACCGAAGAGGTTTTAGAAAACGGACTTCCGGAAGGCGTAATATTAAATGTAAATTTTCCAAAACTAAAGGAAAAAGAAATTAGGGGGATCAAAATATGCAGGCAGGCTAAAGCCATGTGGCAGGAACGTTTTGATAAACGCCAAACCCCTATGGGCAAAGATTACTACTGGCTTACCGGCAAATTTGTTAACCTTGACAAAGGCGAAGATACGGATGAATGGGCTCTGGAAAATGGATACATTTCTGTCGTACCAGTACAGTTTGACCTTACAGCACATCATGCAATGCAGACACTCAACAGCTGGAAACTTAACGATTAGCAAATGGAGATCAATATTCAGCCAACGCTTAAGAATGAAGGCGTAATCCTTTATCCTCTGGAAGAAAACGACTTTGAAGCGTTATATGATGTCGCTTCAGATCCTAAAATATGGGAACAGCACCCTAACAAGGATCGCTGGAAGAAAGAGGTTTTTCAAACTTTTTTTGATGGGGCATTACAAAGTAAAAGTGCTTTTAAAATTGCAGAGAATATAACCGGCAACCCTATTGGAAGCACACGCTACTACGATTACAACGAAACGGATAACAGCATATTTATTGGCTACACCTTTTATGGTACATCCTGTTGGGGCAACGGCATAAATAAATCGGTTAAAGCATTGATGCTCGATTATATCTTTCAGTTTGTTTCAAAAGTAAACTTTCACATAGGTTCCAATAATACCCGTTCTCAGATTGCCATCGGCCGTATTGGTGCACAGAAAATTGCAGAAGAAGAAGTAGCCTATTTCGGAGAAGAAACGAAACTGAATTTTGTTTATGAGATAATTAAAGAGAATTGGGAACGTAACAATAAATTAAAATCATAACTCTAACGCTCCTATAGGAGCGTTTTTTTGTCTTTATAAATAATAGTACTTTTGGCATACAAATAAACAGGCACATGAAATACTACATTATTGCAGGAGAAGCTTCGGGCGACCTGCATGGCGCAAACCTGATGAAAGAACTTTTTAAGCAGGACCCTCAGGCAGATATCCGTTTTTGGGGTGGTGACCTTATGCAGCAAACCGGCGGTACGCTGGTTAAGCATTACCGTGACCTGGCTTTTATGGGCTTTGCCGAAGTAGTACAAAACCTGAAAACCATACTTAATAATATAAAATTTTGTAAGCAGGATATCGCTGCATTTCAGCCTGATGTACTGATATTTATAGATTACCCCGGCTTTAACATGCGAATTGCAGAATGGGCAAAAAAAGAAAACTATAAGACCCATTACTATATTTCGCCGCAAATATGGGCATGGAAAGAAAGCCGTATCAAAGCCATCAAGCGCGATGTAGACCATATGTACATAATCCTTCCTTTTGAAAAGGAGTTCTACGAAAAGAAGCACGGCTTTGCCGTTGAATTTGTAGGCCACCCGCTTATTGATGCCATACATAACCGCAAACAAACAAGCGAAGATGAATTCAGAAACGAACACAACCTTGACCACAGGCCTGTCATAGCGCTTTTGCCGGGAAGCCGTAAACAGGAGATATCTAAAATGTTGAGCGGAATGCTATCTGTAGTCAATGATTTCCCACATTATCAATTTGTAATTGCAGGAGCTCCGTCGCAGGAATATTCTTTTTACCAGCAGTTTTTAGGAAGCAGCAATGTGAAATTTATCTCAAACAGAACATATGATCTTTTGAGCATCGCACATGCGGCATTGGTAACATCGGGTACAGCAACGCTCGAAACAGCATTATTTAAGGTTCCTGAAGTAGTTTGCTATAAAGGAAACTGGATATCGTACCAGATAGCAAAACGTATTATTACACTTAAATATATCTCGCTTGTAAACCTTATTTTAGATAAAGAAATTGTTAAGGAATTAATTCAAAGTGATTTTAACACAAAAAACATAAGGGCTGAATTACAAAAAATTTTAACACCATCACATCGCGAAAACCTCCTGAAACAGTACGATTTACTGGAAGAAAAACTTGGCGGCGATGGTGCCAGCAGAAAAACAGCAGAGCTCATTATCAAACATTTAACATAACTTCACAAAATTCTATTAAAATAAATTGTCTATATTTGTAAAAACACATAGTTGAATTTGATAAAAGATAAGATTTGAAAAACCTACTGTCCATAACCCTGTTTTTGCTTTTGATCGTTTCTGGAAACGCATCAGCGCAAATAATCACCACTAAAAAAGAAGCCCAAAAAAAAGGAGTTTACTCATACTCAGAGAAACAAAAAGCTCCTGCAATTGATAAAAAAGCTGTGACGAAGGAAGTTGCTTCATTAGACAAAGATATCGTTGCTTACGAACCGGTTAAAAAAGAAGTGATGAAGGGCGGACCTAACAAATCTGACGCTCCTGCTGTAAAAGCTAATCCTGTAAAAAAATCTAAAACTGTTGTACTTAACGACAGTACAGATCCTGAATATTCAATCTCTTCTGATTCTGATGCAAGCTATATAGCACAACAGGCTGCAAATAATGCTATCTCCGAATTTAAAGGTGTGCGTTACCGCGGTGGCGGAACTACCAAAGCCGGAATGGACTGCTCAGGAATGGTATATGCTACCTTTAAATTATTTGACATCACTTTACCAAGGAGTTCTCACGAAATGGTAAAGGCGACTAAAGAAGTTAAACTTACAGAGGTTAAAAAAGGCGACCTTTTATTCTTTAAAAACAACCGCCACAAGAGTTCTATAAACCACGTAGGCCTTGTAACAGACGTTACAGAAGAAGGAGAAGTTCTATTCATTCACTCGTCTACAAGCTCTGGTGTTATTATCTCTTCTATGAACGAAGCTTACCATGCAAGGACATTTTTCCAGGCAGGAAGGTACATAGCAGAATAAGACATTTTATGAGGCACATTTCAATATCGTAGCCTGTATGAAGGTATTGAAATACCCAATAGCTATAATTACATTATTTTTTGCCATCGGGATACTCATAGGATATTACGCTGGCATTTCTCCTTTTATTTCGGGAATAACGACAACTATTGCTTTAGCTTCTTTAGCTATAAACTACTGGCAATCTAAAAAGGTATTACTTCCCAAGCCTTATACTGATATTTGTATTATAGTTACCGCTATATGTATCGGCATGCTTACGCAGTCGTTGCACAAGGCAGATAACAGCAGGCTACATTATTCTAATTTCATAAATGATAATTCCGTACTCACAGGAGTAATTACGGAAAGGCTCAAACCAAATGATTATAACGAGCGATATTATTTTGAAGTAACAGCTATCAATCAACAATCTGTAAACGGACGGGTTTTATTAATTCAGCCTAAAGACTCTCTGTCTATTATACATTACGCGGGCGAGCGTTTTGTAATTGCTGCTACTCCCCTACCTATAGCTAAACCACTCAATCCATCGCAGTTTGACTATGCTGCCTATATGCAAAAACAGGATGTTTTTCATCAGTTAAAGCTTAGGAACAACTTTATCAGAGTAGGGACAGACCATAGTTTTGATTACTATATTGGAAGATTAAGGGAAAAGCTAATAAACAGTTTTGCCCTGCATCATTTTAGTCTTCCTGTACAAAACACAATCAACGCACTTCTTTTAGGCCAGCGCCAGGATATGGATACCGAAACCAATAATGCATACCGCGATGCAGGAGTATTGCACATACTTGCCATTTCCGGACTGCATTTTGCTGTGCTTTTTTATGTGCTGACGTATCTTTTTAAGCCGTTAAACCGTTTTAAGAAAAAAGGTAAGTTAACTCGCTTACTACTCATATTATCTATGCTTTGGGGATTTGCTTTCATTACCGGATTATCAGCCTCAGTTGTACGATCGGTAGTAATGTTTAGTTTTATAAGCATTGGCCAGCAACTTAACCGCAATACATCGGTTTATAATTCACTTGCAGTATCCATGCTTGTACTTTTAATAGCAGAACCCAATTTCCTTTTTGATGCAGGGTTTCAGCTAAGCTACCTTGCTGTATTTTTTATCGTATGGCTGCAACCATTTTACAAAAACCTCAAGGCATCAAAATACGCGGCTATAAATTATTTTAGCGACACTATGCTGGTTTCACTCGCAGCCCAGTTGGGCGTATTACCTTTAAGCCTATATTATTTTAACCGTTTTCCACTGCTGTTTCTTGCAGCCAATCTTATCGTCATACCGCTATCAAACGTGATACTTTTATTAGGGTTATTTGTTTTGATGCTTAACTTTATCTGGATCGATGCTGCGTTATTTTTTGGCAAGGCATTAGGCTTTTTGGTAAACACAATGAACGGCTTCATAAAATGGGTTGCATCCTTCGAAAGCCTTGTAATTAAAGACATTTCGTTTACCCTGCTCCTTACAATTGTTTTATATATCGTAGTTACATCTTTTGCGTTTTGGCTTTATAACAAGAACTTTAAAAGAACTTTAGTCCTACTGACATCAATAATCGTTTTTCAGGGCATATATGCTGTCACATCCTGGCACGAAGGAAAAAGTGAGGAAATGATCGTATTCAATAATTACAGGAGTACCATTCTCACTTCAAAAGACAAGAAGTCAATTACTGTAATGAGCACTGATAGCCTGGCTGACAAAAGCCTACTTATAATGTCATACGCAAAGGCAGGCTTTACAGAAATCATCAAAACAGTTCCGCTTAAGAATGTACTCTTACATAGTGGCAAAAAAATTATAGTTATCGACAAAGACTGCGTTTACTCAGATAAAAGCAGACCTGACATAATAATCCTTACCCAATCAGCCAAAATAAACTTAGAGCGCCTTATAAGCGATGTACAGCCAAAACAAATCGTAGCGGACGGCACCAATTACAAAGGCAGCCTGCAAAGTTGGAACGCGACCTGCCAAAAATTAAAAATCCCTTTTCATGCTACAGCCGAAAAGGGATTCTATGCTATTCAATAAAATATATCTAGGTTTTATTTACCATAATCTTATTAGCTCCATCTAACCATGCAGATGGACCACCAGCAACATAACCGGTGCTTCCCCTTGGGGAAAACTGAGTTTTACCATCATTTGTTTTAACAACATCGGTAATCCATACCGTAGGATAGCCCCTTACTTTAAAGAAGTTATTTAATTGTGCATTCTGTACTTTTAGTTCTTCAGATTGCTGTGTCCTCCTCGGAAAATCCAGTTCCACAAGCACTACATTATCTTTTGCCCATTTTGTAAATTCAGGGGTCTTAAAAACTTCCTTTTGAAGCTTTATACACCAGCCACACCAGTCACTACCTGTAAAAAACAGGAACAATGGCTTGTGCGTTTTGTTAGAGACCGTAATAGCTTTGTTAAGGTCCGTATGCCATTCGGCGGTATCCTGAGCCTGCATTCCCCACCCGCTAAAGGCAAGAAGCAGTACTATAAAAATCTTTTTCATTTTTAAATATTATAACACGACTAATTTATGAAAAGAAACAATATCATCATATCAAAAAAATCCCTTTCCGTCAAAAAGACAAAAAGGGACTATAGGATGTAATCTAAAAGATTATTTTGTTTTAAGAGCTTCTAAAAGCTGTGGAGGAGTATGATTCCCCACTATAGTACCTTTAACCTTACTGGTTTTAGCATCAAATATCACCATTGAAGGATAACCTTCTAAATTAAGACTTGCTGCAAACTGGTGCATGGCATTTCTTCCTTTACGACTAGCATCATATTGCGGATTAGCGTATTTTTTACCAAGGTAATTTACTTCAGAATTTCCTTCGGCATTAAATTTAACCGCATAATAATTATCGCTGATATATTTTACAACTTCAGCATCATGGAAGGTAACCTTGTCAAGAATTTTACAAGGACCGCACCAGTCTGTATACACATCCATAAAGATAGGCTTGGCTTTTTTCTTTTGGGCAACAAGGGCTTCATCCATAGTCATCCATTTTATTTCCTGAGCCTGCACCGTGACTGCTCCTAACGTAAGAAACAATGCTAAAAGTATTTTTTTCATATCTATTTAAAATTTACAGTTGATCTTTCAAAAACAGTGCCGAAATTACCGTACACCGTGCATTAGTTTTTTTATGAATCTATCGGAGAGTATAGCTACAATCCCTACAACAATTGCAACAATTGTAATTATAAAAAAGAACACTCCAATACCTTTCTCTTCGGCAATGGATGCAGAATTTTCTCCTATTATACCTGCCACCTTGTTACCGATAGCAATTGCCAGGTACCAAACACCAAACATAAATGCGATCATCCTGCCGGGAACAAGCTTACTCACATAAGACAGCCCTACCGGAGAAATACACAATTCGCCCATAGTATGAAATAAATATACAAACACAAGCCAAAACATACTTACTGAAGCTGTTTTAGCTCCTGGAGCAATGTCCATACCTCCGTAAGCAAGAAAGCCCATGCCAAGTCCTAACAATATTAGTCCAATACCAAATTTTGCGGTGGCCGGCGGATTATATTTACTTTCCCACCACTTAGAGAATAAAGGGGCAAGCGTGATGATGAACAAAGAGTTAAGTACGTTAAACCAAGAAGCAGGAATTTCGGTAAGCGGTGTTGTAACTTCATCTATCATCAATGACTCCCTAAAACCATCTGACAGGCTAAGGTAACCGGCAGAATAAAAATCTTTAATAAGCATCCATACCGTAATAGCCCAGATAATTACAAAGCTTATACTAAGCAATATATTAGCGAGTGCATACTTTTTAAATGTTTGTTTAAACAATAGAAACAGTACCCACGTGATAATTGCAAGAGGGCCTACTGAAATTAGGGTATTAATTATAAGAAATGTTAAGCTTGCACCGCCAGTCAGGACACGGTTTGTGTAATCGCGTGCAAAAATGGTAAGCGATCCCGGAGCCTGCTCAAAAATCGCAAAGAAGGTAAATGTGCAGCTTGCAAAGAAAGTCACTGCAATAAGTTTTTGACGTGTCACTGTCGAGTATTGCGTAAGTCTGAAAACCAACAAAAAGAAAAACAGTATCAGAGCTACAAGAATCGCAATATTAGAAAGGTTGTATTCTCCAAACTGAAAAAAGTTTATTGATCCACCGGATATCTTAGATACAGGATCATTGATTACCCATACCAGGCCAAGAAGTATACTTACAGCAATTACTCCCAGCTGCCATCCTGTAAACGGAACTCTTTTATCGTCATCTACAGGTTTTTGAAGATCCTCCTGAGCAGCAATATTTGTATTAATTTCCATTGCATCAGAATTTGCCAATGCAAGATTATCAGCCATTTTTGGCTTTAAGCCAATAGTCCCGAAGATATTTTGTGAAAAGTAGAATTGAAGAAGGCCAAAAAGCATGAAGATACCGGCAAGCCCAAAACCTATACTCCACCCTACTTTTTCACCAAGGTATCCGCAAAGCAGTATACCAAAGAATGCACCGGCATTAACCCCCATATAGAAGATCGTATATGCACCATCTTTCTTCTCGGGTGTATCTTTATACATTTCAGAGATTATGGATGTCATGTTTGGTTTAAAGAAACCGGTACCAAAAATAAGCAATCCTAACCCAAGATAAATGAAGAAAGGCGTTTCCACAGCCATACTGGCGTGACCAAGTGTCATTAAAAAAGCACCTACAATAACCGCCCATCTGTAACCGATAAGCTTATCGGCAAAGTAACCGCCAAGCATTGTAGAAAGGTATACTAAAGCCGTATAAGAACCAAAAAGCGCCATAGCATTTTCCCTTGACCAGCCCCAGCCAGGATGGTCTCCCATCATAGCAGCGGTTAAAAACATTACTAGTAGCGATCTCATACCGTAGTACGAAAAGCGTTCCCACATTTCGGTAAAGAATAAAACGAACAGCCCGGCAGGGTGCCCTAAAACATTAGATTTAAAGAAATCCTGGTTTGCAGTTTGTGTAGGCATCAATTATTTTTTAAACATTATTTTACTTCCTGCATCAGTTTACGCACAAGAGGTGATATCACAATTAAAACTATACCTGCTATCAAAGCATATATAGCCAGCTGGTAGTAACCGTCTGTAAAAGTAGCCAGTTTTTGAGGGAGGCTGTCATTTTCTCCTCCTTCAGAGAGGCCGGCTCCCAGTATACCCGCAGCATACTGGCCATAAGCACTGGCAAGGAACCACATACCCATCATAACTCCCTGCAGTTTTTGAGGCGACAATTTTGTCATGATAGAAAGTCCTATCGGCGACAGGCATAGCTCGCCTAAAGTAATTACAAAATAGGCTAACACAAATACGTCAAGCCCAACGATACCTGATCCTGCCACAACCTCAAAGAAACGTGTTGCGTAAAGACCATAAAATCCGGCGGCAAGAAAAAGAAATCCAAGCCCAAACTTTACCACAGTATTAGGTTCTATCTTTTTGGCAGCCATAAGTACCCAGATCAACCCGGCTATAGGCGCAAATATAATTACGAAGACAGAGTTCGCTGCGTTATTCACGCCATTAGGATCAAGCGTCCATAATCCCAGGAATTCGCTATTAAGATTCTTCGCAGCAAATATGCTCAATGATCCTCCACTCTGTTCAAAAAACGCCCAGAATATTATAGAGAATAATATGAATACTAACGCGGCGATAAGCTTTTTACTCTCTGCCCATGTGTGTTTTGTCATTTCGTAGCCTAGGTACACAAGCGTAGCAGGGCCTATTATATACATAAAATAGTCTGTATATTCTGTTTTAGCCACCATTGTCATTATAACAGGGATAAGTAACAACGTAAGTGCATAAACAGCATATTCATACCTAGACTTACCTGTTTTTACTTCTACAGCGACATGGGCAGCGTCCGGAGTAAGGGTTTCGAAACCTTCAGCGTGTGGAATTTTAGCCGTACCCGTACGCATTGGCGGCAAGCCGATAGGTCCCAGTGTCTTTTGTGTAAATATAAATGTAACAAGGCTAATAGCCATAACGATACCTGCAAGTCCAAAAGCCACATTCCATGTATATTCTGCAGGAATAAAACTTGTAAACAATTGCCCTTTACCAATAGCGATACATGCATACCCGCCAAGCAAAGCACCGATGTTTATGCCCGAATAAAATAGTGAAAATCCGGCATCCCTCCTGCTGTCTCCATTTTTATACAGCGAACCTACCATCGTAGAGATATTTGGTTTAAAGAAACCTGTCCCTATTACCGTAAAACTTATTCCCAGGAAAAAATTGCTTTCAGGAAAAGGGTCGAAGGCAAGGATTGCGCTGCCTACTATCATAAGCATGCCACCCCAGAAGAGCGATTTTCTGAAGCCAAGAATCTTATCTGCAAAAAGTCCTCCTATAAAGGTAAAGGCATATACAAAAGCCTGGGTTGCCCCATACTGAAGATTTGCCTGAACCTCGCCCATATGGCTTCCGTCTTTTAATATAAGATGGGTAATCATGAAATAGGTAAGTACTCCACGCATTCCATAAAAGCAAAAACGCTCCCACATCTCAGAAAAGAACAAGTACCACAATTGCTTTGGGTACTTGCCTTTAAAATTTTGTATCTGTTCCAGCTCCAACTGTGCTGCAGTATTATTTAACGCCATGCATCATTTTTTTAAGAACAGGTGTAAGTAAAAACAGTATTACAGATGCGATACCACACAATACTACAAATACCATGAAAAATTCAAAAAGGTTATGGATCTCAAATCCTGCAAATGATGGATAGCTTACAGGGATCTGGTTATCTGCTAATACTTTTAATTGCTCCGCCGTAGGCGTCAGAGTTTTATCAAGTACGCCCTGTAGGTCTATACCAAGATTTTTAGCTTTCTCATATTTATCTCCTGTTGCGGGAAGTATAGATCCAAGCGTACCTGCCAATGCATAACCAGATGCATTAGAAAGGAAGAATACTCCATACAGTAGAGATGCAAATCTTTTTGGCGATAATTTACCTACCAATGACAACCCGATTGGCGACAGGCAAAGCTCAGCACAAGTCTGGATAAGGTATAATAATATAAGCCATTTGATTGCAAGAAGTCCGTTGTTACCAAGGTCTTTCACATTATAAGCAATTATAAAATAACTTACAGCTATTAGAAGAAGACCTATAGACTGTTTTACAGGAGAGATAGGCTCTTTGCCTTTAGCCCTTAATTTATCCCAAAGGATACTGAAAGGAACTGCAAATGCAACAACAAAAAGGCCGTTAAAGATTTGCACCATAGATGGAGGCATATTCCAGCCAAAAAAGTTCCTGTCGGTCTGATTGTCTGCTATAAAAGTAAGCGAAGATCCTGCCTGCTCAAATGCAGCCCAAAAGAATATTACGAAGAATGAAACAATATAAATAACTAATATCCTGTCTCTTTCAATTTTAGTCAGCGAAGTATCCGAAAGGATTAAACCTGCCAGTGTAAGGCCGCTCCCGTAGATAAGTGAATAAATGATATTTTGACCTACTACATAGTAAAAGAAAGAACCCAGAGCAAAAAATGCAACAAGTGCAATCAGTAATGATTTGGTAGAAAAGTTTGCAGTCTGTGCTTCTCCCTCTTCAAAATCTGAACTGTCATTTTTAGACGGAAGCCCACCGATTGGCCTTCCTGCCGGATTAACAACATATTTATCTTTAAGGAAGAAGAAAACTAACGTACCTAAAAGCATCGCGATTGAAGCTGCAAGGAAACCCCATTTAAATGCGTGAATGTCCCTTATTCCACCGGCATCTTTAACATCGCCTAGTAATGGGCAAAGCAGCTGGCCAAGGAAAGCACCAAGGTTTATACCCATATAAAAAATAGTGAAGGCAGTATCAAGCTTGCTTTTTTCTTCTTTAGGATAAAGGCTTCCTACCATACTTGAGATATTCGGTTTAAAGAAACCGTTACCAAATATAATAATACCCAATGCAGACCACATTAATATCTTGGCAAGCTCAAGGTTATCTGAAAATATGCTGGCACTTGAAAACAACAATAGCTGACCAATTGCCATTAATGTACCTCCAAGTATAATACAATTACGGTTACCCAAAAACCTGTCGGCTATAAAACCACCAAGCATTGGAGTTAGATAACATAACCCCAAAAAACCACCATAAATTATAGAAGCATCCTCTTCTTTTAGCAATAATGAATTAACAATGAAAAGCGTAAGCAGCGCGCGCATTCCGTAGAAATTGAAACGCTCCCACATTTCAGTACCAAACAGTACCCAAAGGCCTTTAGGATGTCCCTTTTTTGCAGTAATTTCACTCATAATATCCGTATTTGTTTTTTATAGTTTCTCTTTAATAAAATTGGTCATTTTTGTGTACAGCTGAAGCCTTGTCTTGCCACCGTAGATGCCGTGGTTCCTGTCAGGATAAATAGCCCAGTCAAACTGCTTATTTGCCTGAACAAGCGCCTCCACCATCCTCATAGTGTTTTGTACATGTACATTATCATCGGCAGTGCCGTGTATCAACAAATAAGAGCCCTTTAGCTTGCTTACATGGTTTATCGGTGAATTATCATCATATCCCGATGCATTCTCCTGCGGAGTCTGCATATATCTTTCGGTATATACCGAATCATAAAAACGCCAGTTGGTAACAGGTGCAACCGCAATAGCCATCTTAAACACATCGTTACCTTTTAGGATACAGTTAGACGACATAAAGCCGCCATAGCTCCAGCCAAAGATACCTATCCTCGACGCATCCACATAACTATATTTGCCGATGGTTTTTGCAGCATCAATCTGGTCTTCTACTTCAAATTTACCCAATTCTTTATAAGTCACCTTTTTAAAATCAGCGCCTTTATACCCGGTTCCGCGGCCATCAACGCAAGCCACAATATAGCCCTGCTGTGCAAGCATCATAAACCAATAATCATCAGAGTTATTCCAGTCATTGTTTACCTGCTGAGAACCCGGCCCACTGTACTGATACATGAATACAGGATATTTTTTATTCGGGTCAAAATCTTTCGGTTTAATCATCCATGCATTGAGTTCCTGTCCTTTTTCGGTCTTTACTACCATAAACTCCTTAACAGGAAGGTCAAAAGCAGTTAGCCTGTTCTTAAGGTCATCATTATTTTTTATATCCTTAACCTTTTTTCCGTCTTTAGCATTGTGAAGTGTGTACGACGTGGGGTTCATCGAACTTGAATAGGTATTAATGAAATATTCATAGTTAGGACTGAAGGTAGCAACGTTAGTCCCTTCATTTGGCGTAAGTCTCACTTTGTTCTTACCATTAAGGCTTATCCTGTACACGTCGCGGTTTATAGAACCATTCTCTGTAGACTGGTAAAAGATATTACCCGTCTTGCTATCAAAACCATAGTAAGAAGTCATTTCCCAAGGCCCTTTTGTAACCTGGCTGACAAGCTTTCCGTTTTTAGCATAATGGTAAATATGGTTGTAGCCATCTTTTTCGCTTGTCCATATAAAGCTGTTGTCGTTTAAAAAAGTAAGATTGTCGGTAATATCAACATACGCCTTGTCTTTTTCGTTAAGCACCACTTTAGCGGTACCACTGTTAGCATCTACAAAAACAAGGTCAAGATTATTCTGGTGCCTGTTTAAAACCTGCGCGCTTAGGGTTTGTGCCTCGTTTGTCCATTTTATCCTCGGAATATAAAAATCAGAGTAATTGCCAAGGTTTATCTTTTTTGTAGTTCCCGCTTTTGCGTCATATATATGTAACGATACTATAGCATTTTTCTCGCCTGCTTTAGGATATTTAAAAGTGTACGATGCAGGATATAAGCCCTGATTGTATAAATCCATTGAGAACTCAGGAACATCAGTTTCGTCAAATCGTATGAAAGCGATCTTATCCCCTGCACTGTTCCATTCATAAGCCTTTACAAACGAAAATTCTTCTTCATATACCCAGTCTGTAATACCGTTTATTACGGCATTTTTTTTACCGTCTTTTGTAACCTGAACCGCTTTTTTAGAAGCAGTATCAAATACATAAAGATTATTTTCAAAAGAATATGCCACTTTAGAGTTATCTGCAGAAAACGAAGGCTCCTGTATTTTGCCTTCGGCAAGTTTTGTAAGCGATTTAGAAGCTATGTCATAAATATAATAGTCAGCCGTAAACGAATGCCTGAAAATCTGTTCAGAATTTGTGGCTAGAAGTATCTTTTTTTCATCAGGGCTAAACACATAATTATCTATGCCATTTTCAAGCTCATTAAAATCTCTAGAGCTTATCAGCGTATTCACCTTATTAAGCGTCGCAAAATCATAAAGATCTACCGTACCGGCACCGTTGCCCCTGTTAACATTGAGAACAGTATATTGATTGGTGTTCTTCATAGCCTGAAGATCGTCCATGGCCTGAGTCCTGAAGGCGCCTCCCCATATCTGTTCGAGTGTGATTTTTTGCTGTGCTACTGCCGGCATTACCGTCAGTATTAATAAGAAAAGTGACCTTTTAATGTATTTCATTTTGCAGATGATAAAAAACCTCCAATTTTAGTAAATTTTTATGAATAATGAGTTCTTTTTTTTGTTAAATGCAATTTGAGGTTAATTGGGTGGTATATAAATTTTAGCAAATGCATTTCCTAAAGCTTATCTTTGCATCACATTATTATTTTAAGCAACTGAAAATGAGCAAAGCAATAGCTGGATTCTCTAAATTAACAAAGGAACAAAAGATAGAATGGATTGCCAACGAATACTTCGCGGCGCCAGACGAAGCTGTTACCCTGCTAAAAAATTACTGGAATACAAATGAATCATTGCAAAAACTGCATGATGAATTTATAGAAAACACCATAACTAATTTTTATTTACCCCTTGGTGTAGCGCCAAATTTTGTCATTAACGACAAAAAATACACTATCCCTATGGCTGTTGAAGAAAGTTCTGTGGTAGCCGCTGCTGCAAAAGCTGCAAAATTCTGGGCAAAACGCGGCGGGTTTAAAGCAACGGTAATAGACACCGAAAAAATAGGCCAGGTTCATTTTCTATTTAATGGAAACCCTGATAACCTTACTACTTTTTTCAATAGTGTAAAGCTAAAATTCTTCGAAGGCTCTCAGGACCTTACAAAAAATATGCAGGCACGTGGCGGCGGGATACTTGATATTGAATTAAGAAACAAAACTACCCAGATCGAAAACTATTATCAGCTCCATGCTACCTTTGAAACTAAAGACAGCATGGGGGCTAACTTTATAAATTCCTGCCTTGAGCGCTTTTCTAAGATCTTGAAGGAAGAAGCACTAAACCATGAGGCATTCGCCGAAAATGAAAAGAACATACAGGTAATAATGAGCATCCTCTCTAACTACGTTCCTAACTGTGTTGTGAGAGCTGAAGTTTCCTGCCCTGTTGAAGATCTTATTGAAGATGCAAGCATAAGTCCTAAGGAATTTACAGATAAATTTATTACAGCAGTCAGGATTGCTGAGATAGAACCGTTTCGCGCAGTTACCCACAATAAAGGTATCATGAACGGAATAGATGCCGTAATTGTTGCTACAGGAAACGATTTTAGGGCAGTTGAAGCAGGTGTTCATGCCTATGCTTCAAGAAATAGCCAGTACAGCAGCCTTTCACACGCTAAAGTTGAAGACGGTATTTTCACTTTCTGGATGGAGGTTCCTTTAGCTTTGGGAACTGTAGGCGGACTTACAACACTGCATCCTCTCGTTAAATTCTGCCATGAAATGCTTGGTAAACCTTCAGCCAAAGAACTGATGCAGATTGTTGCCGTAGCAGGGCTGGCGCAAAATTTTGCCGCGCTCCGTTCGTTAACTACTACAGGAATTCAACAAGGACATATGAAAATGCACCTTATGAATATCCTGAACCAGCTTGGCGCAAATGACGTGCATAAAAAAATGGCGGTAAAACATTTTGAGAAAAATGCGGTAAGCCATTCTGCGGTTGCCGACTATCTGAAACATTTACAAACAACTGATCCAAGTAAAATTGAAGAAGACTTTTTACAGTAACGGAAAACTACTTATTACCGGCGAATATACTGTGCTTGATGGTGCTGTAGCTTTTGCACTACCAACAAAAGGCGGGCAGTTCCTGGATATTGAAAATGGAACTGAAGGCGATATTCACTGGAAAAGTTTTGATGCTGATGGAAGCTTATGGTATGAAGCGTCATTTCTAATTGATGATATTATACAAAACATCCAAAGCAGAGACGAAATCACCAATAAGCTGATTGAAATACTGCATTGGGCATGGCTGGAAAAACCTGAAGTATTAGATAGTTATAACGGTTTTAAAATTGAAACAAGGCTTACATTCCCAAAACATTGGGGCTTAGGAACTTCGTCAACACTAATAAACAATATTGCACAATGGTTTGCTATAGATGCGTTTGTTTTGCAGGCAAAGACCTTTGGAAGCAGCGGTTACGACATTGCCTGTGCACAGCACAACACTCCCATCCTTTATCATCTAGATAAAGGCCAGCCAATAACACAACCTATAACTTTCGATCCCGGATTTATCTCCAATTTATACTTTGTATATCTCAACAGAAAACAAAACAGCAGGCAGGCTATAGCGGCATATAGGGAACGAAGAAACAGCATTGCACCCATAATAACAAAAATCAATCAGCTTACTGAAAGAGCAATCAGCAGTAATACATTTACCGATTTTTCCCAATCCATTACAGAACACGAGGCAATTATGAGCGAAATATTAGGCTTGCCGCCTGTTAAAAATCTTGTTTTTCCCGATTTTAACGGATGTATTAAAAGCCTTGGCGCATGGGGTGGCGACTTTATAATGGCTATTTCAAATGAAGACCCGGGCAGCTACTTTACATCAAAGGGATTTGAAGTGATAATACCTTACAGGGAAATGATTTTAGAATAAAACATTACGCATATTGCACCAAACCAAGCTCTCCTGTTTCAAGGATCTTCCTTATCTCAGCAATGCTTTGGTCGTAATTTAGTTTGTTTGTATCTATCGCAATGCTACCATTACCGTAAGGCTCGTATTTAGAAGGATCCGTAACCGAAAATAAGCCAACAGTTGGCGTTTGTGAAGACACTGCAAGATGCATAATACCACTGTCAGCGCCAACAAAAACAGATGTGTTGGCAATCACGGCAGCTATCTCCCTAACATCTTTACTATAAAAAGAAGGAGCTTTAAAATTTATCTTAGAGATATTCTCAACAGGTAAAATCTCGATAAAATCGTAATCAGGGAAAGCATTTACGAGCTTCTTGTAAAATTTACCCCACCAGTCTTCTGTATAGCATTTACTGCCGGTAGCATACGTAAAAAGGGCGATTGTCTTTTTAGAATCCGGCACCAGTTCATTCAGTAACATCTGTCCGTCTTTAATTTCGGCGTCAGTAAGTTTAAGGTTTAGCGTTGGCACAATTGCAGCATTACTTTTAACCCCCATCTTTGATAAAAAATACCTAAAGTTATATACAGGGTTTTTTGCCATATGCCTGTAATCACTATGTTTTTCTGCCAGCTCTTCAATATACTCCCCAAAAAACTTATTCTTGGCCGTAACAAAGCTTGTAGACAGCCTTCCTGATGATGAGGCCCTGTCAAGATTAATCACCAGGTCGTAACGGTGTCTTTTAAGCGAAACCCAAACGTTTATATATTTGAACAATTCTTTAAAAGGCTTCTTAGGAAGGATGATAGTCCTGTCTACCTGATCATAATTTTCAAACAGGATGGGCGCGAGTCCCCCCTTTACAAACAGGTCAATTTTACAATCAGGAAAAACCGAATTGATCTCTTGCAATAATGGTGTTATAAGCAGCAAGTTGCCCAACCTGTGATTTGGCCTGGAAATAAGAATACGTTTCATACTCATGGATGTTCCAGCTGTAGTATCAATACGTGTTGCGCCTACATTTTTTGTAAGCCCAATCATAATTCTTTTTCTAAACTTGTTTATCTCCTTAAGCATAGTATCAATTTTAAACCCTGGCTACACACTATTAATGCACTAAACGCAAAAATAGTATTGCTATTTCAGCAAAGCTATACTATATCATAATAAATAACAAAAATTTAACCTTATTGTTTCGTATTGAAACAATAAAACGCTTATTTTTTACCATGACATTACATTAAGCTAACAACAATTCATAAAAAAACCGGCACAAAGCCGGTTTCATCTATCTTAAATGAACTTAACTATTAGTTAAATTCAGATCTGTTATCATCAATTTTTGCAGCGTCCTTAAGAGCCATTGAGAGCCTTCCCTGTACTTGCTGTCTTCCCTCACCATTAAGTCTGGTAGTGAAAGCAGTATAGTTAGGTAATGCAGCCGCTTTAGCTATTGTTTTAGTCCTAATCTTGAAAACACCTGCTTGGCCATCAATAAGGTCAGAAGTTTTACCTGCAGCAAGACCAAATGCCTTACCTATAACTTTAGGCTCAGAACCTACATTAGCGATCATTGGGTTCGCAATTGTAGTATCACTTGCAAGCGCTACAGAAGAACCGCTTTTCTGTGCCACAGCCTCAAGGGTTGCACCTTCCATTTTCTTTCTTACCAGTTCTGCTTTTTTCTCGTTACGAACGATAGGAAGAACTGAAACTTTTGCCTCTTCTATAGAAAGAAGGCCTTTCTCGTTGATGTTTTTAAGCGTAACGATTGCGTGCCCCTGAGGGATGTCAAACTTCTTCACATCACCAACGTTAGTATCTTTAGCGTAAGCCCATTTAACGATAGCTCTTTGGCTTCCTAAACTTGCAACAGCCTCATCGTTAACTAAGATTTTATTAGCAGGAGTTACTGTAAGACCTAGACCTTTTGCAAGATCTGCAAATGGTTTCTCTTCAGCATCCATTTCCATTTTAGTAGCTTTAGTAAAGATCTCATCTGTAGTCGTTTCAGATGGCTCAATTTTTTGAGCTACCGTAGCAAGCTGAACAGCTTCGTTTTTACCTGTAACTTTAATTACGTGGTAACCAAATTCTGTTTCAACTACTCCTGTAGTTCCTATCGGATTGTTGAATACAAAATCGTTGAATGGCTTAACCATTTGGTTAGGTGCTATATTGTCGTATTCTCCACCAGTCTGTTTCGATCCCGGGTCATCAGTATTAGTCATTGCAAGCATTGCAAAATTACCCGGATTAGCATTAACTTGTTTTAAAAGGTCGTCAGCTTTAGCTTTTGCCTCTTCTTTAGTTCTTGTAATAGATGGATCCGGAGCCTTACCTCCTTTGTAAGCAATAAGGATATGGCTTGCTTTTGCAGAAGCATTTCCTTTTTTATCCATCATTCTTGTAAGCTTGTAGTATCCGTTATCAATATAAGGACCAAATACCTGACCTTTTCCAAGGTTATATATCTGCTCTGCAAACTCTACAGGAAGTTGTTGTTTAGTAACATAAGTAGTATCATACTTAATGTCTGAGTTTTGATTTACAAATTCTGCTATAGTTGCTGCAGGAACGTTTGCAAAACCAGAAATAGTATCGTTAACCCCGGTAGTTTTGTTGTAACTAACACTTGGAGCGAGTAAAGCGTTGATGTTTTTCTTCATCTCAGCTTCGTCTTCTTTAGAAGGCTTATTCTCAATTAATACATATTCAAGGTCACGAGAAGCCTCTGCTTTGTATTTTTTCTCATTTTTCTTCATGAAGGCAATAAGTTCCTCATCAGAAACTTTTACCTGGTCATCGTTGATAGTGCTGTAAGGAACAAACACATAATCAAACGACGCTTTGCTTGCTTCAGCTTCATATTTAGCTTTACCATCTGCATCAGTTGCAAAGAAAGCAGCTTTTACCATTGTAAGGTAAAGTTGTTTTTTAGCTGAATTCTCAACAAGGCCCTGATTCTTCTCGATCATTTGCCATTGCGCAGGGTTAGATGTCTTAAGACCTACTAAAAACTCAGTAAATTTAGCTTTATCAAATTTTCCAAGTGCATTTAAGAACTGAGGGTTTTGAGCAACCTGAGGATCCTGGGCATATACATTAAAGATATGATCTTTACCTACCCTTATACCGGCCTTCTCAAATCTTTCCTCAAAAAGAATGTTGTCAACCTCCTGGTTCCAAACTGCATTTGCAGCCTGTGTAGGGCTAATACCCTGCTGCCTTGCCTGAACGTCATTAACTTTTTGTAAAAAATCCTGTACTGGGATATCTTTACCATTCACGCTACCAATGTTTCGTGTAACGCCAAAGCCACCGCTGTTTACAATATCACCTATTATAAAAGCCAGTAAGCAAAAGCCTATAACTAGTATCAGAATCAACGAACGCTGCCTAATTTTTGATAAAACCGCCATTTTTATGTTTGTTAAAATTTTATATCAGTGGGCGAAAATACAATTATCTGTTTAATAATAAAAGCAGTGACGATATATTTTCGCACGAAGTTGCATTTTTTTTTATTTATTCCCTAAAGCCTGAATTTTTACAAGCTCTATCTTTTTATTCGAAGCCTGCTCGATGTAAATTTCGAAGTTCTCAAAGACCAGTTTTTCTCCCGTTTTTGGTATTTGGCTAGCATTATGCACTATAAAGCCACCCAGCGTTACATAAGAATCACTTTCCGGAATAGCCAGCCCATATTCTTCATTAACGTATTCTACATCAAGACGGGCCGAAAAAAGATAAGCCCCGTCCTCGAGCCTCTCCTCAATAAGCTCCTCTTCATCATCATGTTCATCCTCGATCTCTCCAAAAAGTTCTTCGATAATATCTTCAACGGTCACAATGCCAGATGTACCTCCATACTCATCAAGAACAACAGCCATGCTCTTACGCTTGCGGGTAAGTATATTAAGCAGCTCTTTCACATATATAGTGCCGGGCGCATGCTCAATACTTATCATTACCGATTGTATTGCAGCAGGTTTTTTAAACAGCTCAAATGAATTGACGTACCCTATTATATTATCCAGTGTATCCCGGTAAATAACAATTTTAGAATAATCTGTTTCTATAAACAGCTGCCTCAGCTCTTCAACAGATTCATTAATTTCAACTGCAGCAATCTCAGTGCGGGGCGTCATGATATCGCGCGCTTTAACATCAGAAAATTCAAGCGCATTCTGGAATATCTGAATTTCAGAATCCACCTCTTCCTGAATATCCGCGCCATTTAGCTGTTCAGCTATGTAGTTACCCAACTCGCCTTTACTGAAAAAAGCTTTCTGCCTGTCGCCCTCAGTCCTGAAGACATTTACAAGAATAAAATCTGATATAGAAACAACAAATTTTGAAATCCAGTAGAACAGGTAATAGAAAACATAAGCAGGCAGCGCAAAAACCTTTATTAGCGTATTAGCGTAAACCTGAAAAAATATTTTGGGAATAAATTCGGCGGTTACAAGAAGTACAAATGCCGCAACTACAATCTGCAGCAAAGTTCTGTATAAAAAGTAGATTTCATAACCCGGAGAAGAAAACCATCTCATAATGGCATTACTCATAAAATAAGAATATACTACCATCACAATAGTATTCCCTACAAGCATTGATGTTATGAACTGAACCGGTTTTTCGGTTAAGCGGGAGAGTATTTTAGAAATTAGCGTAGACTGCTTTTTCTCTACCTCGAGATATACCTTATTAGAAGATATGTAAGCAATTTCCATTCCTGAGAAAAAGGCCGAAAGAAGTAAGCATACTATTATCGTCGCCGTTTCCATGATGGATTATGTATCTTTCCTGTTATTAGGATATTTTTTAGCAAACCTCATCCTGAAGAAAAACATAAATACCGCAAGCCCTGCAAATAAAAAGCTAATTACACAGTCTTCGCCTTTTTGTATCTTTAAAATACCGTCAACAGCAAAAAAAGCTGCAACAACAAGATATAAATACGATACAATCTTTAAATAATTCATTCTGTTTTATTTTTCGTCAACATTATTGATAAGACCGGTGTTGCCCTGAGCATTAAACACTTTAAAGTCTTTACTAAAGTCTACACCGGGGCCTTCAAAATAGCTTCCGTTTTCGTCGGTAAATTTAAATCTTTTTTCGGTATAAAACCATTCGTTCTTCTGGTCATAAAACAACTGATCGCTTTCCAGCTTCTTACCATCGTCGCTTGTTATCTTTACGTTGCCCTGCAAATCTATCATATCCGTCTTTGCATAAGTAATGGCATAATCAGCAACTATAAAGGTCTTTTTATTGGATTGGTCAAAAAGTGTAACATGCACGCCTTTTGGGAATTCATTAAAACCGTATTCCAGATTAGAGAAATCAAGCATAAGCGGGCTAACAAGTATAGCCTTTACTTTACCCGAATCAGTATATTTAAGGTTTATATTCTCTGTCTCGCCCGAGGGACTAAAGACAACCGTATTTATCCGCTGCACATCCTTAAAATTACTTTCGCAGGAACAAAGCAGCACTATTACAAAAGATATTATTCCTATACTTTTATAAAATCTCATGACTTACAGGTTTGGTAACGTAACGGTTTCATTTATCCAGCAGCCAAATGTTACGGTATCACCTTTTTTCTTTTTCAAAACTTTTGCTTCTTGTTTTGTAGGGAGGTTTTTAGTATATCCGGCAATTGCGGTCTCCGCAGCCATTTTATATCTTGGTTCGGCGGCCTGCGCTTTCTTAGCCATATCTATAGCTAAGAAATTAAGCGTTTTACGATCAAAATCGGTTAGCTTACATTCATCATTAGGCTGAACGGTTGCATACATTTGCGCAAGTTTCAGGAAAGCCTGGCCTGCTTTAGGATCAAGTTCAACCGCTCTTAAAAGATATTGTTTTTGAGCTGCCCTGTCAGACTGGCTTAGAGAAGCCATCTGCATGCATATGTCAGATTTCTTTACCTGACTGGTTTCCAACATTATTGCCTGCTCAAAATATTTCACAGCTTCTTTGTTATCACCATTTTTAAAGGTAAGTATACCTAGACGGAATGACGTTTCCTTGGTAGGTTTTACAGTATGAATTGCTAAAACCGCTTTCTTTAACAAGGTGGAAGAATAGCATTTTTTGCCAAACATTGCATCTGCTAACGAAGACAGCCATGCAACATCTGTTTTGTGGGCTTCGTAGTTCTTTTCATAATATGCTTCCATCTTCTCGCAGGTTACGTAGTCCCTGCTTTGTTTCCTGATCACGTCAGCCACATTACCTAAGGCTTCAATTGTCAGCGGAGCATCGGTAATAAATTGTGTTTCTTCGTCAGTCAGCGTAGATGTCTCTTTCTTTTTCAGGATATCCTTTTGCCTTGCGGTTATATTATCTTCTGCATAAGCAACCTGGGCGCTTATATCGGCATATTTTTGAAAATACTGGTCGTCATTAATTCCTTTGCCTGATTTAAAATCCTCAAGAACAAGGTCGTAATATGCCAGTAACGATTTATAATCAGTAAAAGCGTTTCTGTTAGTATTAAAAGAAGCAGTAAAAGCTTTATAAGCGTCCGGCTTAGTAATAAGCCCGTGCTCCATCTGAAGCTGAGTTTTTTTTACATCGGCACCACTCATTGGATAATTTGACAACTGCTCCCCATAAAGAGCTATAAGATCAGCTACGTTTGCTTTTGCATCTTCGGGAGTCTGCGATACTTCAACCCTATATTTCAGTATAGCTTCTCCATAAACAAAAAGGTTTTCATTCACTTTAGGACACCTCACCCTAAGGTCGCTAAGTACAGTATAAGCATCGTTGTAGTCCTTGGCAAGAAACTTACCTTCAAATGCCTTATAGCTATCCTCGCATTTAGGAGCTTTCTGCGCAAAAACCGTTAGGCCAACTGCGCAAAAAATAAGTGTCAGAAATGTTTTCATAACCCGTAAAGTTTAAATTAATCGTATTTTCTTTTAATAAACCACCTGTCATTAAGTGAAAGGCTTATCATTACGTTTACATAATTTTCCTGAACAAGGTTAGCTTTAGTTGTACCTCTTCTACCCAGCTCAAGGCCAATGTTTATGTTAGAACCCATATATCCTCCTAAAGGAAGCCCCATACCAAGTGTTAGGGCCATATCGTCAATATACTGGTTATTTACTTCAAGGCCTGTTTTTTCATACCTAAGACCTCCTCTGTAAGTAACCCTGCTTAAATAGCTATTAAAAGAGTTATAATTAGGAATGTAATATCCTCCTAAATTTATTTTTTGGGAAGATTTGAAACTCGCTGCAGTTACCGAATTAAATCGGCTGCCAAAAGCGTTACTGCTTTGTGTAGTGTATTCTATACCTGCAAACCATTTTCTTATTTGGCCCACACCTGTTCCAAAAGTGAACATAGACGGCATTTTTGTATCGTTATCTACCTTACCCGAATCAATTTGGTCTACAATCGTTTCACCTCCTGAAGAGGAAACAAGCACAGTTGCAAAATTTCTTTCAGTTGTACTGTTCAATGTAGACTCAGGCGTAAAGGTCGCACTTGTAACCCAGTCAAGCTTTTCTGAAATCTTTGTTTGGTAGTTTGCTCCAAAATTAAATGACAACCCTCCGTAATGAGCGTCATTAAGCTCACGTGTAGGATACTGTATAATTCCACCGGTAGCGCCAACTATAGATTTTGTCTGTATATTTCCAAAATTATAATTAAGATTAGCACCTAAACTAAGTTTTGGAGTAATTTTATAGGCTACACCTGCAAAAGCACGGTTTATACCACCGCTGCCTTCAAACTCCCTGTGATATTCAACATTATCGCGCGTAACATCATTCTGGATCCTGTATCCTACAGATGTGTAAGGCATCAAACCGAAAGACACACCTATTTTTTTAAATGGAAGCGCAACAGCCAGGTAATCGAATGTTACCCTGCCGGCGCTGTCGTTCCCTGAATCTGATTTAAAGTTAACGCTTTTATTACTTACGCCTACAGTGTAAGTTGTAAGCAGTAGAGAATTATACATTGCAGGATTTTGCAGATTTACGTGTATACTGTCGGGCAAAATACTTAAACCACCCATAGACCTGTTTTCTACAGTTCCTTTAAACTTAACATCGCCAATACCATAATAAGAATAAGGCGACGCATTATTATCCTGTGAAAACGCAGTGGTTGAAAGAATCAGGCACAAGCCTGCAATAATTTTTTTAATCATTTTTGATCGTTATATAGATATAAAAGATTCAAACTCTCCAGCAGGAAATTTGAATTGGCAAATATGGTGTTTTTTAATCTTTTAGCCAAAAAATCGGCATCTCCACCCGTTAATATTATTGTTAACTCCTGATATTGTTCAACATACTGCTCCACAAACCCGTTCATCTCATGCAGAACGCCATTTACTACCCCCGAATGCATAGCACCCTTAGTTGTATTACCTATGTATTCATTTGGCATTTCAGGATATAACAACGGAAGTTTTGCCGTAAAATTATGCATAGCATTATACCTTAACTGTAAACCCGGCGATATTGCACCGCCTTTATAGTGTTTTTGGATATCTACAAAATCATAAGTAATGCAGGTGCCGGCATCTATCACAAGGCAGTTCTGCCCCGGATATTGTAATACTGCCCCAGCGGAAAGCACCATCCTGTCTATACCTAAAGTTGCAGGCGTTGCGTAGTCGTTAATAAAAGGGAAAAAAGAATCATGGTTGATGATAGACAAATCACTTCCTTTATCCAGTTGTGATAACAGGTCCGGAATGGTATTCCCTACCGACGAAACAACGCTTTTTTTGATTCCTATATGTTTTTTAAAAATATTTTCTAGTTCTATTGACACTTGTTCTTTATCAAAAACATATTTATGAATGAGTACAGTACCCTCAAAAACAGCAGCTTTAATTTTTGTATTTCCTATATCTATCGCTAAAAGCATTTACCTTTTGTTTATGCCGTAAAGATAGTGATTGATTTTTTTTATCTTTTGTTTTGGATAATTTAAAAATGGTTCTATATTTGCACCCGCAAACAAGTTCACATAACGCCTTATAAACATAAGTAATTAGTGAAGTTTAAGCAATGGTACCTTAGCTCAGTTGGTAGAGCAATGGACTGAAAATCCATGTGTCCCTGGTTCGATTCCTGGAGGTACCAC